>NZ_LJFZ01000077.1:0-1368 GCF_001420875.1 Frankia sp. AvcI1 | reverse complement strand
CAGTCGCTGTTGGAGGACACGGACGCGGTCGAGCATCTGAACGATATGACGGCAGAGGAGTTCTCGGGGTTCATCCCCACGGAGACGCCCCAGGGGCCGGGTGACGGCCCGACCGATCAGGGCAAGGGGAGCTGACGATGGCCGCTGCCCAGCCGATCGAGGACATCCTCCAGACCATCCTCGGATATACCGTCGGCGCGGCCGACGGCGGACTCAATCTCGCCACCGGCCCGGGCGACGGGGACTCGCCCAAACCGAACGGAACACCCAGCAAGAGCGTCGCCGACAACCTGCGGCCGAGCACCATCGGGGGTGCCGGCGGCGCACCCTGGCTGATTCCCGAGGAGCGGGAGGAGCACTACCACACCCTGGGAAGCTGGAAGCCCAAGTTCAAACAGGGCGCGATCACCTTCTGGCGCTGGATGTCAAGCGACAGCATGAGTAACGCGGAGCAGTTGACCCTGTGGGTCGGGAAGAAGGACGACTCCTCGTCGGCGAACCGCAACTCCCCGACGCCCGCGGGCACCGGGGACAGCAATCCGTTGATGGACGTCCGGGCGGCCTGGGCCGCGGTGTTCAAGGACATCCCGCAGATCGCCGGTCCGCGCACGCCGTTCGATCCGGCCACGCTGCGTGGGGTCAATGTGGCCCTGCAGCGGGTCGGGGAGTGGGCCCAGGCCATCTTCGAGGATCTGGACAATGACGTCTCCCGGCTGGACACGAAGGTCGAGAATTTCGACGGCTCGGCGGCCGCGGCCTTCCGGGATCAGGTCAATGCAGCCAGGCGCGGTGTGCAGGGCGTCCTCGACCAGATCAAGAGTTGGTCCGATCCGCTGGGGGAGGCCGTCACCAGCGCGGTGAACTTCGTGAACCAGCTTTTCCTGGACAATGCCTACTGGAACGGGCAGAACGGTCAGGGGGAGACGAGGCCTCCGATTGGTGGGCCCCCCGGCGTCTGGCCGGACCCCTTCAGGCTGATCGTCCAGATGTTCGACGATTCCACGGTGTTCAGCAGCTACGGNACCGACCCGAACTACAACCATTCCCACGGGTTGTGGGAGACCGGCCGGATCCGCGGCGAACTCGGGCAGTACGAGTACGACCTGTGGCGGGAGATGTACATCCGCTTTCCCGACTGGAGTGGCGTCACCGGGGACTTTGCCGTGCTCCGGCAGCCGTCCTGGTTCGCCGCCGACCAGGCCCTGCGGGCTGCGTGGGCCAAGAAGGTGCAGGACAGCTTCGCGCCGTCCGTGGGTCTGGCCCAGGACATGATGGACAAGTTCAACGCCGCGGCCGGCAAGGTCAAGATGACCGCGATGCCGCCGGTCACCCACACCCCGCACGACAAGCCGGAGACCACTGACCCGC
>NZ_LJFZ01000076.1:0-1712 GCF_001420875.1 Frankia sp. AvcI1 | reverse complement strand
GGCTCGGCCTACTCATGACAACGCCGCACATCCTCTCCGGTCCCGGACACGATCTCGTGTCCGGGACCCGCCACCTGTCGTTCCAAACTGGCCGTTTCACGGTAGCCGCCGTGTCACGCATCGAACAGGACGGGATGGCGCTTTTCGTTGTCCCCCTCGTTCATGGCGTCGCNGAGGAACGGTGCAGAGCGTTCGCGACGTCCAGCTGACCAGCTGCGTGTCAGGGTACGGGGCGGCCCTCTAGGCTGTTTCGATGTGACTGACTTTGTGCAGGTGTCGACGGCGACGGAGACCCGTGAGGCAGCCGTGGCGCTGGCGCAGTCCGCCGTGCGAGCGCGTCTCGCCGCGGGTGCCCAGATCGTCGGCCCGGTGGTCTCGGTGTTCTGGCATCACGGCGAGTTCGGGTCCGGGGAGGAGTGGCAACTACTCCTCAAGGCTCGCGCCGACCGATATTCTGATCTTCAGGCGCACTTGCTGGCTCACCATCCATGGAGTAATCCGGAAATTATCGCCGTACCGATCCTGGAGGGGTCGAAGGCGTATCTGGACTGGGTGGCCCAGACGACGGAGCCTGGCCAGTCCTAGCCGAGCCCGAGCNCTTTCGCCTGATCCAGGGTTTCCCGGACTCGGGGGATCGCCCGGTGNGGGTCGAGGTGACGAAGAACCGGCTTGATCCTCTGGCGAGGTCGGACCGATGCCACGCCAGCGGAAAGATCCAATACACGGCCAGCGACGCTCGCGGCTTGCTCAACTTCGTCGGCAGCAAGGTACGCGTCGGCGAGCCAGGTGAGGTAAAGCGACTTGTCGCGTGCGCGGACCTCATCGAAGTTGTCCAGAACTCTCTCCAGCACGGGCACAGCGCGAAGAGGTCGCCGCAGTTCGGCCCAGCAGCGCCCCGTCATGATCGATATCTCGTTGTGGTCGACCCATGCGGCCCAGTCCGGTTGGGGTTCCTCGCTGTCCTCGGCAACGGCCGTCTCGGCGGTCGTGAGGGCTCGTTCGGTCTCGCGCACGTCGCCAATGATCGCNTAGGCCCAGGCGAGACGCTCGAAGAGCAGCGCTCTGACCGCGCTGGGCGCGTCGGTGCCCGCGACCTGGCATGATCTGACGGCGAGCCCGACCGCCGCACGCCTATCATCTCGGCCGGATTGATAGGCAAGATAGGCCAACGCATTGCCGGCCAAGGGCGNGTCGCCAGCCGCGACGGCGCGCTCATGCGACTCCTTGTACAGACGGCTGGCCTCGGTGTGGTTACCTGCGTCAAAGGCCGCCCAACCCGCCTGCTGGGCCTGTTCGGCGAGTACGGACAGCAGGGCCCGCCCCGTGGCTTCGTCGTAGCTGGAGTTCTGGACGATGGCGCTCGTGGCTTCGTACTCGGCGAGATAAAGATCGTAGGTCTCGCCGCCACCGAGAATGTCATCGAGCCGGCGAAGGCGGGCAGTGCGGCGGCGGAGCTGCTCAGGAAGATCCGCGCCAAGTCGGTGTCGGCGTCCCGACAGATCCTTAGTGATCGTTGGCGACGTGGGGATCCGCCGCGCGAGGGCCTGATCGAGACCTCGCGGATCATCCGGCGGGTACACCGAGTGATCCACAGTTGGAACTGACCCAGAGGCGCTCTCCAGCGATCTGCTGCCGTCGGTCTTCGCTCCAGGCATCGAATGCAACCGGTCTGCCCGACGTGCCGTGTTGATCAGCAGCGTGTCGGCGGGGGG
>NZ_LJFZ01000075.1:0-1638 GCF_001420875.1 Frankia sp. AvcI1 | reverse complement strand
CGGGTCAACGTACCGCCGTCCAACAGTTCCATGACGATCAGCAGGAGATCGTCGGCTTCCACATAGTCGAAGACCCGCACGATATGCGGATGATCCATCCCTGCGAGCAGGCGCGCCTCGGTCTCGAAACTCCCCGGCGCGTACTCCGAACCCCCGGGAAGAATTTTAATGGCCACCGGACGCTTCAGCCGACGGTGCCGGCCGGCCAGGACGAGTCCGAACGCACCGGCTCCGAGTCTTTCCCCGATCCTGTAACCGGGAAGCGCAGCCGCTACCTGATCACGGTCGACGATCAACGTGGCGCGAGGGCGGGACGCACGTCATTAGGCACGCCCATCAGGTCTGCGGCGAGGTTCGGGCCTGTCACACTGGAAGACCTTATCGTCTCCTGGCCGGCCGCGCTCTCGATGGACAACAGGTTCCGGGTCGAATGCCGATCCCGTCGCACCGGCGCGGCGGTNCATCTGCGAAAGACCGACCTCCTTCCCGCGGCCCGGGGCGNGGGGACGGCGTGCNCGGCCGGGCCGCAGGATAACCACACCTGCGGTGCCTCACCTCAGATGCCACAGCACGAGGTGGTCGATGCCCGCGGTCGCCAGGGTGCGGCCGTCCGGTGAGAAGGCCACGGCGGTCACCACCTGGGTATGGCCGGTGAGGATGGCGGTGCGGCTGGGATAGGCGGGGTCGGCGACCATCCACAGATTCACGGCCGTGTCGCCGCCGGCGGACGCCATGGTATGGCCGTCCGGCGAGAACGCCACGGCGCTCACTGCCCCGGTATGGCCGGTGAGTACGGCACGTGGCGCGGCCTCTGTCGGGTGGAGTGGCTCGGTGAGATCCCAGAGTCCCACCGTCGCGTCCGCGCTGGCCGTCGTCAGGGTGGAACCGTTCGGGGAGAACGCCACGTCGGTCACCTGCTTCGTGTGGCCGGCGAGGACGGCGGTCCCGGTCAGGTGCGCGGAGTCGCTGACATCCCAGAGAGCCGTGATCCTTCCGCCGGCGACGGCCAGGGTGCGGCCGTCCGGCGAGAAGGCCATCGCACGTACGCCCGTGGACCGCCAGCCCTTGTGACCGGTGAGAGTAGTGGTACGGGTCGGGTGTGCGGGATCGGTGAGGTCCCAGAGGATCACGGTCCGGTTGTCACCGGGCATGGCCAGGGTGCGGCCGTCCGGCGAGAAGACCACCGTGCGCACGCCCTTGAATCTCCAGCCGAGTTCGATGTTCAGGGTGCTGATTCGCGTCGGGTGTGCGGGATCGGTGAGGTCCCAGAGGATCACGCTCTCCTCGCCGCTGGCGGTGGCCAGGATGCGGCCGTCCGGAGCGAACACCGCCGCCCAGAGCACGCTGCGGTGGCCGCTGAGGATTCCGGTTCGGGACGGACGCCGCGGGTCGGTGACGTCCCAGAGCACAACTGTGCCGTTCCAGCGACCGGTAGCCAGCGTACGGCCGTCCGGGGAGAACGACACCTGCACCGCGGGATTGTCCTTGCCGAGGGCGATCGAGGTGCGCGCCGGGGCGAAGACCGCCGTACCGGAGGGGACGGTCGCAGCGGGAGGGAGACGCTGGTCGGTCCTTCGCACTGTGGCGTCGAGGTGTACGGGCAGCCCGGTACGCAGGATCCACCCGGTGCCGAAGGCG
>NZ_LJFZ01000074.1:0-2087 GCF_001420875.1 Frankia sp. AvcI1 | reverse complement strand
ACCCGATCAAGGTAGATCGATCCTGGTCCACCTCTGGCTTACACAGTCGTCATGACACGCCCTCGCCAATGGGTCAGCGCAGACGGACAGCCAGCCAACCCCGGCAACAGTTTTATGGCGGCCGTCGAGGNATACCGGCGCGGCCGACCCATCGCCCGGGTGACGTTCGACCGTGGCAGGGCTCAACCCGGCCTCGTCCGCGCCGCGGCAACGGCGGCGACCGCCGAACTCGACAACGCAGGCCTGCGCGCCGCGGTCGCACTCCAGCTCGTCGAGGTACGCCAGTCCCGCACCCGGATCGCCGCGGCCCAGTTCGCCGAGCGCCGCACCATCGAACGCAACCTGCACGACGGCGCACAGCAACGCCTGCTCGCACTCGCCCTTCAGCTACGAGCTGTGCAGTTGGGCGGCGACGAAGCCTCGCTACGCCAAGCCATCAGTACGGGCATCGATCAGCTGCAGGCCGCCGTGGTCGAGCTCCGCGAACTGGCCAACGGCCTGCACCCCGCGGTCCTCGCCGACGGCGGGCTCGCCGCCGCGCTCGACGACGTCGCCGCCCGCACCCCCGTACCCATCAAGATCTCTGCTCCGGACCGGCGATATCCGCCCGATCTGGAGGCAGNCGCCTGGTTCATCGCCTGCGAGGCGATGGCGAACGCGGTCAAACACGCCCACCCGACCACCATCGCCGTGGACGTCTCAGCCCCAGACGGGCAGCTGATCGTCGAGGTCCGCGACGACGGCATCGGCGGCGCTCAGCCCAGTGGACCCGGGCTGCGAGGCATCGCCGACCGAGCCGAAGCCTTCGGNGGGTCGCTGACCGTCCACACCGACCCCGGCACCGGAACAACCATCCGCGCGGAGCTGCCATGCGAGTCGTGATCGCCGACGATTCCGTGCTCCTGCGCGAAGGACTCGCCCGCCTACTCGCCGAAGCCGGGATTCACACCTGCGCGATGGCCGGCGACGCCGACAGCCTCGAAGCCGCAGTCGCCGAACACCGCCCAGACGTCGCGCTCGTAGACATCCGCATGCCGCCGACCTACACCCACGAAGGCGCGCAAGCCGCCGTCCGCCTCCGCGAACGGTCAGCGAGCCTCGGCATCCTGTTGCTGNCCCAGTCCCTGGAAAGCCGGTACGCCGCGACTCTCGCGCAAGCCCACCCCAAAGGCTTCGGCTACCTACTCAAAGACCGCGTCCTCGACGTCGCCACCCTCGTCGACGCGATCGAACGAGTCGCCTCCGGCGACACCGTCCTCGACCCCGACGTCGTCAGCTACCTCCTACGCCGACACGCCAACCGGGACCGCCTCACCGCCCTCAGCGAACGCGAACGCGACGTGCTTGCACTCATGGCCCAAGGCAGATCGAACATGGCCATCTCCCGCCACCTCGTCCTCGGACCCAAAACCATCGAAAGCCACATCGCCAGCATCCTCACCAAACTCGGATTGCTCCCCGAACCCGACGACAACCGACGCGTCCTGGCCGTCCTCACCTGGCTCCAAACCTGACTGCGGGAGAACTGCCTGTCGGGCGATCGACCTCATGCGCCAACAGCCAGCGGAGACCCGGGCCGGGAACAGGCAAACGCGGACGAACCGCGCCAGCACCGGGACAACCCGGTACCAGAACAAGCCGTCGGAGGCGACGAAGGGCGACGCCGTGGTCGCCCAGGAACCGCTCCCAGCAGCAATAGAGTGCCCCGCAGCCGATACAGGCCAGAGCGCCCTAAGAAGCTGTTTGGGATCTTGATGTTTGTGTGCTGAGTGTGGTCGCCTGGGTCGAGGTCGACGTGGTGGTGCGGTCGGTGGTGGACGGTCTGGTGATGGTTCGGTCTGACCCGTATCCCTCTGATCTGTCCGANGNGGAGTGGGCGTTGGTGGAGNCGTTGCTGCCGCCGGTGTCGAAGGATGGGCGGAAGGAGGCGCATCCTCGCCGGGAGATCGTGAACGCGATTCTGTATGTGACGCACGCGGGGTGTAGCTGGCGGTCGTTGCCGCGGGACTTCCCGCCGTGGGAGACGGTCTACGGCTTCTTCGCCCGCTGGCATGACAAGGGCGTGATCGCGAGGGTTCATGATGCGT
>NZ_LJFZ01000073.1:0-2126 GCF_001420875.1 Frankia sp. AvcI1 | reverse complement strand
GATCACCGCGCACCGCCGGCTCGCGCGCGACTATGAAAGAAAACCCGCCACCTCCGAGACCTTCATCCGCCTCGCCATGATCCGAACCATGGTGAGGCGTCTTCTGCGCCAGCTCGCGCACAGCGGCCAGACCACACCATCAACTACAGAGGGTAGCCGGAACAAGATCTAAAACAGCTTCTCAGAGGTGTCAGGAATGGCTGTCGAAATAGCGGTCGCGGAGTTCGTTGTAGGTGTCGTCAGNGTGCATCTGCAGGATGGCGNCATTGACCTTCTTTCGCAGGGTGCTGCCGGTGGGGAAGGCGATGCCGTACTCCTCCGGGTCGAAGACCGCCGCCGCGAGGGTCTCTTTCTGCCCGGCCGCGACGTCAATGTGGTGCTGCAGGACGGGTGAATCGTAGACGATGGCGTCCGCGTCGCTGTTTCGCAGCAACGGGTAGGCGGCGTCGATCGACGCCACGGTGCGGGGCGAGATGTCGTGGCGGCGCAGGTAGCTCTCGGCGGTGGAGCCGCGGACGGTCACCACCCGCTTTCCGGGCAGGTCGGAGACCCCGGTGATGCCCGTCCGGATGGATTTCACGGTGAGCTGGGTCGTGATGGACGCGGTGAACAGGGAGACGAACACGAGCCCGGCGATGAGCCAGGCCAGCGTGACGATTTTTACGACCGGCCGCTGCGGACTGCCCAGGTCGCCGGCGAGGCCGATGGCGGCAGCCCGGAACATCCCGTCACCCATCCGCCGGTGCCAGCGTTGTCTGCTGCTGCTCCTGGTCACGGCCGAGGTGATGGCACCGGCGAGGACCAGCATGAACAGCAGCGCCACGAGATAGCGTCCGGTGGCGGGGGAGAGGAAGTTCGAAAGCTGGTGGGAGACATCGAGCCCGGCGGGGGTGTCGTTGGTGAGGATCTGCAGCCCGGCATCGAACATCGGGTAGGAGAAATCGACTTCCGCCTCCCGGTCGGCAGTGATCGAAATCCCGGAGATCGCTGCGTCGATCTTGTTGTCCCTGGCCGCGTCGACGAGATGCTGCACGCTGTCGTACCAGACGAACTTCGTGTTCCAGCCGTTGCGCCGGGCGATGTCGTTCCACAGGTCGATGCTGAATCCGGAGTTCTGGCCGGCACCGTCCTTGCCGACGAACGGGTCGAGCTCCTTGATGCCGACCGTGATCGTGCTTCCGGACGTGCCGGTGNCCGTCGCGCTGCCGGGCGCCGCAGGCGCGGCCGCCCGGGCCGGCGCCACGGGCAGCGCCAGCGCCAGGAATGCCGTGAGGAGAAGGAGCCCGATCAGCGCGTGCCGGCGCTGCCACCTGAACAAAGCCATGTCCAAGNCCCCTACCGCGTGGGTCAAGGTCGAACGGTGCACCGAACTAATCCGCTGCCGAGCGAGTGTGCATAGGGACGAATTTGTCTGTCCAGCTTCTGTCCGGGTCGCGACACGCGGACATCTCTCGCCGGGAGACGTCCGCGAGCTTCCGGCATGGTGATCGGCCGCGGCGCATCATTACCGGCTCTTCGCAGGCGACTGGAGACCGTGTTTGGTCGCTGACGGCCCGTGATTGCGATGGGTAACGGAGCGTTACCGTCGAGGGGTGCGGAAAGGGACGCACCCGCCTGCCTGTAAAGATCGTTTCTTGTCTAGGAAAATGATCGTCAGGAGACGGGNGCCGGGTTGCTGGGCCTGGCGGGTTTCGAGGTCGAGTTGGTGGAGCGGGAGGCGGACGGTTCCTCGACGGTGCACGTGGCCGCGGCGGCGGGGACGGTGGCCCGCTGCCCGGACTGCGCGACGACGTCGGGTCGGGTGAAGGAGATGCGCGCGAGCCGGCGGTGCGCGGTGATCCACGAGAAGGTTCGTTCCACGACCCAACGTTTCGGGAGAGCCTCGAAACCGCGCTGCCNGGGGTTCTTCCGGACGATGTCGACGCTGGTCTTCATGACCTCACCGGCCCAGTCGACGAAACGTCCGGCGAATCCACCGTCCGCGAACAAACGACGGCACTGCCAGTGATCGAAGTAGTGATCCACCATGATTCGTCTGCCGCCGTCGCGGTCCTGGACACTGGCTGGCAACACGAGCACGCCGAGCAGCAGCCCGAGGGTGTCCGTGATGAGGAACCGCTTACGAC
>NZ_LJFZ01000072.1:0-2153 GCF_001420875.1 Frankia sp. AvcI1 | reverse complement strand
GAAACCGCCGAGCGCTACGGGATCTAACAGGTTGGCTGATAAGTCCCCGGTCTGACACATAGATGGCGTCGCTAGTATTAAATGCATATTATTTTTATATAGTACCAACCTTCAAATGATTCCCAGATCTCAAACTGGAACAACACTCAACCCTATCTCGGTCTATTCTTTTGATTTATAAGGGATTTTGCCGATTTCGGCCTATTGGTTAAAAAATGAGCTGATTTAACAAAAATTTAACGCGAATTTTAACAAAATATTAACGCTTACAATTTAGGTGGCACTTTTCGGGGAAATGTGCGCGGAACCAGATCCGGCCACGATGCGTCCGGCGTAGAGGATCTGAAGATCAGCAGTTCAACCTGTTGATAGTACGTACTAAGCTCTCATGTTTCACGTACTAAGCTCTCATGTTTAACGTACTAAGCTCTCATGTTTAACGAACTAAACCCTCATGGCTAACGTACTAAGCTCTCATGGCTAACGTACTAAGCTCTCATGTTTCACGTACTAAGCTCTCATGTTTGAACAATAAAATTAATATAAATCAGCAACTTAAATAGCCTCTAAGGTTTTAAGTTTTATAAGAAAAAAAAGAATATATAAGGCTTTTAAAGCTTTTAAGGTTTAACGGTTGTGGACAACAAGCCAGGGATGTAACGCACTGAGAAGCCCTTAGAGCCTCTCAAAGCAATTTTGAGTGACACAGGAACACTTAACGGCTGACATGGGAATTCTTGAAGACGAAAGGGCCTCGTGATACGCCTATTTTTATAGGTTAATGTCATGATAATAATGGTTTCTTAGACGTCAGGTGGCACTTTTCGGGGTTAATTAAGGGCTGCAGGAATTCGATATCAAGCTTATCGATACCGTCGACCTCGAGGGGGGGCCCGGTACCGAGGACGCGTCGAATAATTCCGCTAGCTTCACGCTGCCGCAAGCACTCAGGGCGCAAGGGCTGCTAAAGGAAGCGGAACACGTAGAAAGCCAGTCCGCAGAAACGGTGCTGACCCCGGATGAATGTCAGCTACTGGGCTATCTGGACAAGGGAAAACGCAAGCGCAAAGAGAAAGCAGGTAGCTTGCAGTGGGCTTACATGGCGATAGCTAGACTGGGCGGTTTTATGGACAGCAAGCGAACCGGAATTGCCAGCTGGGGCGCCCTCTGGTAAGGTTGGGAAGCCCTGCAAAGTAAACTGGATGGCTTTCTTGCCGCCAAGGATCTGATGGCGCAGGGGATCAAGATCTGATCAAGAGACAGGATGAGGATCGTTTCGCATGATTGAACAAGATGGATTGCACGCAGGTTCTCCGGCCGCTTGGGTGGAGAGGCTATTCGGCTATGACTGGGCACAACAGACAATCGGCTGCTCTGATGCCGCCGTGTTCCGGCTGTCAGCGCAGGGGCGCCCGGTTCTTTTTGTCAAGACCGACCTGTCCGGTGCCCTGAATGAACTCCAAGACGAGGCAGCGCGGCTATCGTGGCTGGCCACGACGGGCGTTCCTTGCGCAGCTGTGCTCGACGTTGTCACTGAAGCGGGAAGGGACTGGCTGCTATTGGGCGAAGTGCCGGGGCAGGATCTCCTGTCATCTCACCTTGCTCCTGCCGAGAAAGTATCCATCATGGCTGATGCAATGCGGCGGCTGCATACGCTTGATCCGGCTACCTGCCCATTCGACCACCAAGCGAAACATCGCATCGAGCGAGCACGTACTCGGATGGAAGCCGGTCTTGTCGATCAGGATGATCTGGACGAAGAGCATCAGGGGCTCGCGCCAGCCGAACTGTTCGCCAGGCTCAAGGCGCGGATGCCCGACGGCGAGGATCTCGTCGTGACCCATGGCGATGCCTGCTTGCCGAATATCATGGTGGAAAATGGCCGCTTTTCTGGATTCATCGACTGTGGCCGGCTGGGTGTGGCGGACCGCTATCAGGACATAGCGTTGGCTACCCGTGATATTGCTGAAGAGCTTGGCGGCGAATGGGCTGACCGCTTCCTCGTGCTTTACGGTATCGCCGCTCCCGATTCGCAGCGCATCGCCTTCTATCGCCTTCTTGACGAGTTCTTCTGAGCGGGACTCTGGGGTTCGCGGAATTAATTCGACGCGTCAATTCGAGGGGTATCGCTCTTGAAGGGAACTATGTTGAAT
>NZ_LJFZ01000071.1:0-2460 GCF_001420875.1 Frankia sp. AvcI1 | reverse complement strand
ACCCTCACCTACCACCAACCCACCATCCCGATCATCGCCGGCCTCACCGGCACCCTCCCCACCGACAGCGACCACACCACCGCCGACTACTGGACCCGCCACATCCGCCACACCGTCCGCTACACCCACGGCACCACCACCCTGTCCGAACAGGGCGTCACCACCTACCTCGAACTCGGACCCGACACCACCCTCACCACCCTCACCACCCAAACCCTCACCACCCTCGACCGCAGCGGTNATCGGCCACGCTTCACCGCCACCCCCACCCTCCACCGCANNAAGCCCCCCACCACCACCCTCGCCACCGCCCTGGCCACCCTCCAGGCGGCAGGCCACACCCCCACGCCTCCCAGCATCAGCAGCGCCGTCCCCAGCGCGCAGGGTGCTACCGGCGACGACACCAGCCCCGACAGCTCCACCAGCCCTCACAGCTCCACCAGCCCCGCCAGCTCTGCAGCCGACGCCGGCGACCCGGCCCGTCTCGCGGCCGCCCTGCCCACCTACCCCTTCCAGCGCCAGCGGTACTGGCTGCGGGAGGCGTCGACCGGTGGGCACAGCGTCGCCGGGCTGGGCCTCGCCAGCGCGGACCATCCGCTGCTCGGCGCGGCCATCGGACTGGCCGACCAGGACGGGGTGCTGTTCTCCGGCCGGCTCTCGCTGGCGACGCATCCCTGGCTGGCCGACCACGCGGTGCAGGGCAACGTACTCGTGCCCGGCACCGCCTTCGTCGAGCTGGCGCTGCGGGCCGGCGACGACCTCGGGGTGGGGGCGCTGGACGAGCTGGTCTTCGAGGCGCCGCTCATCCTGCCCGAGCGCGCCGCCGTCGCCATCCAGGTCACCGTGACCGCCGCCGACGACACCGGCCGTCGCCCCGTCGCCGTCCACTCCCGGCCGCAGGACTCGCCCGACGCCGCGTGGACACGGCACGCCAGCGGGGTCTTCGCCGCCGCCGACGGCGACGAGGGAGCAGGCGCCGGCGACGCGCCCGAAGCGCTGACCGCCTGGCCGCCGCCGGGCGCGCTGGAGGTGCCCGTCGGGGACGTCTATCCGGCACTGGCCGCCTCGGGGCTCGCCTACGGGCCGGCCTTTCAGGGTCTGCACGCCGCCTGGCGCGCCGGCGACGACCTGTACGCCGAGGTCACCCTCCCCGACGCCGGGACCGACCAGCACCAGGCCGCCGCCTTCGGCGTGCACCCCGCGCTGCTCGACGCGGCCGTCCACCTGTCGGTCTTCCACGGGCTCGCGGACGTGCCCGCTGGCCACAGCCGGCTGCCGTTCGCGTGGAACGGCGTGCGCCTGCACGCCACCGGCGCCACCAGCCTGCGCGTCCACGTCGCCGTCCACGGCACCGACGAGATCTCCCTGCACGCCGCCGACCCCGCCGGTGCCCCCGTCATCACCGTCGACTCGCTGCTGGCCCGGGTCGTCTCCGCCGAGCAGCTCGCCGCGGCCCGGCGCCGTCGTTCGGACTCGCTCTACGAGGTGACCTGGCCACCTCTGCGGCTGTCCGCGGCGGGACCAGGGGCCACCAACTGGGCCGTCATCGGCTCCGGCGACGCCGTGCCGGCCGAGCTCGGGGCGAGCGTCACCAGGACGGATCATCCCGACCTCGCGTCCCTCGGTGTCGCGGTCGAGGCCGGCGCGGCCGTTCCCGACCTCGTCGTCCTGTCCCTCGGCGCCCTTCCTCTCGGCCCCCCTGCCCACGACGGTCTTCGCACCGACGCCGGGGACCTCGCGGGCCCCACCGGCGCCCCCGATCTCCCGGACGTCCCCGCCGCGGCGCGGGCGGCCACCGAGCGGGCGGTGGACCTGCTGCGGGCCTACCTGTCCGAGCAGCGGTGGGACGCGACCCGGCTCGTGGTCCTCACCTCGGGCGCGGTCAGCGTCGCCGGCGAGGACGTCGACCTCACCACCGCCCCGCTGTGGGGGCTCGTACGCACCGCCCAGAACGAGCACCCCGACCGCATCCTGCTCATCGACCTCGACGCCGACCCCGACAGNCGCACCGCCCTGCCCGCCGCCGTCGCCACCGCCCAGGCCACCGGCGACAACCAGCTCGCCCTACGCCGCGGCACCGCCCACACCCCACGCCTCGTCCCGGCCACCACGCCCGACGCGCCCGACGCGGCCGACGCGACGAATCCGGCGGGTCCGGCCGATCCGGCGGATCCGGCGGGCTGGAACCTCGACCCCGACGGCACCNTCCTCATCACCGGCGGNCTCGGCACCCTCGCCCACCACCTCGTCCGCCACCTCATCACCCACCACCACACCCGCCACCTCCACCTCACCAGCCGCACCGGCCCCCACCACCCCCACGCCACCGCACTACGCACCGAACTCGAAAACCTCGGCGCCACCATCACCATCACCGCCACCGACACCACCAACCCCACCCAACTCCACCACCTCCTCGACACCATCCCCGCAGCCCACCCCCTCACCGCCGTCATCCAC
>NZ_LJFZ01000070.1:0-3857 GCF_001420875.1 Frankia sp. AvcI1 | reverse complement strand
GCCTTCCACCACCAGTACGCGACCTTCTCGGTCTGCGGTAGAGCGTGTCCCGCGAGTGCCAGCGGTGCGGCTCCGATCAACGCCACGGTGACCGTGACCCGGGCAATATAGGTGCACAGCAAGGCGACGATCGCGCCAGCGAGAAACAGTCCCAGAAAGATGACGAAGATGCTTCGGTTGACGACACCGGTGGCGCCGGTGGGCCCGACCGGTGGCGCGATCGCGCCGAGAATGATGTTCCGCAACTGTTTGGAGGCCGTGTCCGGGTCGAGTCCCTGCCCGAGGATCGCGGNGGGCAACGGATTCGCGATTTCGATCGCCTTACCGGCCAGGAACTGCGACAGGGTCGCGGCCAGGAACCCTAGGGGAATGCGGGGAGCGATCTCCTTGATGGACGTCCGGGCCTGCACCGACTGGAACATCATGATCGTGATACCGCCGATCATGATGAGGATGCTGTAGGCGGCGACGGCGATGCCCCACGAGGTTGTCCACAGCTCGCCGATGGNCGGCAGCTCCNATGGTTTCGGTGTGGTCAGCAGCGTGCGGCCCAGCAGGTCCAACAAAGGGTTGAGAGCGGCGGTCACCAGGCTCCGGAAAAAACTGTTGATCGCGCTGGTGATACCGCGGGNGATCCAGCCGACAATGCCACCGCCGCCCCCGTCGCCGCCGGTGTCCGGCGCGGTCGGGGTGGTGTGCGCGGTCGGGGGCGGTGGAGTCGTCGGCTGAGGAATGCAGTCCTGGTCGTCTGCCGCACAAGGCTGCGGAGAAGCCGCTCCGGTTCCCGCACCGTCGGCGGGTCCGTCCGAGGGCGGGGTGTCGGTGCCGGCGGGCGGCACGTCTGCGGCCCAGGGCAGGCTGCCCGCCGGCGAGCCGGGCGACGTCGGGGAGGTTCCGGTGGTGTCGGCGGGGGGCTGGGGGGACGGGCCGGGTTGCGGGTCCGGCGTGGGACGGCCACCTGAGAGGGCTGCGGACGGCACTGTTGCCGGGGNGGGATCGGCGACGGCCAGCGCGGGAAAGGCGACGAGCAGCAGGAACGCGAACGCCGCCGTCCCGGCAAGCCGCACCCTCCGGCTCCGCCGGCGCCGGGCACGACCAGGTCGACGGTCCGTCGCAACGCGGGAGACGCTCGGCGCACCACCCGGGAGTGCGCCGGGTGCCGGGACGGCGGCGTCCATCTATGCCACCCCGACTATTTGCTTGAGCACCTCGACAACCACTGGGGCGAGCGCAGCCAGCCCGTAGCCCCAGGCAGCGTGGCGGAAGGAATCTTTAGCCTTGCCGACCTCGCCGGGCTCGCCGCCCGCTATCAGGTAGCGCACGCCGCCGATCGAGAGGAACACGGTCGCCAGCAGCGCCAGAATCCCCATGATCCAGTTGCGGATGTTGTCCAGGACCGTCTTCAGATCCGGCGCGACCGCCGGGGCCGGCGCAGGTGGCGCGGCGAAGGCCGCCACGCTGCCAGCGAGGACGAGCACGAGCACCACCGCCGTAAGCACCACCGCCCTGCGGAGCAGGGCGCAGCGGGCAGGACGGGCCTCGGGTCGAGCGGCGGTCGAGGTCATGCCGGTACCTCCGCGAGCGCACCTGCCGGCCGAGGGGATGCGGCGCGCCGGGCCGGCGGCGGCTCGGCCGGTGGATGTGGCCGGCGCGGAGCCCGGCTGGCACCGGCCGGGCCGGTGAGGTGGTCGACGAGGCGTTGCTCGGCCCGCTCCCGCAGCCGGGAGGCCCGGCGGGGCGCCGTCGCGTGGCGGGCGGCCCAGGCGCTGATCGGCATCTCGTCCAGGCGGGTCGCGCCGATCAGATCGGCTTCGGTGTCGGTCAGGACCCCGTCCGCGACCGCATCGGCCAGGACCTGTTCGGGACCGGCCTGGCCCGGACCGGACCACGCGGCCTCGGCCGCGGCGACGGTCTGGAACAGGTCCGGGTCGGGATAAGGGGTCTCCCGCTGCTGGACGGTCAACGCGAGCCCGGCCCGGTAAGCCGCCCACCGCAGGCGCACCGCGATCCGCGGCAGGTCCAGGCGGACAGTGGCCGCCGCTTCGAGGAACCCGGTGAGCACCTCGGCCTGCATGTCGGCGGTGTCGAGGTCGCTGTGCCCGCCGAGCCGGGCGCAGACCGCGCGCAGGGCGGGCAGCGCCATGCCGGCGGCGCCGACCGTCCACGCGCCGCCGTAACGACGGGAGCGGCGGATCACCACCGCCCAGGCGGCGTCGCGGACGGGCTGTGGGCAGGAGACGGCCAGCAGCCGGTCGCGCAGCTCGTCCAACGCCACCAGCCGCTCCGGCAGACCCGCCACCAGCGAGCCGTCCAGCGCCAGCGGCGCGGGGCCCGCGACCAGCAGGCCAAAGCAGTCCCGCAAGGTCGCCAGCGGCAACGCGGACACACCCCGGCCGGCCGGTCGTGGAGGAAGTGAAGACATTTCGTCGGGCATTACTGCCGTCCTTCGCTGTCACGGAAATGTGGACAGCTCCAAGGACGCCACGCCGTGCCCAGCAAAAAGCCAGAGCGATCTCCCAGTGAATGCACAGTGGAGCCCGCTGGCGCCCAGCAGAATCCCAGGGATCTTGTTTCGGTGTTCCCGCCAGCCTCGGAGCCGGGCCGACACCAGCGGCGGCCCAAGCCTGCACAGCAGGGCTGTGAGCTGCAACGCTGTGACATCTAGGAAGATCGCTGGGCATCCCAGCTGGCAGCACGGCCAGCCGACAATGACCCCAGCGAGAAAAATCTTGAAAAANGTTTCGAGCGGGCCATCCGAGCGCTGCCCAGCGATCTGCCAGCGATCAATAGTCCGGTCNGACTAGGCCCTGCCCAGCGAGAAAAATCTTGAAAAAGGTCGCCGGACTGGTGTCCGGAACATGCCCAGCAGACGGTCTCCTTTCACGGCCGCGAAAACACTCCGCCGTGAAAGGAACACCTCTTGATGCCCGTATCCGACCCTGACCGCGACGACCGCGTTGTCGTCCCCACGGGCCGGCCGGNGACCGTCTGGCCGTGCCCTCCCCCCAGCCCCGGCCGGCCGCCGGCCGGCTGGCTNGNAGCCGCTGTGGAACAGCTCGTCGTGACCCATACCCGGCCCGGTGACCCGGTCCTGCTGCTGACCGCGCCGCCCCAGGACGAAGCCGGACCACGCCGCGACGTCGCCGAGGGCGACGCCTCCGACGGGCTCGGGGACACCGTCTGGGCCGTCGCCCGACTCGACCGGTGCGTCCGGGTCCGTACCGGGCCCGCCGGCCCAACCCACACAGTGGCGGGGTCCAGACCCGGACTCGACCCGGCACCCGGTCGGGAGCCCGACGCCGAGGGACATCCGCTGGTCGTCACTGTCGTGAAACCGACGCGGACCGGCTGGTTGCCAGGTGTCCCATGGGCCCGTCTGGTCAGTCCCGCCGGCCTACTGGCCGTGATCACCCGCAGCGACAGCATCGCCGGCCGGCTGATCGACCCCACCGGCGACCTGACCGCCGCCACCGCCCGCCACGGGCTCGCGCTGCTCGACCGGGTCGTCCTGCTGGAAGNCCCCCTCGACGAACTCGACCAGCCACCCACCCCGCTGCCGGCCGCGACGGTGGCCCGCAGGGTGCACTCCGATATGNTGCTGTTCGCCCCNCTCGCAAAGTCCGTGGGTTCACGCCATCCGAAGGTTGTTCAGCCCGAACCCAAGTGGTGGTCAGGCGGGTTTGCCGGTCCGGGCGCTCGGGTTCACGGTGATTCCGAGGGGCCGTTCTCGTGAGGGCGGGTCAGCAGCTGGCGTGCGTTGTCGGCGTAGCGGATCGCGGTGGCGTCACAGACACCGAAGACGGCGGCGACCTGCAGGGGGTCGGCGCCGCTGATCAGGGCTTCCTCGAGCTGTCTGT
>NZ_LJFZ01000069.1:0-4192 GCF_001420875.1 Frankia sp. AvcI1 | reverse complement strand
ATCCTGGTCCGACGACTCGGCCTTCACTCCGGACGAGCTTCTCACCTGGGTCACCGCCTACTGGGTCACCGGCACGATCGGCACCTCCTTCACCACCTACGTCGAACCGGCCGCCCTCCCCGACCGGATCGACACGCCGACCGTGCTCTCCGTGTTCCCACGCGACCTCAAACCGGAGCCGCGAAGCTACGCGCAGGCGTTCCTGAACGTCCGCGATTATGTGGAACACCCTGCCGGNGGCCACTTCGCAGCCTGGGAACAGCCCGAGGCCTACGCCGACGACGTCCACCGCGCAGTCAAACTGGGCGGCTGAAACGGAGCATGNGGATGCTCCACCGCCACGCCCCGGTGGATCGCCGCCGCGCAGTGGCCGCGGTCACCTGCGTGGGGTGCCGCTGCGGTCTCGTGCCCGGGCCGCCAGGTCGCGGCAGACGACGGCGAGGTCGAGGCCGGCGGCGTGCAGGCCCATCGGCCAGGTGCTCGTGTCGGTCATGCCGGGGGCCACGTTGACCTCCAGGAACTGCGCGACGCCGGCCGCGTCGACGATCATGTCGGTGCGGGACAGGTCGCGCAGGCCCAGCACGCGGTGCGCGGTCACGGCGGTCGCGGCGGCGGCGCGCAGCACCGCGTCGTCGAGGCGCGCCGGGGTGAAGAACGCGGTGGCACCCGCGGTGTAACGGGCGGCGTAGTCGTACACCCCCGCGGCCGGCTCGATCTCGACGGCCGGCAACGCGACCGGCCCGTCGCCGACCTCGACGACGCCGACGGTGATCTCGACGCCGCTGACGGCCCGTTCGATCAGGGCCGAGTCGTGATAGCCGAAGCAGCTCATCAGCGCCTCGGCGAGCCCGCCGGCGTCGTCGACCCGGCTGACCCCGAACGCCGACCCGCCCGCGCGGGGCTTCACCACGACCGGCAGCCCGAGCCGGGCCACGATCCGCTCGATCAGCGCGGCGGCGCCCAGGTCGTGGAACGCCTCGCGGGGCAACGTCACCGCCGCCGGCGTCGCCACCCCGGCGGCGCCGACGGCCGCCTTCGCCGTCGCCTTGTCGAACGCCACCCGGCAGGCCGGCGGCGCGGCGCCCACGTAGGGCAGGTCGTAGAGGTCCAGGACCTCCCGGATCGTGCCGTCCTCACCCGACGTCCCGTGCAGCACGGGGAACACCACGTCGGGCGGGTCGGCGGCCAGCNCGGGCAGCGTCGCGGCATCGACGTCGGCCAGCTCGGCCTCGACCCCGATGCGGGTCAGCGCGTCGCGCAGCCTCCCNCCCGATCNCAGCGACACCTCCCGCTCGGGCGACAGCCCCCCGGCGAGGATCAGCACACGGCCCAGATCGGTCAACGTCGCGTCCTTCACAGTGTCGGGCGGATCAGTGTCGGGCGGATCGGGGACGGGTGGATCAGGGACGGTCGGATCATGGGCGGGCGGCGAAGGTGTCGCGGAGGTCCAGCTCGTCCCGCACGACCCGGCCCAGCCGGCCGACCCCGTCGCGGATGCGCTCGGGTGGTGGGTAGCAGAACGACAGCCGCATGCTGCTGCCACCCGACCCGTCGGCGTAGAACCCGGCCCCGGGGACGTAGGCGACCCGGGCGGCGATCGCCCGCGGCAGCATCGCCCTGGTGTCCACCCCGCCCGGCAGCGTCACCCAGACGAAGAACCCGCCGTCCGGCCGGGTCCAGGTCGCGCCGGCGGGCATCGACTCGGCCAGGGCGTCGAGCATCGCGTCGCGACGCTCCCGGTACATCTCCCGGAACACCTTCACCTGTTCCGCCCACGGCTGGGTCGCCAGATAACGTTCGACCACCAGCTGGGTGAACATCGACTGGGACAGGATCGCCGACTCCGCGGCCAGCACGAGCCGGGCCGTCACCGGCGCCGGGGCCAGCGCCCACCCGACCCGCAGGCCCGGCGCCAGCGTCTTCGAGAACGACCCCAGGTACACCACGTCGTCGGGGGCGTCGGCGCGCATCGCCCGCACCGGCTCACCCGTGAACGACAGCAGCCCGTACGGGTTGTCCTCGACGACCAGCACCCCGGCACGCCGGCAGATCTCCAGCACCTTGGCCCGCCGCGGCGGCGTCAGGGTGATCCCGCCGGGATTCTGGAAGGTCGGGACCGTGTAGAGCAGCTTCACCCGGGCGCCCTCGGCGGCGAGGCGCTCCAGCGTCTGCGCGAGCGCGCTCGGCGACAGGCCGTCGCCGTCCATCGGCACGTGCACGATCCGCGCCTGGTAGGCCGCGAACGTGTTGATCGCCGTGACGTAGGTGGGCCCCTCGGTGACGACGACGTCGCCGGGATCGACGAACACGCGGGTGAGCAGGTCCAGCGCCTGCTGCGAACCCGCGGTCACGACCACGTTGTNGGGATGGGCGTCGGTGATGCCCTCCATCGCCATGACGTCGCAGATCCGTGCCCGCAGACCCGGATCGCCCTGCGCCGAGCCGTACTGCAGCGCCACCGCCCCCCGGCTCAGCACCAGCTCCGACACGGTCGCGGCGACCGTCTCCAGCGGCAGCGCGTCGACCGCCGGCATGCCCCCGGCGAGCGACACGATCTCGGGCCGGGATGCGACCGCGAACAGCGCCCGAACCTCGCTCGCGATCATCCCCTGGGCACGCTGCGCGTACCGATCCCGCCACCGATCCAGAGTCACGCCCGCGACACTACCGTTGCATGAGAGCGCCAAATAGCTGGCGGTCATGCCGCCTCACCTTGCGGNGAGGCACTCCCGGTCTGATCGGCCGTGGCCGTGCCGGGTTCCCGTTTCGCAGCCACCTGCCCGCTNGCGCGGGTCTTACGGTCGGCTCCACGGGCGTTTCGCGTCTCCGACGTACTGGCGGCGACGAGGTTACGCAGATTGACCGCGGCGTTGAGGTCGCGGTCGGCTACCAGTCCGCAGGACGGGCAGGTGAACATGCGATCCGACAGGGGGAGGCTTGGGTTTCGCCAGCCACAGCCGGAACAGGTCTTCGACGACGGGTACCAGCGGTCCGCGATGATCAGAGTCGACCCGTACCAGGCCGTCTTGTAGGCGAGCTGGCGGCGGACCTCGGCCATCCCCGTGTCGGACACCGCGCGGGCGAGCCGCCGGTTACGGACCATCCCGGCGACGTGCAGGTCCTCGACCACCACAACCTCGTGGCTCTGTGCCAGCCGGGTGGTGAGCTTGTGCAGCCCGTCGCGGCGCTGGTGCGCGATCCGGCCGTGGATACGGGCGATCCGGGCCGCGTGCTTGCGGCGGCCGGCGCTGCCCGGTTTCGACCGGGCGTAGGCGCGCGACGCGGTGCGCAGCCGGCGCAGCGACCCGGCGAGATGCTTCGNGTTCTCCACCGTCTCCCCGGTGGAGAACACCGCGAGGTGCTTCACGCCGAGGTCGACACCGACCGTGCCCCCCGTGCGCTGGCGGCGGGTCGGGCCGGCGGGCACGGCGAGTTCGACCTCGACGGTGAACGACACGAACCAGCGGCACGCCGTGGGGGACACGGTTGCACCGAGCAGCCGTGCCCGCCCGTCGGCCAGCCGGTCGGTGAGCGTGTCCATCGGCTCGTGGACCTTCACCCGGCCGATCCGCGGCAGCTTCACATGCCTGTCGTCGGCGGGGCCGTAGGCCCCGGTGGTGTACCGGAAGCTATCGCGGGCCTTCCCGCGCTTCTTGAACCGAGGAAAACCGACCTGGCGGCCCTTCCGCTTCCCTTTCCGGGAGTCGGTGAAGTTCTTCAGCCCACGGGCGAGCTGGTCGAGCCCGGCGGAGAATGCTTCCTTCGAGCACTCCGCTTGGCGGCAGCATCGGCTCCTGGCTCGGCATCAGGGCCTACAACGCCCTGGGATGGAACGCGGTGTGCCCCCTCGTCGTAGTGCTCNCAGGTCTCGCCCTGACCCGTCACCTGCCTTCGTTGCGCAGCCGGACGNCATTGTCCGGTCGGGCGGCATCCGCTGAGAAGCTGTCTGGGATCTTGATGTTTGTGTGCTGAGTGTGGTCGCCTGGGTCGAGGTCGACGTGGTGGTGCGGTCGGTGGTGGACGGTCTGGTGATGGTTCGGTCTGACCCGTATCCCTCTGATCTGTCCGACGCGGAGTGGGCGTTGGTGGAGCCGTTGCTGCCGCCGGTGTCGAAGGATGGGCGGAAGGAGGCGCATCCTCGCCGGGAGATCGTGAACGCGATTCTGTATGTGACGCACGCGGGGTGTAGCTG
>NZ_LJFZ01000068.1:0-4481 GCF_001420875.1 Frankia sp. AvcI1 | reverse complement strand
ACACCTGCAACATCAACCGCTGCTGCGGATCCGTCGCCAACGCCTCCCGCGGACTCATCCCAAAAAACCCCGCATCAAACTCCCCCGCCCCGTACAAAAAACCACCCCGACGCGTGTACGTCGTCCCCACCCGCTCCGGATCCGGATCAAACAAACCCTCCAGATCCCAACCCCGATCAGCCGGAAAATCACCCGTCACATCCAGACCATCCACCACCACCCGCCACAGATCATCCGGAGAAACCACCCCACCCGGATAACGGCACCCCATCCCCACAATCACCACCGGATCAGCCGAACCCGCCCGCACAGCAGCCGTCACCACCGCCTTCTCNGCCCCGAACAGCTCGTCGAGGACGTGCTGACCGAGAACGTCGATGGTGGGGAACTCGAACACCACCGTGGCCGGCAGGCCGAGCCCGCTCAGCGCGTTGATCCGGTTGCGCAGCTCGACCGCGGTCAGCGAGTCGAAACCCAGGTCCCGAAACGCCCGGTCGGCCGCGAGGCCGGCATCGCCGTCATGCCCGAGCACCGCGGCCACCTGGGCCCGCAGCAGCTCCACGACGGCTCGATGCCGGTCCCGGGGACGCTCGGCCCGCAGCCGGCCGGCCCAGCCCGCGCCAGCGTCCGCACCCGCCGCGCGACCGGCCACGGGCACCCGAACCAGGTCCGCGAACAGTGGCCGCAGCCGGCCGGCCACGGCTTCCGCCCGCAGCACCGCCTCGTCCAGAGTGGACACGACGAGGTGCGGCTCGGTGCGTCGGTCGAGGACGGCGAGCGCCCCTTCGTCGGCGACCTCTCCGACACCATGGCGGGCCAGTCGCGCGCGGTCGGCAGCGCCGAGGTGACCGGTCATCGCGCTGGCCTGCGTCCACAGCCCCCACGCGATCGCCGTGCCCGGCAGGCCCCGGGACCGCCGGTGGACCGCCAGCGCGTCGAGGAAGGTGTTGCCCGCGGCGTAGTTGGCCTGACCGGGAGCGCCGACCGTGGCGACCGCGGAGGAGAACAGCACGAAGTGGTCGAGCGCCAGATCGGCGGTCAGTTCGTGCAGGTGCCAGGCGGCGTCGACCTTGGGCCGCAGGGCATGCGCGAGCTGGGCCCCGGTCATCGCCTCGACGGTGGCGTCGTCGAGCACCCCGGCGGTGTGGACGACCCCGCGCAGCGGGCGATCGGCCGGAATGTCCGCGAGCAGGGCCGCGAGCTCGTCCCGGTCGGCGATGTCGCAGGCCGCGACCGTCACCTGGGCTCCCGCCGCGCGCAGCTCGGCGGCCAGCTCGGCCGCACCCGCTGCGGCCGGGCCGCTACGGCTGGCAAGCAGCAGGTGCGGCGGCTCGGGCTGCCCGGCCAGCCGCCGGGCGACCAGGCCGCCGAGGGCGCCGGTGCCACCGGTGATCAGGACCGTCCCGGTGAACGCCACGGCCTCGGCGTCCTCGAACGTGCCGCGGACCAGGCGGGGCACCAGCAGCTCGTCCGCGCGCACGGCCGCCTCCGGCTCGTCCACCGCGACCAGCACGGCCACCGGAGCCGGGGCGTCCACGTGGACCAGCGTGACGCGCCCTGGATGCTCGGCCGCGACGGTCCGCACCAGCCCGGTCACCGTGGCCGATGCCGGCTCGTCGGCGGCGAGCACGATCGTGAGCCGGGTGCCCGTGAGGGCCGGCTCGGCCAGCCAACGCTGAAGCAGCTCGAGCGCCGCCCGCGCACGGGCGTGCGCCTCGTCCACCACAGGCGGGTCGTCCACCACAGGCGGGTCGTCCACCACAGGCGCCTCTGCCACCACGGCCGCGGAGCCGCCGATCGCCGCCAGCGCCACTTCTGGCGCGGCCCGCCCACCCGCGATCGCCGCGACCAGTGCGGCCACACCGTCCAGGACCTCGGGGTCGCCGGTCAGGTCGATCAGGTGGCGTGGATCGCCGGAGCCGGCGACCACCACCGCGTCCAGCTCCGTCCCGCCGGCCGGTGCGGTGGCAACGGCCGATCCGGTCACGGCGCCCGGCCGCGTCCACTCGACGTGGTACGCCGGCTCCACCGCGTGCGCCGAGACTGCCCGGGCCAGATCCCGGTGGGAGACCGGCCGGAACGCGAGCGAGTCGATCGCGCCCACCGGCGCCCCGACACCGTCCGCGAGCAGGTAGCGCACCCGGCTGTCGCCGAGCGGCTCGACGCGTATCCGCAACGCCGTCGCCGGCCCGGTCAGGCGCAGCCCCTCGAACGCGAACGGCAACAGCGGCCGGCCCGGCTCCTGCGCGCCGATGCCCGCGAGCCCCGCCACGACCGGATGCAGCGCCGCGTCGAGCAACGCCGGGTGGACCGCGAAGTCGCCGGCCAACTCGCCCGCCGCGATCTGCGCGTACACGGTGTCGCCGACGCGCCAGGCCGCGGTGAGCCCCTGAAACGCCGGACCGTAGTCGTATCCCAGGGCGAACAACCGGCCGTACACGTCGGTCAGATCGACCGGGTCGGCTCCGGCCGGCGGCCACACCGCCAGGTCACCCGACCCGTGACCGGGCCGCTCACCCTCCGCAACAGGAGCTGNGTCGGCGACGACGGCGCTCGCGTGTCGGTTCCATGCGCCGTCTGCACCCGAGCGCGCGTAGACGCCGAGTTCGCGCCGCCCGTCCGGGCCGGCCCCGCCGACGCGGACCTGCACCTGGACCGGACGCTCGGGGGTGAGCGCCAGCGGCGCGGTCAGGGTGATCCCGACGACGTCGGGGCTGCCGACGGCGCCGCCGGCGTGGGCCGCCAGTTCGGCGAAGGCGGTGCCGGGCACCAGCACGGTGCCGAACACCCGGTGATCGGCCAACCACGACTGGGCGGTGAGATCGATGGTCCCGGTCAGGACGGCACCGCCGTCGGCGAGCTCGACCTGCACGCCGGCCAGCGGGTGCCGACCGACGGTGAGACCCAGCCGTGACGCCTGCGCGGCGGGTACCACGGGCGTGAGCCAGTAGCGGGTGCGGTCGAAGGCGTACGTCGGCAGCTCGGGGCGCACCGCGATGGGGCGTGCCCAGGACACGGCCGCACCCGCCAGATCCGCGGCGGCCAGCGCCCGGCGGAAGGCCGCGGAGCCGTCGGTATCCCGCCGCAGGGTGGCGACGACCGCGCCGCCGACCGCGCGGTCCGCGAGGATGTCGTCGACCCCGAGGGTCAGCACCGGATGCGGGCTCACCTCGATGAACCGGTGGCAGCCGTCGTCCAGCGCCGCCCGGATCGCCGGGTCGAACCGGACCGGCTGGCGCAGGTTGCGGTACCAGTACGCGGGGTCCAGGGTCGCGGTGTCGACCCGGCCGCCGGTGACCGACGAGTAGAAGGCCACAGGCGTGGACCGCGGGCTCAGCCCGGCGAAGGTCTCACGGAGGTGATCCCGCAGCGGCTCCACATGGCTCGTGTGCGAGGCGTAGTCCACCGGGATTCGGCGGGCCCGGATGCCGGCCTGCTCGCATCGGCCGAGCAGATCCTCGAGCGCACCGGCGGCACCGGCCACGACGGTTGCCCGCGGCCCGTTGAGCGCGGCGATCTCGACGTCCCCCGGGGACCGCGCCAACAGCTCGCGCACGTCGTCGGCGCCGAGCGCGATCGACATCATGCCGCCGCCACCCGCGATCCGGACGAGCGCCTTGCTACGCACAGTGATCAGGCGGGCCGCATCAGCCAGCGTCAGTGCGCCGGCGACGTACGCGGCCNCGATCTCCCCCTGCGAATGACCGACGACCGCGTCGGGCCGCACACCGCCCTCGCGCCACAGCGCCGCAAGGGAGACCATCACCGCGAACAGCACCGGCTGTACGACATCGACGCGGTCCAGTCCCGGTGCGCCCGCGTCGCCCTGCAGGACGCCGAGCAGCGACCAGTCGGTGTGCTCGGCGAACGCGCGCCCGCACGCCTCGATCTCCGCTCTGAACACCGGGGACGCCGCCAGCAGCGCCCGGCCCATCTCGGGCCACTGCGAGCCCTGCCCGGGAAACACGAACACCGTGCGCCCGGTGACCCGCTGCCCGGTGAGGACCGCGTCGGCGACGTCCCCGTCTGCCAGGCCGGCCAGCCGCTCCACGAGCGTCGTCTGGTCCTCGGCGAACACGGCGGCGCCGTGGTCGAACCGGGTCCGTGACAGCAGCGAACCGGCAACGTCCGTGCTCGTCAGCCCGGGATGCTCCCGAAGGTGGTCGGCCAGGGCCCGGGCCTGCCGGCGCAGGGCCTCGGGGTCGGGGCCGGACAGCAGCACCGGAGGGCCGGCGACGGGGCGCGACGGCGACGGCGACTGCGGCTGCGGCTGCGGCTCGGGTGCCTGTTCGAGGATGACGTGCGCGTTCGTCCCACTGATACCGAACGACGACNCCCCCACCCGCCGCGGCCGACCCCCCTGCGGCCACCCCACCTCCTCCCGCAACAACGCCACCCCCGACCCCACCCACTCCACCCGCGGCGACGGCTCCTCCACAAACAACGTCCGCGGCAACACCCCCGCCCGCAACGCCATCACC
>NZ_LJFZ01000067.1:0-7692 GCF_001420875.1 Frankia sp. AvcI1 | reverse complement strand
GCGTCGGCGGTGTCGTGGAGGGCTTGGCGGTAGATGGGGTGGGTGGCGTAGAGGGTGTGGCCCATGCGGGGGTACTGGCTGCCCTGGCCGCTGAATGTGAAGGCGAGCTTGCCCAGGCCGGCTTGGCCGGTGATGACGCGGGAGTCCGGGTGGCCGTCGGCGAGCTGGTTCAGGCCGGTGAGCAGTTCGGGGGTGCTGGTGGCGAGGGTGACGGCGCGGTGCGGGAACGCGGTGCGCGTCGCCAGCGCCCGGGCCAGCGCCGGCAGCGGCACACGGGCGGCTCCACCGGCGTCGTTAGCGTCAACGGCGCGATCGGCTCCACCGGCGCCGTTGGCGTGATCGGGGTCGCCGGCACGATCGGGGTCGCCGGCGTTGTGGGTGCGCAGGTGGACGGCCAGGCGGCGGGCCTGGTCGCGTAGCGCCTCCGGGCTGCGCGCGGACAACGGCACCAGCACCGGCAGGGCGGCCCGTTCCGGCTCCGCGTCCGGCCGTCGTTCGGCGCCGTCCGGTCGGTCGGCGCCCTGGCGGTCCACGTCCTGTGGTTGGGCGGCGTGGCTAGGCCGGGCGGGGGCGTTCGAGGCCGGGGTGGCGTCCTGGCCGTCGACGTTCCCCTCGGGCGCGCCGTCGTCCGCCGGGGCCTGCTTGACGGGGGCCTGCTCGATGATGACGTGGGCGTTGGTGCCGCTGACGCCGAACGCCGAGACGCCGGCCCGGCGGGGGGCGCCGGTCTCGGGCCAGGCGCGGGCCTCGGTGAGCAGCTCGACCGCTCCCGTCGACCAGTTCACCTGCGTGGACGGCTCGTCGACGTGCAGGGTGCGGGGCAGCAGGCCGTGCTGGAGGGCCAGGACGGTCTTGATGACACCGGCGGCGCCGGCGGCGGCCTGGGTGTGGCCGATGTTGGACTTGAGACTGCCGAGCCACAGCGGCCGGTCGGTGGGGCGGTTCTGGCCGTAGGTGGCGAGGATGGCCTGGGCCTCGATGGGGTCGCCGAGCGGGGTGCCGGTCCCGTGGGCCTCGACGGCGTCGACGTCGGCGGCGGAGAGGCGGGCGCTGGCCAGCGCGGCGCGGATGACCCGCTGCTGCGACGGGCCGTTCGGCGCGGTCAGGCCGTTGGAGGCGCCGTCGGAGTTCACCGCGCTGCCCCGCACCACGGCCAGGACGGGATGGTTGTTGCGGCGGGCGTCGGAGAGTCGCTCCAGGAGCAGGATGCCGACGCCCTCGGCCCAGCCGGTGCCGTCGGCGGCATCGGCGAAGGCCTTGCAGCGGCCGTCGGGGGACAGCCCGCGCTGGCGGGAGAACTCGATGAACGCCGCCGGCGACGACATCACCGCGACCCCGCCGGCCAGCGCCAGGTCGGCCTCGCCACCCCGCAGCGCCTGACTGGCCAGGTGCAGGGCGACCAGGGACGACGAGCAGGCCGTGTCGACGGTGACCGACGGCCCCTCGAAGCCGAACGTGTAGGAGATCCGCCCGGACAGCACGCTGCCGAGCGTCCCCAGGCCGATGTACGCCTCCAGTTCGTCGGGTATCTCGTGCAGGCGGGCCGCGTAGTCCTGCCCGGCGATCCCGGCGAACACCGCGGTCCGGCTGCCCCGCAGCGTCGTCGGGTCGATGCCCGCCCGCTCGAACGCCTCCCAGGCCGTCTCCAGCAGCAGCCGCTGCTGCGGGTCGGTGGCGAGGGCCTCGCGGGGGGAGATGCCGAAGAACTCGGCGTCGAAGTCGGCGGCGTCGTGCAGGAAGCCGCCGTGGCGGGTGTAGGACTTTCCCGCCGCGTCCGGGTCGGGGTCGAACAGCTCCTCGACGTTCCAGTCCCGGTCCGTCGGGAACTCGCTGATCGCGTCCCGGCCGTCGGCGACCAGCTCCCACAGTTCCTCCGGGGTGGTGACCCCGCCCGGCAGCCGGCAGGCCATGCCCACGATCGCGATCGGTTCCCGGCGGCTCGACTCGACCTCCCGNAGGCGCTTCTGCGCCGTCCGGGCATCGCTGACCGCGCGCTTGAGATACTCGCGGAGCTTGGCGTCGTTGGATGACATGGTCGGTGGCTCCTCAGGATGAACTGNGACGGGGTCAGGAGGACTCGANGTTGTCGTCCAGCAGGGCGAACAACTCGTCGTCGGTGGCGGAGTCGAGGTCGAGGTCGTCGTCGTCGGCCGGGTCCGCGGGGACGACGTCCGCCCACCGGGCGACCAGCGCCCGCAGCCGGGTCACCGCCTCGGCGGTGTCGGCGTTGTCGCCGCCGGTCGCCTCCAGCACCGCCTCCAACCGGTCCAGGACGCGCAACGGCGAGGAGGTGTCCATCGTCTGGGCGGAGCCCAGCTCGCCCGCCAGGAAGTCGGCGATCGCCACGGGGGTCGGGTAGTCGAACACGAGCGTGGCCGGCAGGGTGAGCCCGGTCGCCGCGTTCAGTCGGTTGCGCAGGTCGACGGCGGTCAGCGAGGTGAGGCCCAGCTCGCGGAACGCCCGGGTGGCCCCGACCGTCGCCGGGCTGTCGTGGCCGAGGACCACCGCCGCCTCCGCGCGGACCAGGGTCAGCAGTAGCTCGTCACGCTCGCTCGGGGCGAGCCCGGCGAGCCGCTCGGCCAGACTCGGCCCGCTCGGGGCCGCGGCCAGCCCGGCCAGCGTGCCGTCGCCGCCGGGCCCGTCGGCGACGAGCTCGCCGTCGACGAGCCGGACCGGGGTGGGATCCAGCCAGTAGCGCCGCCGCTGGAACGCGTACGTCGGCAGGCTCACCCAACGGCGGCGCCGAGCCGAACCGTCCGCGGCGCCGGGACTGCCGGCGGTGGCGTGGCTGCCGGCCGTGGCGTGGCCGCCGGCGGTGGCGTGGCTGCCGGTGCCGGGATCGGTGACGGACGCTCCGAGCACGATCCGCCAGTCCACCCTGGCCCCGCGGACCCAGGACTCCGCCAACGCGGCGTGGATCTTGGTGAGGTCGCCGGTGTCGCGGCGCAGGGTTTCGGTGATGGCGACGGGGCCGGGCAGGTCGGGGGTGGTGTCGAGGGTTTCGGCGAGGGCGGTGGTGAGGACGGGGTGGGGGCTGANCTCGATGAACAGGTCGTGGCCGNCNTNGAGCAGGGCGCGGGTGGCNGNNTCGAACAGGACGGGTTGGCGCAGGTTGGTGTACCAGTAGTCGGCGGTGAGGGNGGTGGGGTCGATCCAGTCGGCGGTGACGGTGGACAGGATCGGGATGGCGGCCGGCTGGGGGCGGATGGGCNCGAGGGCGGTGAGCAGCTCGTCCCGGATCGCCTCGACGTGGGGCGAGTGCGAGGCGTAGGTGACCGGCAGGACCCGGGTCCGGGTGCCCCGTTCCCGCACGACGGTGAGCAGCGCATGGAGCTCGGCCTCGTCGCCGGCGACGATCGCCGTGGCGGGGCTGTTGACGGCGGCGACGGACAGGCCCGGGGTCAGCAGCGGCGTGATCTCGTCGACCGGCAGGTTGATCGACGCCATCGCGCCCGGCGAGGTGATGGCGGTCAGGGCCCGGCTGCGCAGGGCGACCACGCGGGCGGCGTCGTCGAGGGTGAGGGCGCCGGCGATGTGCGCGGCGGCGATCTCGCCCTGGCTGTGCCCGACGACGGCCTGCGGGTGGACCCCGTGGTGCTGCCAGAGCCGNGCCAGGGCGACGAGGACGGCGAACAGCGTCGGCTGCACGACGTCGACCCGGTCGAGGGTGGGCGCGTCGGGCCGTTCGTGCAGGACGTCGAGCAGGTTCCAGTCGACGTACGGAGCCAGGGCGGCGGCGACGGCGTCGAGGTGATCGGCGAAGACCGGGCTGGTGGCGAGCAGCTCGCGGGCCATCCCGGCCCACTGGCTGCCCTGGCCGGGGAACACGAACACGGTGGTGGCGGTGGTGTCGGCGGCGCCGCGCACGACGCGGGCGCTGGCCGTCGCGGCAGCCAGCGCGTCCACCGCGCCCAGCAGGCCGTCGCGGTCGGTGCCGAGCACCACGGCCCGCTGCTCGAAGACGGTCCGCGCCGCGACCAGGGCGTCGGCGACGTCCGCCGGGTCGAGCCCGGCGCCGGCGTCGGACCGGACGAACGCCCCGAGCCGGTCCGCCTGCGCCCGCAGCGCGTCCGGCGTGCGGGCCGACAGGATCCACGGCAGCGCCGGGCCGCCGCCCGTCCGCGTCGGCTCGGTGGTCGGCGTCGGCTCGGTCGTCCGCGTCGGCTCGGTGGTCGGCGTCGGCTCGGTCGTCCGCGTCGGCTCGGTGGTCGGCGTCGGCTCGGTCGTCCGGGCCGCGAGGACGTTCCGCTCCGCGGGTGCCTGTTCGATGATGACGTGGGCGTTGGTACCGCTGATGCCGAAGGAGGAGACGGCGGCGCGGCGCGGGCGGTCGGTGTCGGGCCAGGGGGTGGGCTCGGTGAGGAGCGCGACGTCGCCGTCGGTCCAGTCGACGTGGGGGCTCGGTTCGTCGATGTGCAGGGTCTGGGGCAGGGTGCCGTGCTGGATCGCGAGGACGGTCTTGATGATGCCGGCGGCGCCGGCGGCGGCCTGGGTGTGGCCGATGTTGGACTTGAGGCTGCCGAGCCAGAGCGGCCGGTCGGTGGGGCGGTTCTGGCCGTAGGTGGCGAGGATGGCCTGGGCCTCGATGGGGTCGCCGAGTGGGGTGCCGGTGCCGTGGGCCTCGAGGGCGTCGATGTCGGCGGGGTTCAGGTGGGCTGCGGCGAGGGCGGCGCGGATGACCCGCTGCTGGGAGGGGCCGTTCGGGGCGGTCAGCCCGTTGGAGGCGCCGTCCTGGTTGACGGCGCTGCCGCGGATCACGGCGTGGACGGGGTGGCCGTGGCGTTGGGCGTCGGAGAGCCGTTCGACGAGGAGCATGGTGGCGCCCTCGGCCCAGCCGACGCCGTCGGCGGCGGCGGCGAAGGCCTTGCACCGCCCGTCGGGGGACAGTCCGCGCTGCCGGGAGAACTCGACGAACGCCGCCGGGGAGGCCATCAGCGCGACCCCGCCGGCCAGCGCCAGGTCGGTCTCGCCGCTGCGTAGTGCCTGGGCGGCGAGGTGCAGGGCGACCAGCGAGGACGAGCAGGCGGTGTCGATGGTGACCGACGGTCCCTCGAAGCCGAACGTGTAGGAGATCCGNGGGTGGCGTAGAGGGTGTGGCCCATGCGGGGGTACTGGCTGCCCTGGCCGCTGAACGTGAAGGCGAGCTTGCCCGTCCCGGCCTGGCCGGTGATCACAGCTGGGGTGGGCTGGCCGTCGGCCAGCCTGTCCAGGCCGGTGAGCAGTTCGGGGGTGCTGGTGGCGAGGGTGACGGCGCGGTGCGGGAACGCGGTGCGCGTCGCGAGTGCCCGGGCCAGCGCCGGCAGCGGCACACGGGCGGCGTTGCTGGTGGCACCGGCACCGGCGCCGGCGCCGGCGTCGTCAGCGTCATCGGCACCGTCGGCGCCGGTGGTGTGATCGGTGGTGTGGGTGCGCAGGTGGGTGGCGAGGCGGCGGGCCTGGTCGCGTAGCGCCTCGGGGCTGCGCGCGGACAACGGCACCAGCACCGGAAGTGCCTCGACCGCACCCCCATCACCCTGCGGGCCGTCTGCCGGGGCCGCCGGATCGCCCGCTGCGGTCTGGGGATCGGCCGCCTCGGCCGGAGCCGGACCGACGGCGGGGGCGTTCGCGGCCGTGGGGGGTTGTTCGAGGATGACGTGGGCGTTGGTGCCGCTGATGCCGAAGGAGGAGACGGCGGCGCGGCGCGGGCGGTCGGTGTCGGGCCAGGGGGTGGGCTCCGCGAGGAGCGCGACGGCGCCGTCGGCCCAGTCGACGTGGGGGCTGGGGGCGTCGACGTGCAGGGTGCGGGGCAGCAGGCCGTGGTGGAGGGCCAGGACGGTCTTGATGATGCCGGCGGCGCCGGCGGCGGCCTGGGTGTGGCCGATGTTGGACTTGAGGCTGCCGAGCCAGAGCGGTCGGTCGGCGGGCCGCTCGCGGCCGTAGGTGGCGACGATGGCCTGGGCCTCGATGGGGTCGCCGAGCGGCGTGCCGGTGCCGTGGCCTTCGACGGCGTCGACGTCGGCCGGGCCGAGGCCGGCGGCGGCGAGGGCGGCGCGGATGACCCGCTGCTGGGCCGGGCCGTTCGGCGCGGTCAGCCCGTTGGAGGCGCCGTCCTGGTTGACCGCGCTGCCGCGGACGACGGCGAGCACGGGGTGGCCGTGGCGTTGGGCGTCGGAGAGGCGTTCGACGAGGAGCATGGTGGCGCCCTCGGCCCAGCCGACGCCGTCGGCGGCGGCGGCGAAGGCCTTGCACCGCCCGTCGCGGGCGAGCCCGCGCTGCCGGGAGAACTCGATGAACTCGGTGGGCGTTGCCATCACGGCCACGCCGCCGGCCAGCGCCAGGTCGGCCTCGCCGCTGCGTAGCGCCTGGGCGGCGAGGTGCAGGGCGACCAGCGAGGACGAGCAGGCGGTGTCGATGGTGACCGACGGTCCCTCGAAGCCGAACGTGTAGGAGATCCGTCCCGACGCCACGCTGCCGGCGATGCCGGTCCCGAGGTAGCCCTCCAGCTCCGGCGGCACCTCGCGCAGCCGGGTGCCGTAGTCGTGGTACATGACGCCGGCGAAGACGCCGGTGGTGCTGCCGCGAAGGGTGGTGGGGTCGATGCCGGCGCGTTCGATGGCTTCCCAGCTGGTTTCGAGCAGGAGGCGTTGCTGGGGGTCGGTGGCGAGGGCTTCGCGCGGTGAGATGCCGAAGAACTCGGCGTCGAAGTCGGCGGCGTCGTGCAGGAAGCCGCCGTGGCGGGCGTAGGTCTTGCCGGTGGCGTCGGGGTCGGGGTCGAACAGGTCGTCGACGTCCCAGCCGCGGTTGACGGGGAACTCACTGATGGCGTCCCGGCCGCCGGCGACCAGCTCCCACAGTTCCTCGGGCGTGGTGACGCCGCCCGGCAGGCGGCAGGCCATCCCGACGATCGCGATCGGCTCGTCCGTCGCGGCGGGCGTGGCGGACGTGATGCCGGTGCTGTTGCCGGTGCCGGTTGGACGGGCGTCGTCGGCCGCGAGGGTCGTCACGAGATGTGCGGCCAGTGCGTCCGGGGTGGGATGGTCGAAGGTGAGGGTGGCGGGCAGCCGCAGGCCGGTGGCGGTGTTCAGCCGGTTGCGCAGCTCGACGGCGGTCAGCGAGTCCAGGCCGAGGGCGCTGAACGCCCGGTCGGCGGCGATGCCGTCCACGGTGGCGTGCCCGAGCACCGCGGCGATCTCGCGGCGCACCGCGGCGAGCGCCTCGGCCGGCCGGTCGCCCGGCGTCAGCTCGGCGAGCCGGCGGGCGAGCGACGAACCGCCGGGGGCAGTCACCCCGATGCCCGCACCGGCGGCGCGCCGCACCGGGGGGACGAGGGTGCGCAGCAGTGGCGGCACGCCGCGCTGGGCTGACTGGGCGCGGATCGCGGCCAGGTCGAGGGCGGCGGGGACGAGCAGCGGCTCGTCGAGGGTGCCGGCGGCGTCGAACAGGGCGAGGCCGTCGGCGGGCGACAGCGGCCGCAGACCGCCGGCGCCGAGCCTCGCCCGGTCGGCGGCGGTGAGGTTCTCGGTGAGCGTGCTGGTGTCGTCCCAGAGTCCCCAGGCGAGGCTGGTGGCGGGGAGTCCGTGGGCTCGGCGGTGGTGGGCGAGGGCGTCGAGGAAGGTGTTGGCGGTGGCGTAGTTGGCTTGGCCGGGGTTGCCGGTGATGCCGGCGATGGAGGAGTAGAGGACGAAGGCTTTGAGGGGGTGGTGGCGGGTGAGG
>NZ_LJFZ01000066.1:0-6573 GCF_001420875.1 Frankia sp. AvcI1 | reverse complement strand
TTCCGACCTACCCGATCAAGGTAGATCGATCCTGGTCCACCTCTGGCTTACACAGTCGTCATGACACGCCCCAGAACCTCGCCGGCCACTCCGAGGTTGAACGCCACCTGCAAGACCCCGGCGGCCCGACGTCCACGAGTCTCGCCCAAGACCGCGGTGAACTGCTCGTCATCGAGGTGCAGCTCGGCGAGCAGCAGGTTCACGTATGTGTCGGCCTCGGGGGCGGCCAAGGGAGGGATGACCACCTTGATCTGGAGCATCTTCTCCAGGTAGTTCGCACCGATCCCGCCACCACCAGGCTGCTGTAGCTGCGGGTACCGCGAGTCGATCGCGGACTCGACGACCGCCTGATTCGCCGCGATGACATAAGNGGTCTTCGGNGTGTTCAGGAAGAGCCGGATCGCCTCGAACGTGTCCACCACCGTTCCCGGTAGGCACCGGTCGAGGTCGTCGATGAACACCACGACAGCGTCCGTCCCGTCCAACGATGCGACGAGCTCCGCGAACTCGGCACGAAAACGGCCAGCATCAAGGCGCGCTCCTCCTCGATCATCGTCCTCCCCCGTCGCGTCCTGCGGCTCTTCCAGGAGCCGCCCGGCCCCGCCCGCTACCCCTGCCAGCATCCCTTCCGCCAGCGTCGGGTCGATATCGGGAAGCACGGTCGGGAGCAGGAGCGGCGCGGCAGTCAGCGCCAGNCGCCCGCCCTTGCGTCCCCACTGGCCCAGATTCTGGACGAAACCACGCAGCCTGGACACCTGCTCCTGCTGCGCCTTCTCGGTCGTCCTCTGGCTGNCCTCGTCGAGGACCTTCGTCATCAGGGCGACCTTGACATCGTCATAGTCCTCGTACTGCCACGGACTGAACTCGACGCAGGCATAGCAGGACTGCGTCTCGTTGCCGGCGCGGATCTCCAACAGCTCCTGCTGCGTGATCTTCATCAGGCTGCTCTTGCCCGAACCCCAGTCCCCGAGGAGGCCGACCGTTAGCGGAAGCAGCCGAGGCTCGGTGAGGGCGACGACAAGCGCGTCCACCAGAAAGTCGAAGCCGAGAAGATCAACATCTGTTTCGTTGTCCGCCCACATCCCCCGCTCCGTCCGCCATCACTACCCGGGCCGTGCATCCGCTGTGGCCCAAGGCGAACAACGAGGATAGATCGGGTTCGGCAACCCCGTGGACCTGGCCCCCGCCCGCGAGGACGGTTTGGCGGCTGACGCGTCCGGGTGCTGCCTGCTCCGCACGCGTCGGGCGGTCGCCGACCCGCCGCCAGCTGGCCGACGACCGCACTGGCGGCGAGGGCGGCACCCGCGATCCCGAGACCGGTCGCACCCGCCCCGAAGGTGTCCATCACCAGCAGCGGCACGAGCACCGTCTGAAACGGCATGAGCCGCACACTGGCGATCGCGGTGACCGTAAACAGCACGTGGAGATCACCGCGCTGGGTGAGGTAGGCGAGTCCGGCGCGGGCCTGACCGGGCACCCGCGGCACCGGCGGAGCCGGATACATCTCCTCGCGGCGCATCGCTGCGAGCGCCACCAGCACCGCCGCGAACGAGACCGCGTTGGCCCAGCAGGCAGCGGCCACCCCCAGCCCAGCGATCACGACCCCGGCGAGCGCGGACCCGACCACTCGCCCGGAGGTAAACGCCGCGCTGTTCAGCGCGACCGCGGACGAACGCAACGGTCCATCCACGATCTCCGCCAACAACGACTGCTGCAATGGATTGGAGACCACCGTGCTCACCCCGAGCCCGGCCGCCAGCAGGTACACCTGCCACACCGCACCCCCAGCCAGCGCCACCACGCCGAGGAACACCGCCAGCATCGCCNCAGCGACCTGCTCGGCGGCCATCGCCCGACGCCGGTGTGCCAGCCGATCCACCCACACGCTGGCGTGGACGCCGCCCAGCGCTGTCGGCGCGAACTGCACGGCCACGGTGATCCCCAGCGCCGTGCCCCCGCCCCCCAGATGCAGCACCAGATAGTCCTGCGCGACCCGCTGCATCCAGGTACCCACATGCGAAACGCATTTCGCCATGAAGTACAGCCGGAAATTCCGGTTGGTTAATGCCGCGAAAGCACCGTCCACCGCACCCCCGATTCGGCTGATTCATTCCGACGGGCAGGAAANCCAGCCCCGATCGCTCCCGGGGGCGGGCTGCTGCTCTGGGGCCAGCGCGGCGGTGCACCGTTCTGGCCGGCGTTGCGCGAGGTCGGCTCCGGTGCGCTGACCTTCGCCACCGCGCCGGTCGGGCCGCTATCCCTGGGCATCGTCGTCCTGGTCGCGGCCGGTCCGAGCGTTGCGGACCGCGGTGACTGCGCGGCTGATCGCGGAGGCGAGAATGTCGGCCTCGTCGAGGGTGAAAGCGTCGTCGTCCGGTTCGCCGGCGCCGCCGAGGCCGAGGGAGATCACCGGCTGGTAGACCGCCCCCGCGGTGACGTACTGCTCGACCCGCACCGCGAAGGCGGTCTCCCCACGGAGCCCGGGGATCTCCGGCAGGTCGATCAGGGCGATCTCGGCGGTGTGGTAGTCCCCGGGACCGTCAGTCTCCACGTGCAGGTGCCCGGCGGACTGNTGGCACCAGGGTGGGCAGGCGAAGTCGTCGGTCATGGGAGTGCTTCTCCGTTCGAGGTCGGTAGGGCGGGCCGGTCGGATCGGGTTGGCGTGGCGTCACGTGTCCAGTCGTTCAGGGCGCGCAGGCCGTCGATCACCCGTTGCAGCAGTACGAGGTCGACGGCGTCCGGGTCCAGGTCCGGTGCGTTCCCGCTGATAGGCATGTCGGGGCTACGCCGTGGCAGGCCCGGCGAGTCCGGCGGGGTGTCCGTGACGGGACGGGCGGGTGAGGTGCCGTGGGGCAGGATCGCCCAGGCGACCTTGCCGTTCGTCCGATGGCCGCCGTCGGTGTCCTGGACACGGACCCGGTAGCAGCCCGAGTCCCGGGCCAGGGCCGCCACCAGGTGCAGGCCGCGGCCGTTCTCCGCGTCGGGGTCGGCGGCCCGGAGAATCGGAACGTCCGCTACGCCGTCCCACACCTCGACGATCACGTTGTGGTGGCCGTAGGTGAGGCNCACCGCGACCCGAGACACCGCAGCGTCGTCACCGTGCTGGTCTCGTGCTCGCAGGCTGGCGATGAGGGCGTTGCTGGCCANTTCCGACACCACCAGGACAGCGGGATCGATCAGCTCGCCGAGCCCCCACTCGTGGAGCTGTGCTGCGAGGTCGCGGCGGGCGGCGCCCGCGGAGCGGGGGTCCGTGGGGTAGTACCAGACCCGGTGCGGCAGGTGGTGGGAGGGAGCGGCGGGCTTGGTGGACGGGGTGGCGGCGAGGACGGTGGTCATACGGCTCTCCGGGCGGGGGGATCGGGGCGGCTCTCGGGCCCGAAAGGCTTGCCTATGTCCGTCGACGGCGCGGCGGGGGGACGGCCATGAGGAAGGCCGTGCGGAAGCGGCGCAGCCGGTGGATCGACCGGCCGGTGCCCCTCGTCGGCGGCGGCGGGCGCCGCGATGCCGCAGGGCGGAACCGGCACGGGAGTGACGTCGTGTACGAGAGCGAGGTTGTTTTCGGCGAGGAGCACGATTCGGCACGGCCATCCGCACCCACAGCTGTCGCATCGGCCGTCGTTCCTGACGTGCGCGTCGAGGAGGCGAACCGCCGTGCAGCGAAGCCGCTCGAAGGCACGGTCCGGCGGGTGAAGATCCCCGTCGTGCGTGCGCCGGTCCATCCGCCGCTCGGTTATGATCACCGGGCCGTGGGCGCGCGGCCGGCGGCGAGGAGCAGTGAGGCCGCAGGCAGCGGAGCGGGGGCGGCGCGGGAGGTGAGCGGTGACCGGGTGTCCGGTACTCGGCTCGGAGACGTGGTGACCATGGGGCGGGCCTTCTCCAGACAAGGGTGGGACGGCGTGATCAGCGGGGTGGGGTTGTCTGCGCCGGGTCGGAACCGGCGCGGCTGGTCGGGTCGGCGGCGAGGGCGCTGAGGGTGGCGTTCAGCGCCGCGTCGGCGCCGTGGCGGCGCAGTGTCCGGGTCAGAACATCGAGACCGGCCAAGGCCGGCAGCGGACGGCGCGGCAGGCCGGACAGGAACGGTTCGAGCGGCAGGGCGTCGGCGGACAGCGTCAGGGCGGTGGCGACGGTGTCGTACACGGTGGCGGCCCAGATCGTGAGCACCGCGGCCAGCCAGCCTCGCCATTCACCGCGACGGGTGGCGAGCCGCCCGGCCAGCCACGCTTCGACGCCTTCGACGATCTCCGAGCGGATCGGTGGCGGGCAGTCGAGGGCTATCAGGTGCAGGTGGCCGAGCAGCGTTCCGGTGTCCGCGGGTTCCCCGCCAGGGCCGAGTGCGGGCGAGACCAGCACAGCNCCAGGCGCGCTGGCGGGGTAGAGCACGTGGGTCGGGGTGAGGGCGCCGAAGGCGACGCCGGCGCGGGCGAGCAGCACCGGGTCCAGCGCGGAGGCGAGCCGTGCGAGCCGGGCCGCGAGGCTGCGCGTGAGTGCCTTGGCCTCGCTGACCTCGCCGGCGTACGGGGGCTGCGGGTGGAGGTGGTCGGTCGGGTGGCTCAACGCCTCGGTGACCACGCGGGGAAGGGCGCGGGGGCCGGTGGGCGCGGCGGCCTGCCGCAGCGGCCCCGCCGGATCGCGGTGCAGTTCGGTGAGGTCGTCCATCAGCGTCATCAGCAGCTCGGTCAGCACCGCCGGCCGGGCCTGGACCCGGCCGGCCAGGCTCGTGCCCGTCACCCAGCGGGTGAACAGCACCCCGTCCGCCGTCGCGGCCGGTGCCGCGATCCGCAGGCCGCTGTAGACGGCCAGCGCCGTGAGCTGCTCGGCCTCCTGGTCAGTCCTGTCGGCCCGCGGCCCGTCGTCGCCGGTCAGCACCGCGGTGAGATCGCCGTGGTCGCCGCGCACCACGCTCGCCAGCGTTGCCCCCCTCGGGTGCAGCGTCGCGCACAGCGTCTCGCCGTCGACCTGCACCCGGCGCACCACCGCACTGCCTCCCGTGACCATCGGCCCGAACGCCACCTGCGCCTGCGGCCACAGGTGGGCGGTCGCGGCGGCGATCCGCCCTTCGGCGTAGGCGAGAAGGCGGGTGACGTCGCCGTCCGACCAGCACGCCGAACAGCCGGACAGNGGGCTCACCGGATGCGCCCGATACCGGCGTAGATCGGCAGCCGATCCTCGGACGTTGCCGTCCGGGACTGCTGCCGGTCGTCGGCCCAGCCGGGAAGGAGGACCACGCCGGGCTCGATCAGGTCACAGTCGTCGAAGAACCGCAGGACCTCGGTCCGGCTCCGCAGCCGGAACGGCGCCGTCGTGCGCCGGTACAACGTCGCGGCATCGGTGACGNCCTCGGNCTGTCCGTCACCGGTGGCATGGGTGAGCACCAGGTAGCTGCCCGCGGGGAGCGCGTCCCGCAGCGCGCCGATCAACCGTTCCGGGTGGGCGTCGTCGTCGAAGAAGTGCAGGATCGCGACCAGCAGAAGCCCGACCGGTTGGGACAGGTCGAGCAGCCCGGTGACGTCCGGGTGCTGGAGAATCTCCTCGGGACGGTGGAGATCGCCTTCGATGGCGACCGCGGCGGGCGTGCGCGCGAGGAGGATCTGGCTGTTCGCGACGGCGACCGGGTCGTTGTCGACGTAGGCGACCCGCGCGTCCGGCGCGACGCCGTAGGCGACCTCGTGGACGTTGCCCATCGTCGGCATGCCCGAACCGATGTCGAGGAACTGGCGGATACCCGCCGGGCCGGCGAGGTAGCGCACCGCCTCGCCCAGGAACGCCCGATTGACCCGCGCGGCCTGCTGGATTTGCGGCCACGCCTGCGTCAGCTTCGCTGCGGCGTCACGGTCGACGGCAAAGTTGTGGGCGCCGCCGAGCAGGTAGTCGTAGATCCTCGCAATGTTGGGATCGTCATGTCCGGTGGACTCGAAGCCGTCGGCGGTCATCACGCAGACCTCGCCGCCAGCCGGTCCGCGCCGGCCGGGGTGACGCACGCTCGTCGACGCTCTCCCTTNCTCGCCGCGTCGGATCTGGGCTTGGCGTCGAAGGCGGCGTCGGGGAGCGCGGCCGTCGCGGGGGCGGTCCTCATCATAGGAACAGACCTCACTGAGAGTAGACATCGGGGAACCGCTACCACCATCGCCCTGACAAGGACGACGGACATTCCCGCCAGCCCGAAGAAACAGTTCCGCTCCCCGCACCCCCTCCGACCTGGAGTAACACCCCCCGGCAGGGTGCATTAATTCGGGTCGCACGCCCCCTCTTGCTTCCCGAGGCGTGATCGCACGACTACCGTGGACCTGTCCCGGATGGAAAGGGGGATCACGGTGACGGGGAAGAGGGGCGCGGCGTCGTCATGAGTAGGCCGAGCCGGCGGGTGGAACAGGACGCGCTGCGGGAACGGATGCGCGCGGTCGGGATGAGCCACGACGAGATCGCCGTCGAGTTCACCCGCCGCTACCGGCTACGCCCCCGCACCGCCCACCGGCAGGCCCGCGGCTGGACCCAGCAGCAGGCCGCCGACCGCATCAACGCCCACGCCGCCCGCACCGGCCTCGACCCCGACGGCGCCGCCACCATGACCGTCCC
>NZ_LJFZ01000065.1:4378-6653 GCF_001420875.1 Frankia sp. AvcI1 | reverse complement strand
GGCCGGCACCGTCACCGTCCGACCCGACACCGGATCAAAACCCACCACGATCGTCGGATGCCCGTGCATCATCAGATCATGTTCCAACTGATCCCACGTCAACTCCGGACTATGCGGAGACATCCAGGCGAACAACTCATCCAGCTCCGCCGCCGAAACAATCGACGTCACCGACTCGCTACCCACGAAAACCTGGNCGTCCNCACCCACCGCAAACTGCCACAACGCCCCCGCAGGACTCCCCTCCAAATGCTTGGGCGAGAAATCCTCCAACCTGCTCCACAACGGGTTGACCCGAAGCCGACCATCCTCGTCAAGCTCCCAGTCCTTCACACCCTTCGGCGCCACCGCAGGAGCAAACTCAAAATCCAGATCACGAACCGGATGNCCATCACCAACCGGCGGAGCAGAATCCGCGGGCGGAGCGGGATCGACCGGTGCCGGTACCTCGGCGGGTGGCGGGGNGGATTCCACGGTCGGGGGGGACTGCCCGTCAGCCTGAGGCTCTGGGTCACGCGGCGCAACCGTGGGAATCACGGCGGGGGTCGCGGCGGTGCTCTCGGTCAGCCATCCCACTATCTGACGGTGCTGCTGGCTCACCTCCGCGGGCGGATTCGACCGACCTCCGCCGGAGCCGAGCCCTGGTGCCGCAGGCGTGGCGCCCGTCGGCTGAGCACCTCGGGTGTGCGTCTGGTAGGTGACCACGTTGGGCGGTACGCCCAACTGCACCAGACGGGTGGCCACGGCGGGCGCGAGCACTCGCCAAGCCGAGTCGGCGCGAAGCTGTCCGCTTCTGAGCGCGCGTCTGTAGCCGACAAGTCTGCCGTTGCCCCCGCCTTCCAGGTGAACGGTCAGCGGTGGAAGCCCGTCGCGAGCCCGCCGCGCGGCGTCGGCGGCAACCAGTTCGGCGAAGCGGTCCAGACTCTCTCGCTGATTCGCNCTCAGATCGGTATTGGTGAACGAGCGGACGCCCTCCGGGACGTCCAGCTCCAGGCGGACGCCGCGCCACTGGTCGGCCTGGGGGGACACTCCCGCAGTAGTGAAATCGGGCCGATCGGCCCACGTTGCGGGATTCGGTTCGGCAGCGTAACCCGGGGCTCCCCCGCGCAGCCGTCCGATTTCCTCGCCTCGCAGCAGCGAGGCCACATCGACGGCGAGGTCCTTCGTCACCCTGGACCGGTTCGCCATCTGGGCCCGCAGATCACGGTAGACCTGCAGGATCTCGCCGTCGCCGATCTCCCGAGTCGCCGGGCGGGCCTGTAGGTTCAGACGTACCCAGTCCAGCAGATCGTGCTCAGCGCCCACGGGGTGGAGCGACACTGGATTTGCCGGCTCCCCCGGCACGCTCTTCTGCCCCGGCGGCACCGGAAGGATCTCGTCGACCGTCCCGAGGTGGGCCACGTCGCCTCCCGCGGTCGAGGCCGGGCCCGCGGTCGAGGCCGGCGGCGGATCGCCGGTGATCGGCGGCACCGGGCTCGTCGAGGCGGCGGATGACTGCGGCGAGTCCGACGACGGTGCGGGAGTGAACGACTGGTCGTCTGCGGCCGGCGAATCCGAGGCCTCGCCAGTCGGCTCGGTGCCGCTCNCATGTGGCAATCCCACGAGGTGCCCGGTAGCGCCGCCGGCGATCGGGGGAGCAAGCGCCGGTGCCGGCGCGTCCGAGGAAGCTCCATCGGAGAAGGAGGACGTCTCCGGGGAGGCGGCACGCCGGCTGTCCAGCGACGGAGGCGAAGCCGTGTGCTGCGGTCCGGCGGGCGGGTTCGGTCCGACGGCCGGCGGGACCTGCGGGGTCGACAGAGCCGGCGGGGTCGACAGAGCCGGCGGAGTCGACAGAGCGGGAGCGAGGGGCGACGCCGGTGGAGCGGGTGCGGGTGCGGGTGCGGTGATGTTGCTGAGCAAAGGATCGGGCTGGGAGACGGCCCAGCTTCCGAGCGCCGACCCCGACGGTCCCGTGTTGCCGGCCCGCGGTGGAACCGGTCCGGTTTGGATGAGCGGCGAGGCGTCGGCCGTGATCGGACCCCTCAGGTCTGGAGGCGTCAGGGATCCCACGACCGACTCGGGCGCCACCAGCGAGTTCGCGGGTGCTTGGTGGCTCGGTGGGCGGGCGGGCGCCGCCGGAGGAACAACCCCGTCGACGGGGATCACGGGCGAGGTGGCCGAGAGAGGACCGGCCGGCGCCGGCGCCGGTCGCGGCGAAACCTGATCGACCGGCGACAATCTTCCGACGTCCGACGGGCCGTCGACCGGCGTGGTGACCGCATCGGGACCACGGCCT
>NZ_LJFZ01000065.1:0-99 GCF_001420875.1 Frankia sp. AvcI1 | reverse complement strand
CCGTTGTTCAGGTCATTCAGGTCACCGTTCAGACCGTTGTTCAGGTCGTTCAGGCCGTTGTTCAGACCGTTGTTCATGTCGTTCAGGCCGTTGTTCAGG
>NZ_LJFZ01000064.1:0-7949 GCF_001420875.1 Frankia sp. AvcI1 | reverse complement strand
CCTCACCCCCTTCCACACCACCGCCGCCACCCTCACCTACCACCAACCCACCATCCCGATCATCGCCGGCCTCACCGGCACCCTCCCCACCGACAGCGACCACACCACCGCCGACTACTGGACCCGCCACATCCGCCACACCGTCCGCTACACCCACGGCACCACCACCCTGTCCGAACAGGGCGTCACCACCTACCTCGAACTCGGACCCGACACCACCCTNACCACCCTCACCACCCAAACCCTCACCACCCTCGACCGCAGCGGTNATCGGCCACGCTTCACCGCCACCCCCACCCTCCACCGCANNAAGCCCCCCACCACCACCCTCGCCACCGCCCTGGCCACCCTCCAGGCAGCAGGCCACACCCCCACACCCCCCAGCATCAGCAGCATCAGCGGCGCCACCGCAGACAGCACCAGCCCTGGCAGCGACGGCGACAGCACCACCGGCGAAGACGCCACCGCCAGCAGCACCGACGTGGCCCGCCTCGCCGCCGCCCTGCCCACCTACCCCTTCCAGCGCCAGCGCTACTGGCTGGAGGACACGGCGTCAGCCGGGTCGGATCGGCAGGCGAGCCCGCTCGACGCGGCCGACACCGGCTTCTGGGACGCCGTCCAGCACGCCGACGCGACCACCCTCGCCGACGCCCTCGGAATCTCCGACCCGACGGACCAGAACGCGCTGGCCACCGTGCTGCCCGCGCTGAACTCGTGGTGGGCGCGCCGGGTCACCGAGTCGCAGGCGGACTCGTGGCGGTACCGGATCGTCTGGCGCCCGGTTCCGGAGAGCACCGGGGCGCCGGCGGCGGCCGACGGCGACTGGCTCCTGGTGGTCGCGCCGGAGTTCGTCGACCATCCCCGGGTCGCCGTGGCGGCGCGGGCCCTCGAGGGCGCGGGCGCCACCGTGCGCCGGCTGGTCGTCCCCGCGACCGCGGATCGCCACACCCTGGCCGCCGAGCTGACCCGCCTGCTCGCCGCGGATGGACCGGCGGTGGCGGGGGTGCTGTCCCTGCTGGCGCTCGACGAGTCGGCGCATCCGCAGGCCGCGGCCACACCTGTCGGCATCGCCGGGACCGTCGCCCTGCTGCAGGCGCTGGACGACTCCGGGCTCGACGCCCGGTTGTGGATCGCCACCGGCGGCGCCGTGTCGACGTCGGCGGCGGATCCCGTCACTCGACCGGCCGACGCGTTGCTGTGGGGACTCGGATCGATCAGCGCCGTGGAACGTCCGGGCCGCTGGGGCGGGGTCGTCGATCTCCCCGAGCAGGTCGACGGGCAGGTGGACGAGGAGGTCGAGCTGCTCCTGGCGACGGCGCTGCGGGCCGGGCACGGCGAGACGGAACTCGCGCTGCGGCGGGGCGGCCTGCTGGCCCGCCGGCTGGTGCCAGCCCCGGCAACCCCGAAGACGACGGCCCCGAAGACGACGGCCCCGGAGACGACGGCCACAGACACGACGGCCACGGCAACGACGGAGCCGGGCTCGGTCGCCGGGTGGGCGCCGGGCGGCACCGTCCTCATCACCGGGGGCACCGGGGCGCTCGGTGGGCACGTCGCCCGCTGGCTGGCCCGGGAGGGTGCCGCCCACCTGCTGCTGACGAGCCGGCGGGGCGAGCGCGCGCCGGGCGCCGCCGACCTCGCCGCGCAGCTGCGCGCGTTGGGCGCGCGGGTCACGATCGCCGCGGTCGACGTGGGGGATCGGGCCGCGCTCGCGGAGGTGATCAGCGGGATTCCCGTGGAGCTGCCGCTGCGGGCGGTCGTCCACACCGCCGCGGTCCTCGACGACGGCCTGGTCTCGGAGCTGACCCTGGAGCAGATCGACCGGGTGCTGCGGGTGAAGGTCGGCGGAGCNCTGAACCTGCACGAGCTGACCCGCGACGCGGATCTGGCGGCGTTCGTCCTGTTCTCCTCGATCGCCGGGACCGCGGGGATCACCGGCCAGGGCAACTACGCCCCCGGCAACGCGTTCCTCGACGCCTTCGCCGCCCATCGGCGCGCCGCCGGGCTGGTCGCCACCTCCATCGCCTGGGGCCAGTGGGAGGGCGCGGGACTCGCCGAACCGGACGTGGACCGCATCCTGCGCCGCCACGGGCTGCTGGCGATGGACCCGCAGCCGGCCGTGCGGGCACTGGCCCGGGCGTTGGCCGGCGACGAGACGCACCTGGCGATCGTCGCCGCCGACTGGCGGGCGTTCTACCGGAGCCGGCCGCATCCCCTCGTCCACGAGCTGCCCGAGGTCGCCGCCGAACGCAGCGCCAGCGCCGAACGGTCGGGCCGACCGGTGGGCGCGACCGGCGGCGGCGACGGTCCGGTGCTGGGGGCCCGGCTGGCCGAGCTCGACGGGCCCGCCCGCCGGGAGGCGCTGCTCGCGATCGTCCGCGACCACGTCGCCGCCGTGCAGGGACATGCCTCGCCGGACGCGGTCGATGTCGACCGCGGCTTCCGCGACCAGGGATTCGACTCCCTCGCCGCGGTGAACCTGCGCAACCGGCTGATCGCCGAGACGGGCCTGTCGCTGCCGGTCAGCCTCGTGTTCGACTACCCGACGGCCGCGACGCTGACCGACCACCTGCTCGCCGAACTGGTGCCGGCCGAGCCGGCCGAGCCGGCCGGGCTGCCGGCCGTGCTGGCCGAGATCGACCGGCTGGAGTCTGCCCTGGCGGACGTGGCCGATGTGGACCGGGAGGCCGCGGCCGACCGGCTGCGGGACCTGCTCACCCGACTGGGTGGACCGGCGGCGGACGGGGCGGCCGTCGCGGCCGAGCTGTCCGCGGCCAGCGACGCCGAACTCATCGACTTCATCGGCAAGACCCTCGGGATCTCCTGACCCCGCATCGCGAAAGAAGGTGGAACATGAGCGACGACCAGATTCGGTACCTCCTCAAGCGGGTGACCGCCGAACTGCACGAAACCCGTGAGCGACTGCGGNACGAGCGGGACGCTCGGGTGGAGCCGATCGCGATCGTCGGGATGGCCTGCCGGTTTCCGGGCGGGGTCGGCTCCGCGCAGGAGCTGTGGGAGCTGGTCGCCGAGGGCCGGGACGCGGTCGGCGAGTTCCCGACGGACCGCGGCTGGGACGTCGAGGCGCTGTTCGATCCCGACCCGGACGCGACGGGGAAGTCGTACACGAGGCACGGCGGGTTCCTGACCGACGCCGCCGGCTTCGACGCCGAGTTCTTCGGCATCTCGCCGCGCGAGGCCCTCGCCCTCGACCCGCAGCAGCGGCTGCTGCTCGAGACGACCTGGGAGGCATTCGAGCAGGCCGGGATCGACCCGACGGCCCTGCGCGGCAGCCGCACCGCGGTGTTCGCCGGAACGAACGGGCAGGACTACGGCGACANGGTGCGCCAGCCGCCGCCGGAGCTGGAGGCCTACCTCGGGCTGGGGACGCTCGGCAGCGTGCTGTCCGGGCGGATCTCCTACACGTTCGGCTTCGAGGGGCCGTCGGTCACCGTCGACACGGCCTGCTCGTCCGCCCTGGTCGCCCTGCACCTGGCCGCGCAGGCACTGCGGGGCGGCGAGACCGACCTCGCCGTCGCCAGCGGGGTGACGGTGATGGCCTCGCCGGCGGCCTTCGTCGAGTTCTCCCGCCAGCGGGGCCTGGCCGCCGACGGGCGGTGCAAGGCCTTCGCCGACGCCGCCGACGGCACCGGGTGGGGCGAGGGGGCCGGCGTCCTGCTCGTCGAGCGGCTCTCCGACGCCCAACGCCACGGCCACCCCATCCTCGCCCTCGTCCGCGGCAGCGCGGTCAACTCCGACGGCGCCTCCAACGGCCTGACCGCGCCGAACGGCCCGTCGCAGCAGCGGGTCATCCGCGCCGCACTGGCCGGCGCCCGGCTCACCCCCGCCGACGTCGACGCCGTCGAGGCCCATGGCACCGGCACCGCGCTCGGCGACCCGATCGAGGCCCATGCGCTGCTGACCGTCTACGGCCGCAACCGCCCCGCCGACCGGCCGCTCTACCTCGGCTCGGTGAAGTCGAACATCGGCCACACCCAGGCCGCCGCCGGAGCCGCCGGAGTCATCAAGATCGTGCAGGCGATCCGCGCGGGCCTGCTCCCGCCGACCCTGCACGTCGACGCGCCGTCCACCCAGGTGGACTGGTCGGTCGGCGGGGTCGAGGTGCTCACCGAGGCCCGCGCCTGGCCCGAGACCGGCGCCCCCCGCCGGGCCGGGGTCTCGGCCTTCGGGGTCAGCGGCACCAACGCCCACGTCATCATCGAACAGGCCCCGGCCGCCGTGAACACGGTCTCGGCCGATCCGACCGATCCGGCCGATCCGGCCGCGTCCGGTGCGGGTGCGACCGAAGCGCTTCCGGTGCTGGTACCGCTGTCGGCGCGCAGCCCCGAGGCGCTGCGCGACCAGGCCCGTCGCCTCGCCGCCCACCTGCGCGCCGACGGCGGCGGCGACAGCGACAGCGACAGCCACAACGACGACCGCAGCGATGGCCCCAGCACCGATCGCAGCACCGATCGCGTGCCGCTACCGACGCTGGCCCGCGCCCTGGCGACCCGCACCGTCTTCCCGCACCGTGCCGTAGCCCTCGCCACCAGCACCGACGATCTGCTCGCCGGCCTCGACCACCTCGCCGACGGTCGCCGCGGTCCGTCGGTGGTCACCGGCCAGGCCGGCACCGGAAAACTCGCCTTCGCCCTCTCCGGCCAGGGCAGCCAGTACCCCCGCATGGGCCACGCGCTGTACACCACGCACCCGGTCTACCGCCGAGCCCTCCAGGACGCGGCCGACGCCCTGAATCCCCACCTTGAACAGCCCCTGTTCGACGTCCTCCACGCCGATCCCGACGGTCCGCTGGCGTCGACGATTCATCACACCGCCTGGACCCAACCCACCCTGTTCGCGCTGCAGACCGCCCTCTACCGGCTCGTGACCAGCCACGGCGTCGTCCCCGACTACCTGGTCGGCCACAGCCTCGGCGAGATCACCGCCGCCCACCTCGCCGGGGTGCTCTCCCTCGACGACGCCGCCCGCCTCGTCGCCACCCGCGCCCGCCTGCTCGCCAGCCTTCCACCCGGCGGCGGCATGCTCACCCTCCACACCGACGAACCCACCACCCGCACCCTCATCACCCACCACCCCAGCATCGACATCGCCGCCCTCAACAGCCCCACCAACACCGTCGTCGCCGGCGACGCCGACGTGCTGGCCCACATCGCCGCCCTCGCGACCGAGCGCGGAATCCGCAGCAAATTCCTCACCGTCAGCCACGCCTTCCACAGCCCGCTGACCGATCCGATCCTCGCTTCCTTCCACACCACCACCGGCGCCCTCACCTACCAGCAACCCAGCATCCCGCTGATCGCCGGTCTCACCGGCGACCTGGCCGTCGACGGCGACCACACCACCGCGGACTACTGGACCCGCCACATCCGGGATGCCGTCCGCTACGCCGACGGCATCACCACCCTCCGCACCCACGGCGTCACCACCTACCTCGAACTCGGCCCCGACACCACCCTGACCACCCTCACCACCCAAACCCTCACCACCCTCGAAGGCAGCGACACCAGCGACACCAGTGACCGGGCCCGTTTCACCGCCGCCCCCACCCTCCACCGCACGAAGCCCCCCATCACCACCCTCACCACCGCCCTGGCCACCCTCCACACCGAAGGCCACCTCGCCACACCCCCCGTCACCAGCAGCACCAGCACCAGCGGCACCACCGCCGACAGCACCAGTCCTGGCAGCGACGGCGACAGCACCACCAGCGAAGACGCCACCGCCAGCGGCACCGACCTGGCCCGCCTCGCGGCCACCCTCCCCACGTACCCCTTCCAGCGCCGGCGGTACTGGCTGGAAGGCTCGNCCGACGCTCCCGGTGACCTCTCCGGGGCCGGCCTGCGCTCGGCCGGGCATCCGCTGCTCGGCGCCGTCGTCCGGCTCGCCACCGACGACACCGTCGTGCACACCGGACGGCTCGCGGCGGCGACCCAGCCGTGGCTCGCCGACCACCTCGTGCAGGGCAGCGTCGTCGTGCCCGGTACCGCCTTCGTCGAGCTGGCGCTGCACGCCGGCGACGGCTTCGGGGCCGACCTGCTGGACGAGCTCGTCGTCGAGGCGCCGCTCGTCCTGCCCGAGCGCGGCGCCGTCGTCATCCAGGTGACCGTCGCCGCCGCCGACGACGACGGCCGCCGCCCCGTCACCATTCACTCCCGGCCGCAGGCCGAGGCGGACGGCGGCGCTGCCGACGACGCCGACTGGACCCGACACGCCAGCGGCACGCTCGTCTCCGGCAGGGGGTCGACGGGCCCGGCCGACCAGGACGTGACGGGGCAGGACGCCCAATCGCCGAACGCCCAATCGCCGAACGCCGGATCGCCGGACGCCGGATCGCCGGACGCCGGATCGCCGGACGCCGGATCGCCGGACGCCGGATCGCCGGACGCCGGATCGCCGGACGCATGGCCACCGGCCGAGGCGATTGCGGTGGACCTCACCGACGGTTACGCCAAGCTGGCCGCGTCCGGGCTTGGCTACGGGGCCGCCTTCCAGGGTCTGCGTGCCGCCTGGCGCGAAGGCGACCACCTCTACGCCGAGGTCACCCTGCCGGAGCCGCAGGCCGATCACTCGCCCCACGGCGCCTTCGGGGTGCATCCCGCGCTGCTCGACNCCGCCTTCCACGCCGCGGCGCTGCACCGGCTGCCGGACACTCCGGCGGGCCACAGCCGGCTGCCGTACGCCTGGAACGGCGTGCGCCTGCACGCCACCGGCGCCACCAGCCTGCGCGTCCACGTCGCCGTCCACGGCACCGACGAGATCTCCCTGCACGCCACCGACCCCGCCGGCGCCCCCGTCATCACCGTCGACTCGCTGGTCTCCCGGCTGGTGTCGGCCGAGCAGGTCGCCGCGGCGCGGCGCGAGGCCGGACGCGCGGATCTGCTGTACGAGGTGACCTGGCCGGAACTGGAGGTCAGCGGCCCCGGCTCGGCCGCGGGTCCCTGGGCGGTGTTGGGCGAGGACGCCGACGACCTGGTCACGGCCCTGACCGCGGCCGGCATCGAGACGCGGACGGTCGCGGACTTCGCGGCGCTGGTCGCCGCCGCGGCCGACGCACCCCGCGCGGCAGACACACCCCGCGCGGCAGACACACCCCAGGCGGCGAACGGGCCCGACGCGGCGGACGGACCCGACGCGGCGGACGCGGACACCCCGCAGGTGGTGCTCGTCCGCGTACCCACGCTGTCGGCCGCCGGGTCGGGCGAGGCGGAGACGGTCGGCGTCGCGGACGGCGTCGCGGACGGCGCCACCCCGGCGTTGGCCAAGGCCACGGCCGCCGCCGTCCTGCCGCTCCTGCAGGACTGGCTGCGCACCGACCGGCCCGGCAGCACCCTCGCCGTGGTCACCTCCGGCGCGGTCAGCGTCGCCGGCGAGGCCCTCGACCTGACCAGCGCGCCCCTGACCGGTCTGCTGCGCACCGCCGTCGCCGAGCACCCCGGCCGGGTCCTGCACGTCGACCTCGACGGCGATCCGGCCAGCCACGCGAGCCTCCCGGCGACGGTCCTCGCCGCGCTGGCCGCGCAGGAGCCGCACCTCGCCCTGCGCCACGGCAGCGCCCACACCCCGCGGCTCACCCCCGTCCCGGCCGCGGGCTCCGCCGGCTCACCGGCGCCCAGCCCCGACCGCGCCGGGACCGCCGACGCTCAGCGCGACACCGCCGTCGACCCGGCGGATCCGGCGGGCTGGAACCTCGACCCCGACGGCACCNTCCTCATCACCGGCGGNCTCGGCACCCTCGCCCACCNCCTCGNCCNCCACCTCATCACCCACCACCACACCCGCCACCTCCACCTCACCAGCCGCACCGGCCCCCACCACCCCCACGCCACCGCACTACGCACCGAACTCGAAAACCTCGGCGCCACCATCACCATCACCGCCACCGACACCACCAACCCCACCCAACTCCACCACCTCCTTGACACCATCCC
>NZ_LJFZ01000063.1:0-10103 GCF_001420875.1 Frankia sp. AvcI1 | reverse complement strand
ACCAAATCCACCGAACGAGGAACCCGAACCGCCACCACCCGATCCGGACCCGCACCCCGCTCCACCAACCAATGCGCCAACTGATTCGCCCGCCGATCCAACTCCCCATAACTCAACCGCACACCCTCACCAACAACCGCCACCCGATCCGGAGCCGACGCCACCCGCGCCTCAAACACGTCCGGCAACGTCCCCCCCACCACCCCACGACCCGTCTCATTAACCCCACCCACCAACCACTCCCACTCCCCAGCCCCCAGCACATCCACCGCACCCACCCGCACACCAGGATCAACAACCAACGCCTCCAACACCCGCACCAACCGAGCCGCGATCCCCTCCGCCGTCACCCGGTCGAAAAGCTGCGTCGAGTACTGCAGGTCGCCCCGCAGCACGCCGGTGTCGTCCATGGTCATGCTGAAGAACAGGTCGAACAGCGCGGTCGAGGTGAGATGCTGTTCGAACTCCACCCNCAGACCCGGCAGCTCGAGTTCCTGGCTGGCGAAGTTCTGCCAGGCGAACATGACCTGGAACAGCGGCTGGTACGCGGCCGAGCGGTCAGGATTGATGAGCTCGACCAGCATTTCGAACGGCACGTCCTGGTGTTCGTAACCCGCCAGCGCCTTCTCCCGTACCTGCGCGAGCAGGTCGGTAAACGACGGGTCGCCGGAGAGGTCCACCCGCAGCACGAGGGTGTTGACGAAGAAGNCGACCAGGTCGGCCAGCGCCTCGTCGGTGCGCCCGGCGATCGGACCGCCGATCGTCACGTCGTCCCCGGCGCCCAGCCTGGCCAGCAGCACCGCCAGCGCGGCCTGCATGACCATCGACATTGTCATGCCGCGCTCGTCGGCCAGTCGCTGGAGTCCGGCCGCGACCGTGGCGTCCACCCGGATGTCGACGGTGTCGCCCTCCGAGTTCCGCTCCACCGGCCGCGGGCGGTCCAGCGGCAGGTTCAGCGGCTGCGGCACCTCAGCCAGCTGCTGGCGCCAGTACTCGACCTGCGTCGCGGCGAGGCTGTCCGGATCCGCCGCGTCGCCGAGCAGCTCGCGCTGCCACAGCGCGTAGTCCTTGTACTGGACGGGCAGTGGCTCCCACCGCGGAGCCTGGCCACCCCGGCGGGCGGTGTAGGCGCGGGCGATGTCCCGGGCCAGCGGCGCGCCCGACACGCCGTCGGAGGCGATGTGGTGGATGACGAGGACCAGGACGTGTTCCTGTGGGGAGCAGCGAAACAGCTGGGCCCGCAGCGGGATCTCGACCGCCAGGTCGAAGCGGTGGGCGATGACCTCGTCGATGGCGTCGGCCAGGTCCTCGGGCGCCACGTCGACGGTCGGCACCCGCACCTCGGCCTCGGACAGCGGCAGGATGCGCTGGCCGGGCTCGTCGTCGTCGTCCGTCACGTAGATGGTGCGCAGGATCTCGTGCCGGTCGACCACGTCACGGATCGCCGCGGCGAGGGCGTCGGCGTCCAGCGGACCGGTCAGCCGGAACGCCGGCGAGATGTTGTAGGTCTCNGCTCCCCCTTCCAGTTGGTGCGTGAGCCACATACGGCGTTGCGCAAACGACAGCGGAATCACTGCTCTCACTCCTCTACGGGCATTCTGCGGAGACCGGGGCGACGCGGCGCGGCCGATTCCTGCGACCAGGCGGCGAGCGCGGAGACCGTCGGCAGATCGAAGATCTTGCGGATGGGTAGCTCGATCCCCAGCTCGGCGCGGGCCCGGCCGATGAGCCGGGTGGCGAGCAGGGAGTGCCCGCCGAGCGCGAAGAAGCTGTCGTCGATGCCGACCCGCGGCACGCCGAGCACGTCGGCGAACACCCGTGCCAGGCCCTCCTCGCGGNCTGTCCGGGGTGCCCGGAACGCGGTGGCGGGCGTGAGGTCGGGTGCGGGCAGCGCCCTGTGGTCGAGCTTGCCGTTGGGCGACAGGGNCAGCCGGTCGAGCGGTACGTAGGCGCCGGGAATCATGTAGTCGGGCAGCCGCTCTCCCAGGTGGTCACGCAGCTCGGCGGGGCTCGGGACGGTCTCGCCGGGAGCGGGCACCAGGTAGGCGGTCAGCAGGTGGGTGTCGCCGGTGCGTCGAGCCACGACGGCGGCCTGGAGCAGGTGGGGATGCGCGGTCAGCGCGGCCTCGATCTCGCCCGGCTCGACGCGGTAGCCGCGGATCTTGACCTGAGTGTCGATACGGCCCATGTGNTGCAGGTCGCCGTCCGCCGTGAGCAGCGCGAGGTCACCGGTGCGGTACATCCTGGAGCCGGGCGGGCCGTAGGGGTCGGCGACGAACCGTTCCGCGGTCAGGGCGGGCCGGCGGTGGTAGCCACGACCGGCTCCGGCCAGGTAGAGCTCGCCCGCCGTGCCCGCAGGCAGCAGGGTGAGGCCCGGGCCGAGGATGTAGGCGCGCAGCCCGGGGAACGGGCCGCCGATGGGCACACCGGTGGCGTACGACCGGCCCGGGTCGAGCAGATGTCCGGTGGCGTAGAAGGTCTCGCTGGGACCGTAGCTGTTGATGAGCCGGGCCGTCGGCCAGAGCTCGCGCACCCGCCGCACCAGAGCGGGGGTCAGCACCTCCCCGGAGATGTTGAGGGCCGTCGGCCGAACGCGACCGCCGAGCTGGTCGACGAGCTCGGCCAGCGCCGAAGGCACCAAGCAGATCACGTCGACGTCCCAGGTGTCGCGTTCGACCAGCGACAGCACGTCGCGCACGATCTCGACGCTGCCGCCTGTGGTGAGCGCGCAGAACAGCTCGAAGGTGGCGACGTCGAAGCCGACCGAGGCCGCGAGCAGCACCCGCTGTCCGAGTCGCATCCCGGCCTGCGTGGCCAGAGCCCGCACGGCGTTGACGACGGTGCGCTGGGTGATCCCCACGCCCTTGGGCACGCCAGTGGAGCCCGAGGTGTACACGACGTAGGCGAGGTTGTCGGGGCCGGCCGCCGGCCGGGCGCCGGTAGCCGGGACGGGGTCCGCGGCCGTCGGTTCGCGGTGCGTGTGCGCATCGTCGAGGACGAGGCGGGGGATCTCGGCGGAGGGCAACAGCGTGCGGGTGTCGGCGTCAACCACCACCAGGTGCGGCCGGGCGCCGTCGAGGATCTGCCGCAGCCGGCCGCTGGCGGCGTGACCGGGGTGGACGGGAAGGTAGGCGGCACCCGCCCGCAGCACGGCCAGCAGGGCCACGACCACGTTCGCGGTACGCGGAAGGATCACGACCACCACGGTCTCCGGCCCCACCCCGCGGTCGGTCAGCTCGCGGGCGAGCCGCCGGGCCCGGGCGTCCAGCTGGGCGTAGGTCAGCGTCTCGTCCCCGGCGACCAGGGCGATGGCGTCCGGGGTCCGCGCGACCTGCGCGTCGACGAGCTCGGTGAGGGTGGCGTCGCTGGCCACGGCACCCGGCTCGTCGAACCAGGTCAGCAGCCGTTCGCGTTCGTCCGGCGCGAGGGTGTCGACCTGGGCGACCAGCAGGTCCGGGGTGCTCGCCAGCTGCCGCAGGAGGCGGCCGAGCCGGGCCGCGTAGCCCCGCACCGTCGCCTCGTCGAGGGCGCTGCGCGCGTACTGCAGGACCAGCTGCAGCTCCGGGTCGGCCGCCGCCAGCAGGCACAGCGGGTAGTGGTTGCCGGCGAAGGGCTGCAGGCCGGTGAAGGCGATGCCGTCCGCGGCTTCCGTGGCGGCGTCNAGGGCGTCCCGGTCGATCGGATACGACTCGAAGACGACCAGGGTGTCGAACAGCGACTGCAGGCCGACCGACCGCNTGATCTCCGTCAGGCCGTGATGGTGGTGCTCGGCCAGGGCGGCCTGNCGGCGCGCGAGTCGGGTGAACACCTCGGCGAGGGATTCCCCGGGTGCGAACCGGACCCGCACGGGCACGGTGTTGATGAACATCCCGACCATCGACTCGACCTGCGACAGCTCGGGCGGGCGCCCGGAGACGGTGGCGCCGAACACCACGTCCTGGCTGTCGGTGAGCTGGCCGAGCAGGAGCGCCCAGGCGCCCTGGACCAGGCTGTTGAGGGTGATGCCCCAGGTGGCGGCGAGGCGGCGCAGGGCGTGCGCGTCGTCGTCGGCCAGCTCGACGTCGATCTCGTCCCGGGCGCCGTCGTCGTCCGCCCCGCCCGCCACGCCCGCCGTCTCGTCCGACGTGTCGGCGGCGGACTCGGGCGCGAGCAGCGTCGGCGTCTCGAACCCGTCGAACTCCGCCGCCCACTCCCGGGCCGCGCTCTGCGCGTCCTGCCGACCGAGCCAGGCATAGAAGTCGCCCTGGTCGCGGGTGGCGGGCAACGCCGACGGGTCGCCGTCGGCGGCGTAGAGCAGCAGCAGGTCCCGCATGAGCAGGGGGGTCGACCAGCCGTCGTACAGGACGTGGTGGGCGGTCAGCACGAGCTCGGGTCGCTCCGGGTCGAGGACCGCGAGCGCCAGCCGGAACAGCGGNGGGTCATCCGCGTCGAAGTGGGTGGTCTGGTCCTGCGCCAGGAAGCGCGCGAACGTCTCCTTCTGGCTCGCCGGGTCGGCCTCGGTCAGGTCGAGGTACTGCCAGGGCAGCACCACCGTCTCCGGCACGACCTGCACGACGTCGCCGTCCGGCCGCCGGACGAACGCCGCGCGCAGGCTCGGATGGCGGTCCAGCAGCGCCTGCCCGGCCCGGTGCATCCGCGCCGGGTCGACCTTGCCGGCCAGGTGGAACACCAGCTGGATGTGGTACGGGTCGAACGACCCGCCGGCCAGGAGAACGTGGAAGAGAATCCCCGACTGTGCCGGGGTCACCGGCCACACCGCGGCCAGCCGGCCGAAGCGGCTCTCCCAGGTGTCGATCTCCCGCTGGTCCAGGCTGACCAGAGGCACGTCCGTCGGCGTCAGCCCACCCGCGTCGGGGGTCGCGGCGTGCCGAGCCAGGGCGCCCAGCGCGTCCACCCACAGCCCGGCGAGCTCGGTCACCTCGTCCCGGGAGAGCACGCCGGTGGGGAAGCCGAAGTAGGCCGTCAGTTCACTGCCGGCGGGGGNGGTGGTCGCCACCGCGTTGATCTCCAACGCGGACAGCACCGGCATGTCCCCGTCGGGCGCGGCGATCAGGTCGGGGTGGGTCGTGTCCGGTGACCAGCCCAGGGAGCGCAGGTCCGCGGGGACGTCCGCGGCGGAGGTCCGGCCCAGGTAGTTGAAGCCGATCTGCGGTTCGGGCTCCCCCGCCAGCACGGCGGCCGTGTCGGGGTTGAGGTGGCGCAGCAGGCCGTAACCGATTCCGCCTGCGGGCACCGCGCGTACCTGCTCCTTGACCGCCTTGATCGCCGCGCCGGCGGCCGGGCCGCCGGCGAGGGCCTGCGCGACGTCGATGCCGGCGAGGTCGAGGCGCACCGGGTACATCGCGGTGAACCAGCCGATCGTGCTGGCCAGGTCCGCGCCCGGCACCATCTGCTCGTCGCGGCCGTGCCCCTCGAGACGGACCAGCGTCGAGGACGCGGCGACGCCCCGAGACCGGCGCCAGCAAGCCAGCGCCAGGGCCAACCCGGCGAGCAGGCCGTCGTCGACACCGCCGCGGAAGAGCGCGGGCACCGTGGTCAGCAGGACTTCCGTCACCGCTGCCGGTATCTGGACCCGCACCGTGTCGACGGTGGCGGCGACATCGCGGGCCCGGTCCAGCTCCCGCGCACCGAGCGTCGGTTCGTTCCCGCGCGCCACGGCCTGCCACGCCGGCAGTTCCGCCACCCGCCGCGCGGTGGCCGCCTCGTCGACCAGCGCGTGCGCCCACCGGCGCACGGAGGTACCCACCGCGGTCGCGGCCGGGGCGCGGCCGTCCCGAACCCGCTGCCAGGCAGCGGCCAGGTCCGGGAGCAGGATGCGCCACGACACGCCGTCGACGACGAGATGGTGCAGCACGATCAGCAACCGGTCCGCGTGCGCCTCCGCGTGCGCGTCGGCGTCTGCGGTGAACCACACAAACTGCGCCATGACGCCGTTCTCCGGGTCCAGCCGGCCGGCGGCTGCGTCCAGCTCGGCCGCCGCCTCGGCGTCGCCGGGGACCTCCCTCAGCAGGGCGTCGACGTCGACGCTGTCCGCGGGCTCGATCCACAGACCCGGCCGGACCCGATCCAGGCGGGCACGTAGCACGTCGTGCCGCTGGACGACCGCCCGCAGGGTCGCGACCAGACTCGCGCGGTTCACGCCCGCGGGCATCCGCACCAGGCCGGACATGCAGAACCGGCTGATGCTGCTGCCGAGGGCGAGGACGTGCGCGGCGGTCGGCTGCAGCGGCGCCCACCCGATGCCGCCGCCCGGCAGCTCCGCGAGCGTCGGACGCTCCTGCTCCGCCCGTCCCTCGACCAGCTCCGCGAGCCGGGCGACCGTGCGGTTGTCGAAGATCTCCCGGGTGGTGATCTCGACGCCGCGGGCCCGCGCCCGGGCGACCACCTGGATGGAGCGGATGCTGTCCCCGCCGCTGGCGAAGAAGTCGTCATCCACGCCGATCCGCTCGGTGTCGAGCACTTCGGCGTACACCTGGGCCAGCACCTGTTCCGCCGCGCCGCGGGGCGCGCGGTACTCGGCGCCGGCGAACTCCGGCTCCGGCAGCGCCGCCCGGTCCAGCTTTCCGTTCGCGGTCAGCGGCAGCCGGTCCAGCACGACGAACAGCGCGGGGACCAGGTAGTCCGGCAGGCGCTCGGCCACGAACCGCCGCAGCTCCGCCGCCGACGCGCCGGCCCACAGGTCGCCGTTGCCGGCCGCGTTCCCAGCGTCGGCGCCGGCGTCCGCGCCGGTGGTGGTGCCGACCGGCGTCAGGTAGCCGACGAGCCGTCGGGTGCCGGCGGCGTCCTCGCGTACGGCCACCGCCGCGCGGCCGACCGCGGGATGTCGGGCGAGCACGGCCTCGATCTCGGTCGGCTCGATCCGGATGCCGTTGACCTTCGTCTGGGTGTCGGCACGCCCCGCGTACGTCAGCTGGCCCTCGCGGTCCCACCGGGCCAGGTCGCCGGTGCGGTACATGCGGGCGCCGGCCGGGCCGAAGGGACAGGGCACGAAACGCGCCGCGGTCGCGGCGGCGGCGCGGTGGTAGCCGCGGGCGAGAAGACCACCGACGTACAGCTCGCCCGTCACGCCGGGCGGCACGGGTGCCAGTTCCGGGCCCAGGACGTAGGCGCGCATGCCGGCGAGCGCCCGCCCGACCGGCGTCGCCTCGCCCTCGGCCAGGTCGGGTAGCAGCGACGGGTGGTCCGGGAGCGTGTACGTCGTGGCGTAGAAGCTCTCGGTCTGCCCGTAGGCGTTGACGACCCGGGNCTGCGGCAGAACCTCCTGCAGCCGTCGGACCAGGTCGGTCGACAGCGGTTCCCCGGCGAACACCACGGTCTGCACGTCGAGCCGGCGGGCTGGCCNACCGTCGGCGGCGAGCTGCTCCAGCAGGACCGAGAACACCGTCGGCACCGCGCTGACGGTGCTGCCCGACCAGTTGTCGCGTTCGGCGAGTTCGAGCACGTCGCGGACGATCTCGATGCTCGCGCCCGCGGNGAGCGCGGTGAACACCTCGAACACGGAGACGTCGAAGCTCACCGAGGTCGCGGCGAGCATGCGTGAGCCGGGGCCGACCCCCACCGCCCGGCGCAGCTCCCGCACCCCGTTGACCACACTGGCGTGCGTCACGGCGACGCCGCGGGGAGTGCCGGTTGACCCCGACGTGAACATCACGTAGGCCAGGTTCTCCGGCTGTGGGTGCGGGCCCTGGGCCGCGGCGCCGGCCTCGGCGAAGCCCGGCTCGTCCAGCCGCAGCTCGTCCAGCCGCAGCTCCGGCAGGCCGTGGGCCGGCAGGTCCGCCGCCCCGGCGCCGCTCGTCAGCACCATCGCGGGCTCGCCCGCCGTCAGCAGGAGCTCGATGCGCGCGGCCGGGTAGGCGGGGTCGATCGGCAGGTACGCCCCGCCGGCCCTCAGCACGCCCAGCAGCGCCACCACCAGGTCCGCCGAGCGCGGCAACGCCACGGCGACCAGGACGTCCGGCCCGATCCCCCGCTCGCGCAGAACCGAGGCCAGCCGGCTGGCACGCACGTCCAGCTCGCGGTAGGTCAGCATGGTGTCGCCGGCCACCACCGCGGTCGCGTCCGGTGTCCGCAACGCCTGGGCCCGCAGCAGTTCCGGCACCGTCGACGCGGCTCCCTCGCGGGCCGGCTCGTCNCTCGCGACCAGCAGGTCCCGCTCGGCGTCGGTGAGCACGCTCACCCCACCCACGCGCACTGCGGGATCCGCGACCACCTGTCGCAGCACGCGTACGAAGCGGTTCGCGATGGCCTGGGCGGTGGCGTGGTCGAACAGCTCCGCCGCGTACTCCAACCGCCCGTGCGCGCCCCCGGTCGCATGCGGAACGATGTTGAAGAACAGATCGAACTTGGCGGTGNCGGTACCGGTCGGGACCGGTGTGACCCGCAGGCCGGGCATCTCGATGCCCGGCCACACGAACTGCCAGGCCAGCATCACCTGGAACAGCGGGGAGTAGGCGGTGGAGCGGTCCGGGTTGAGCAGTTCGACCAGCCGCTCGAACGGATAGTCCTGGTTGTCGTAGGCGGCGAGAGCCCGGGTCCGGACCTGGTCCAGCACCTCGCCGAACGCCGGATTGCGCGACAGGTCGGCACGCAGCACCCAGGTGTTGGCGAAGAACCCGATCAGATCACCGAGCTGCTCGTCGGCACGGCCCTCGATCGGACTGCCGATCGTCAGATTGTTGCCGGCGCCGAGGTGGTGCAGCAGCACGGCGAGCGCCGCCTGGGCGAGCATCGGCGGGGTCGCGCCGTGTTCCGCGGCGAGCTTGCCGAGCCCGGTGAGCAGCTCGGGCTCCAGCTCGAAGGACACGTGACCGCCGCGATGGCTGGCCGCCGTCGGTCGCGGCCGGTCGAGCGGCAGCACCACGGGCTGCGGTGCCCCGGCCAGTTCCTCCCGCCAGTAGGCCAGCTGCGCCGCGGCGATGCTGTCGGGGTCCGCCTCGTCCCCCAGCAGCTGCCGCTGCCACAGCGTGTAGTCCTTGTACTGCACCGGAAGTGGCGTCCAGCCCGGCGCGTCCCCGCGCTGACGGGCGGAGTACGCGCGGACCAGATCCTGCATGAACGGCGCCATCGAGGCCCCGTCCGCCGCGATGTGATGGAACACGAACACCAGCACGTGGTGCTGGGCGGCGACCCGGAGCAGCACCGCCCGCAGGGGAAGGTCCGTGTCGAGGTCGAAACCCTCGCACGCGACCCCGTGGATCGCGGCGTCCACCGCGTCCGCGGCGACGTCCACCACCCGGACCGTCAGCCCGGCCTGCTCCGGCGGCAGCACCCGCTGCTCCGGTGCGCCGTCGGCGCTCTCCACGATCAGAGTGCGCAGGCTCTCGTGCCGGGCGACAACGTCCGTCACCGCCGCGGACAGGGCGGGCAGATCCAGTGACCCGTCCAGCCGAAGCACGAACGGGATGTTGTAGGTGGCGGAAGGGCCTTCAAGTCGGTGGAGAAACCAAAGCCGTCGCTGAGCAAAGGACAACGGAATCATCGACGTTACTCCTGTACGGTAAGCTGGCGCAGCCGGGGGCGCTTCGACGTGGCCAGGTCCTCGATGCGCGTCGCCAGCTCGGCGACGGTCGGATTGTTGAAGACCATGGTGACCTTGACGTCGACATTGAGTTCGTTGCGAATGCGACCGATCAGTTTGGTGGCGAGCAGTGAATATCCGCCCTGGCTGAAGAAATCGGCGTCGATACCTATCTCGGCCACGCCGAGGAGCTCCGCGAACAGCCGGCAGAGGACTTCCTCGTTGTGGTTGCGGGGTCCCCGGCCGACGGCGGCCTCGGACTGGTCGGGTGCGGGCAGCGCCGCACGGTCGACCTTGCCGCTCGGTGTCGTCGGGAACTCCGTGAGCGGCACGATCACTGACGGGACCATGTACTCCGGCAGCTGCCGGCGGAGCCGGTCGGTCACCTCCTCGATGTCGGGCTGGCCGACGGACGCCTGGTCCTCCGCCACCACGTAGGCGACCAGGCGTTGGTTACCGGCCTGGTCCTCCCGGACGATGGCCACCGCACCGCCGATGCCCGGCTGCGAGGTCAGGGCCTGTTCGATCTCACCGAGCTCGATACGGAACCCACGAACCTTCACCTGGAAATCCGACCGGCCCAGAT
>NZ_LJFZ01000062.1:0-11091 GCF_001420875.1 Frankia sp. AvcI1 | reverse complement strand
GAACGATCACCGTCGAACAGGCGATGGTCATCAGCGACGCGCTACGCACCCTGCCCACCGCCACCACCCCCGACCAGCAGACCGCCGCCGAACAGGCCCTCCTACGCTTCGCCGACCAGTTCGACCCCCACCACCTCGTCAAACTCGCCGCCCGCCTCCGCGAAACACTCACCACCACCGACACCTCCCCCGGCGGCGACGACCCCCACACCGACAGCCACACCGGCGAACACACCAACCCCAGCACCCGCACCGGCAAGACCGGNAAGACCGGCAACGATGGCACCGGCACCGGCAGCACCGGTGGCAACGGCGGCCTCGGCGGTCACGGGAACGACGGCCGCGACACCCCCACCCCGGACCCGGCCGACATCCGCCGCCTCACCCTCACCGACACCCCCACCGGCGCCACCCTCATCCACGGCGAACTCGACGCCGAAGGCGCCGCCCTCCTACGCACCGCCCTCGACAGCCTCGCCGCCCCCCACCCCGCGGCGGACGGCACCCCCGACCGGCGCAGCCCCACCCGCCGCCGCGCCGACGCCCTGCTCGACCTCACCACCCGCGCCCTCGGCGCCGCCACCCTCCCGCAGAGCGGCGGGGTGCGCCCGCACCTCACCATCACCATCGACTGGAACACCCTGCTCGCCACCGGCACCACCCCCGCCACCACCGACTGGGGACTCCCCCTACCCCACAGCGTCCTGACCCGACTGTCCTGCGACGCCGACATCACCCGCATCATCCTCAACCCCGCCGGCGTCCCCCTCGACATCGGACGATCAACCCGCGTCGTGCCCCCACAGCTACGCCGCGCCCTCGCCGCCCGCGACCGCGGATGCAGCTTCCCCGGCTGCGACCGACCCCCGTCCTGGTGCGAAGCACACCACGTCATCCACTGGACACACGGCGGAACCACTGCCCTCCACAACCTCGTCCTGCTCTGCGGCCACCACCACCGCCAAGTCCACCACGACGGCTGGACCATCATCTTCACCGACGACGGCCACCCCGCCTACACCCCACCCTGGCGCATCGACCCCCACCAACGCCCCCGCCGCAACCCCTACACCCACCTACCCGACCTCCTCACCAGCGCCACCTGACAAGGGGTGGTCGGCCCAGCCTCCGCCGACCGCCTGCTGGCTTCCCCTCGCAGGTCGTGGGGAGACGCGCAGCCGGCCGGCAGCGCCGGGAGCCGTGCCGACCGGCAGACCACCGTGGGCTGGTCGTCCCAGCCGGGCCCTGCCTCCCCGGTGCGGCGGCATCCGTCGGCCCCACGCGGGCGGGCGAGGGCTGTGAAGGCCGCCCCAGTCACCATGATCTGGAGATGCGGCTGGCTAGGATCGACGGGCCATCTTGATGGTCTTCTCGAGCTGGTCGCGGTCCACCTCGGCGACTCGCCCGTTCGTCGGCATGGTCGGGATGTGGCCGCCGCCGAGCACCAGGTCGGTGGTGTGGCGCAGGCCCATGTCCTTCTGCTCGACGTCGAGGATGGCCTCCTCGACCCGGTATAGCTTCTCGATCTGCGACACCTTCGCCTCGACCTGGGCGGCGACGATGCGCAGCCGGCGCTCGGCCTTGGCCAGGCGCCGCTCCAGCCGTCGGTCGACGATGTTCGGCATAGGCTCGTCGCGCTCCGTCGGATCGTGNAGGTACAGCTCGACCGCCACGGCGACCAGCGGGATCAGCGCCTGGAACAGGATCACCGCGCCGCCGGTGCTCTCGCCGGCCGTGCCCTGCGTGCGCACGAGCACCCCGGCGATCGACAGCAGCAGGAAGATCGCCGTGGTCAGGCTCAGCGCCAGCGGGGACGATTTCGACTCGANGAGCTGTTCGCGGATGTCCAGGTCGATCTTGAAGCGGCCGGCGTCGGCATCGGCGAGCATCTGCTTCTGGGCGCGGGCGAGGATGGACGCCTTGATCCCGTGGGCGAGCGCCACCCCGGCGATGAAGACGGNGACGCCGAGCAGGCCGCCGAGCCACCACTCCGGGCCGTAGCCGCCGACGTCGGCGAGCACCGCATAGGACTGCGCGAACACGTAGAAGTCCAGCGCCGCGAGCAACGTCAGGACGACCGTGCGGGCCGGTCCCGCCAGCGCCATCTGCGGGATGCGCTCCTGCACCCCGACGCTGCGCCACAACCGGCCCTGCTCGACCTTGTTCTTGATCAGTTCGGTCCGCCGCTCGCGGCGCTCGGCCCGGGAGTCGATCTCCATGCGGAGNTCGGCGATCAACTCCTCCAGGGTCCGCCCGTCGGCCCGGACGGCCGCCCGGACCTCCTGGACCTCCGCGTCCTCCAGGCTCTTGAGGACCTTGGGGCGGGTCTCCGCACCCGCCAGCGCGATGTCGGCGTCTCCCACCCGGCGGATGAGCTGCTTGGCCAGACGCCCTGGCTGGTTTCCCCTGCGCAGCACCGTTTCAGGCTCCTACTTTTCCGATGTCGGTCCCGATGGGCGGTCAGTGGACGGGGACGGCGGTCAGCCGATGGGGATGAGCGGTTCAGTCGATGGGGCGGGCAAAGGTGCCGCCGACGAAGCAGAGCATGGCGCAGACGATGCCGAGCACCGAGGCGACCATGGCCTCGCGCGCCCCCTGCTGTTCGTCGCCGGAAAAGACCATGGTCANCACGAGGGTNCCGACGCCGACCACGGCGCCGACGGCGCCGAGCATGAAGCGGCGGGCGATCGTCTCCCGCGGCGGCAGGGTGGACAACGCGTCGATCGGAGCGATGCGGCCGGCCCGAGCACGGTTGCCCACCCGGCGCCGGATGTCGCGCAGCCGGAAGGTGTTGCCGGTGATGAAGAAGCTGAGCGCGGTCACGATCATCGATCCGGTGACCGAGACCTTCGCGAACGGGGACGACAGGGTCAACCAGACCCAGATCTCCAGTACCGCGAGCATCACCAGGCAGCCGGTGATCACGACCGTCGAGCNCATCAGTGCCGGGCTGAAGTGCTGGTCCTCGGGCTCGTGCAGGACGCCCATCGGTCGTCTCCTCGGCTTGAGTTCCACCGGNGCCGTCGTGGCCAGTAGCGGTTCGGATGGATCGGCGTGGTGCGTGCCGCGGCGGTTGCGGACGGGATGCTCCGGGAGCTCGGGGGCTGCCGCGACGGGCGCGGGCGGACGGGCGGCCGGGACGGTCGAAGCGGCCGGATGAATCGGATGAATCTGGTCTGTCGGGTCTGTCGGGGTGGATGAAATGGGTGACGTCGTCGTAGGGGTTGTGTCGGTCGAGATGGTGCGGATGGTCGAGCTAGCTGCAGTCACTGNTGATCCGTCGACACAGTTCGCCCTTGAGGTACCGGGCGAGATCCTGCTGCGGCCGATCCGCCNCGCCCTCGTTGACCCCGAGGAACCGAACCTTGTCGTTGCCCACCGTGGTGATCTGCTGGGTCTCGAAGCACCGCTTGACCAGCGCCTCGGCGATGGACGCGGACGCCTTCTTGCCGTCGACGTTGAGGCAGTCGGAGTCCTGACCGGTGCCGAGCAGGTCGCTCCAGACGAGAACGGTCACGTCGGTGACCTTCACGTCCGGTGTGGACCGGACGGTGTTGNGCTCGTCGTTGATGCCGGCGAGCAGGCCCGTGGCACTGCCCTTCGCGCTGACCCGCTCGGTCTGGACGACGTGGTCGATCTCNGTGCCGAGGGCCTTGGCGGCGGCGACCCGGTCCTTCTCCTCGCGCCGGTTGTTGTTCCGTTTGATCTGGAACATCCGGTCACCGTGGAAGCAGTCCGAGTACGTCATGGCCGTGCCGCCGCTGGCGACGAGCCGGATGTAGGCGCCGTCCTTCAGCGCTGTGTCGAGATAGGGCTGGACCCGGGTCGCGACGCGCTGCGCGGTGGCGGCCGAGTTGTCGGTCACGTCGAGCAGCACCAGCAGCAGCGGCGCGCCGGCCGAGGGCGTGGACTCCTGGTACTTGGAGCAGTCGAGCGGACCGTCCGCCTTGGACGTGCCGAGCAGGCCGCCGGNGTCACAGGCAGCGAGNATCGGCGTCGCCAGCATGGCCGCAGCCACCAGCCCGGCCAGTCGGCTGTGCAGGNGGCGGCCCCGGCCCCGGCGTCGGTCCTGGCTCTGGCCGCCCTGGCCCGGACGTCGGTCCTGGCNAGGGTCCTGGCCAGGACGTCGGTCCTGGCCCTGGCCCGGATGGTCCTGGCCTCGGTCCTGGGTCCGGCCTCGGTCCTGGGTCCGGCGTCGGTCCTGGGTCCGGCGTCGGTCCTGGGTCCGGCGTCGGTCCTGGGTCCGGCGTCGGGCTGCGGGCTCACCCGTTCCGGCCGCGCCCGGAGGCAGGGGCACCGGCGGACCGGCGGAAACGTCGCACGTCATCGAAGCACGATCTCCACTCGGCGTCGGCTCGCGTCGGCGACGCCGTCCTGCGCGCCTTGTTCGCCCCTGCCCTCGACATCCAGCACGGAGCTGGGGATGTTCTGCGTCGCCAGCCACGCCTCGACGGACTTTGCCCGTTCCAGCGACAGCTTCTGGTTGTCCTCGGTTCGCCCCAGCCCATCGCTGTAGCCGATCANCGAGATGGGGCCGGGATGCTCCCGGATCGCGGGCAGGACCTGCTGCAACGCCGTCATCGCCTCCCCCCGCAGTTCGCTGCTGTTCGAGTCGAACAGGTAGTCGGCGCTGACCGTCGTCACCTGGCTGCCGTCCGGCTGGGTGATGAACTTGCTCAGCGGTGGCAGCGGGTCGGCCTCGACGGCGGGCGCGACCCGCGTCGCGTGCGGCGCCGGGGTGAACGAGGCGGTGTCGCTGCTGGCCGAGCAACCGGCCGTGAGGCCGACCAGGGCCAGCGCGAGCGCCGCCCCCGTGCACGCGCGAACCCCCGGAATGCCGCGCCTGAACGTGGCATCTCCGGGTGCGGAGTGAGCGTGATNCACGGTCTGCCCCCAACGGCGAATGCGGGGCTCACCATAACGGGGGCGATCGGGGTACCTCGCCGCGCCCTAGGGCGTTGTGTGCACCGTGGGACAGAACGGCGTCGCGTTGAGCAGGATGTTCCTCGCTCGCCGCATCCGGGCCGACCGCCGTTCGTGTTCGCCGGCCGCGGCGGCTCGCCGTGGGAGACCCTCGGACAGCAGACGACCCCGGGGTTCTGGACGGGCGCCCGTCCAGAACCCCGGGGTCGCCCGGGTTCGTCGCCGCCGCCGAGATCGGCGGCGGCTATCGATCAGTAGGGGGTGCGACCCGCAGCGGGTGCCGGTCAGCAAGGGGTGCCGAGCGATTGCGACTGCTCGGCAGTAGTGGGGCCGAGCAGTCGCGGGGCCGAGCAGTAGCGGGGCTGATCAGTAGCGGGTGCCGGTGGTCGTGGTGGTGGAGGCGGTCCGGCTGCGACGGCGGCGCAGGCGGCGCAGCCCGCGGGCGGCGGAACGGTCCGCCTGGTTGACGTCGTGCCGAACCTCGTGTCGCATGCGGCGCAGAATCTTCATGATGGTGCCTCCCCTTCGTCGGTTTCCGGACCGGTGTTCGTGCTAATTCCGGCTTGTCCGGTGACGTCTGAGGGGGGTTTGCCCGGAGTCGTCGTCCTCACACCTCCCCGAGGGCGAAACTAGCGGGCCGGCGGCCGGCTCGTGACAAAGATGGAGGTCGAGGGCACATACCCGCCGCGCACAGGCCCCCACTGCCCCCAGGTCCGCTCCTGGCCGNCCGGCCATTCCGGCTCGATGATGTCGTGCAGGATCAGTCCGGCCGCGACNATCTCCCGGACCCGGTCGCCGATCGTGCGATGCGTCTCCGTGTAAATCGCCTGGCCCTGTTCATCGTGCTCGGTGTAGGCGCGCCGGTCGAAGTAGCTGTGGAACACCCGCAGCCCGTTCTCGTCCGGATCGTCCGGCAGGCACCACACGAACGGATGAGTCGTCGAGAACACCCAGCGCCCGCCGGNCCGCAGCACCCGGGCGACCTCGCGCATCACCGCCCCGCTGTCGGCCACGAACGGGACCGCGCCGAACGCGGAGCAGGCCACGTCGACGCTCTCGTCCGCGAACGGGAGCGCGACCGCGTCGGCCTGGACCAGCNCCACCTCGATGCCGGTGCGGGCCGCGTAGGCGCGGGCCTGGGCAAGCTGGCCGCCGGACAGGTCGAAGCCGACCACCCGGGCACCCTGACGCCGCAGCCACCGCGCGCACTGGGCGCCGCCGCATCCGACCTCCAGGACGGTGCGGCCGGCCACGTCCCCAAGCAGCCGGAGCTCGGACTCGCGCAGTCCCTCGGGGCTCCAGCAGAAGTCGCTGTCTCCGAGGAAGGCACCATGTTCGGCCTGGTAGTCAGCGGCCGCGTCGTCCCAGTAGATGCGGCTGGCCCGCCGGGCGGTCTCGGGATCAATATCGAGGTACCCGTAGGCGGGTGGCTGCTCCTCGCCGTCCCCGCCGTCGATCGTGCCTGTGCTGTCGATCGTGCCTGTGCTGTCGATCGTGTCTGTGCTGTCGATCGTGCCGCTGGTCGCGGCGTCGTTTTCTGGGCTGCCCACGGTGGCTCATGCTGGCATCCGGGCGCGCGCCGCCACCCGCCGGGGCGCCCGCCACCGGCAGGACTCCTCGCCGCGCAGTGGCCCGCGCGCCCGGGCGCCCTCCGGCGGCTGGCTCGGNCGGCGCGGTCGGGGGATGATCCGGGTCATACCGCAACATCACTGACGATGGGGAGGCCCGCTGATGGCGGTCGGGGTCGGAGCGGTCGAGGTCGGAGCGGTCGGGATCGGTGTGCGAGCTGTGGGTGGGGCGCGTACGGGCGGGGTGTCCGTAGCGGCCGGTGGCGCGGTGGTGAGGTCGTCACGGTGGGCGTGAAGCCGTCCGGGTCCGCCGCCCGGGTCGGCCGCCTGCTGCGGTTCCTCGGCGGGCACGGCGAGACCGGTTACTCGCTCTCGGAGCTGGCCCGGGCCGTCGGCATCGACAAGAGCACCTGCCAGGCGATGCTGCTCGCCCTGGTCGAGCAGGGGTTCGTCCACCGCGACGACGGGCACCGCACGTATGCCCTGGGCCCCTCGGCGCTGGCGGTCGCCGCCGCAGACGGGGACCGGGCGCGGCTGGTGCGGCTGGCCCGTGCGGAGCTGGAATCGCTGACCGCGGACCTCGACCTCGAGACGTTCGCGACCACGACCTTCGCCGGCAGTCTGCTCGTCCTGGCACGCGTCCCCCGCTCCGCCCTGTTCGGGTTGTCCATGCGGGTCGGCCAGACGCTGCCGTTACGCCCGCCGGTCGGCGCCGTGCACCTGGCCTGGGCGCCCCCTGCCGCCGTCGACGTCTGGCTCCCCGCCGCCGGCCCCACCCCTGCCTCTGGCTTCCTCGCCGACGTCACCCCCGAGACCTGCGCAGACACCGCCCCGGCGGGCGAGGCGGAGAGGGCGGCCGGGGCGGGCGGGGTGTCGGCGGGCGAGGTCCGGGCGGACGCGTTCGCGGCGGGCGTCGTGCCGGACCCCGCCTGGGCGGTGGAGCCGGCGTGCCGGCATCGGCGGGTCCTCGACGCAGTGCGCGCACGGGGCTACTCGGTGACGGCGGACGACGCGCTGCGTTGGCGGTTGCGAGACGTGGTCGACCAGGTCGCGGACGCCCCGGCCGACCCGGGCCCGCGTCGGGAGCGGGACGAGCTGCTGCGGACCCTCGCCGAGCGGGAATACGAGATTCTGGATCCGGACGAGGCGAAGTCGTGGCCCGTGGGGGAGATCTGCGCGCCGGTGTTCGGTCGCGACGGTCGGGTCGCCGTGGCCGTCGGTCTGGTCGCCGCGCGAACCCTGGACACGGCCGGGCGCGCGGCCATGGTCGACCGGCTGCTGCTCGCGTCGACCCGGCTCACGGCGCTGACCGGCGGCCGCCCGCCGGACTGACGCCGGCCCCGCCGGACTGACGCCGGCTCCGGCGGTGGTCAGAGCTCGCTGTGGCTGACCGCCGCGCCGATCACGGCCCGGTCCTCGGCGATGGTGATCGGCGTGTAGACGACCGTGTCGGTTGCCTGCCGGTCGACGAGGCGTCCGCGGCGGCTCTCCCCGACCAGTCGGGCCCGGCCCTCCAGCGAGCCCACGCCGACCTCGTGGTCGGCTGGGCCGAACGGGCCGGTTCCGGCCAGCCCGGCCTGCTCGGGGGCCTCCGTTGCGTAGATCCGGACGATGGCGCCGGGCACGGTCGTCCACCGCAGCACGGTCCCGCCGAGCGTGGTGCGCGCCTCGAGGTCGAGCACCGGNCGCGGACGGGCGACGACCCTGACCACCACCTCCGCCGCCCCGGAGGGTGCCAGCGCGTCCGAGCTGTCCGACCCGGNCACCCAGACCCGGTAGCGGTAGACCGCGCCGGGCGCGGTGTCCTCGTCGAGGAAGTAGCCGGCGGTGCCGCGGAACCGGCGCTTCGCCCCCGACAACGGCGAGGTCTCGGCGAACGTCCGCTCGATCATCACCTCGTCGCGTTCCGGCATGGGCCGCCAGGACAGCGCGACCGCGTTGTCGGACATGCTGGCCCGCAGCGCGGTGACCGGCGGCAGCAGCGTGCGGGTCGGCGTGCGGACGGGCGTCGAGCGCAGCCGGCCCGCGGCGCCGGTGACCATCGCGACCACCTCGTGCCAGTGCGGGACGCCTCTGGGCGCCCCGGCGTCGAACAGCTCGGTGCCGGTGGTGATGCCCAGGCTGCGTTCGCGGCGGCCGTTCGGCGCGGACGGATCCNCCAGCACCCGCGACACCCGGTAGGACGCCCCCGGGGTGACCGACGGCGCCCAGCGCAGCAGCACTGCGCCGTCCTGCTCCACCGCGGTGAGCTCCGCCGGCGCCGCCGGGCGATCCATCGCCGGTTCTGCGGGCATCGCCGGTCCGGTTCCTATCGCCGGTTTGGTAGGCATCGCCGGTTCGGCTGCCATTGCCGGTTCGGTGGGCATCGCCGGTTCGGCTGCCATTGCCGGTTCGGTGGGCATCGCCGGTTCGGTGGGCCGGGGTAGCGCCTCCGCGTCGCCGGGATCCGGCGCGACGGCCGACGTCGCTCGTGGGCCGGCGACGCCGGGGGTGTCCGGCGGCTCGGGGAACCGCGTCGGGGGCAGACCGGGGGGTGGCTGGTGGCTGGTGCGGCCCGCCACCCGCGTCGCCTCGTCGCAGTCGTCGACACCGCCGGGCGGCCCGCCCGCGCCGGTGGGGCTCGCAGCGCGCAGCGAGCCGGGAGCCGCCGGGGCCTCCGGTAGCGAACCGGTGAACCGGCCCGGCGCCGCACTGCCTCCGCCGGGCGGCGCGGAATACCGCAGGTGCCAGGACAGGGCGTCCACGCGGCCCACCCCGGGCTGCGGCCGGGAGCGGGCGGCCTGCTCGAGCAGTTCCCGGGCCCGGGCCGGCGTCAACCGCTGGGCGGGATCCTTCGCCAGAAGGCCGTCGAGCACCGGGCCGAGGGCGCCGGCCCGCCGAGTCGGGGCGGGCGGGTGGAGCAGGATGGCGGCCAGCATCGCGCCGAAGCTGTCCCGCTCGAACGGCGGGTGCCCCTCCACGGCGTAGTACAGCGTGCCCCCCAGGCTGAACAGGTCCGCCTCGAAGGTCGCCGGCCGGTTGTCGAGCCGTTCCGGAGCCATGTAGAGGGGGGTTCCCAGCACGCCGGTGACCGTGAGCGTTGGATCGCCGTCGCCGGTGGNGATGCCGAAGTCGGTGAGCACGACCCGGCCGTCCGTCCCGATCAGCACGTTGGACGGCTTGACGTCGCGGTGGACGATGCCGTGATCGCGGGCGGCGACGAGCGCGTCGAGCATCGCGATCCCGATCCGGGCGACCTCGGCGCCGGGCAACGGCCCGTCGTCGCGCACGACCTCGAACAGGGAGCGGGACGGCACGAGCTCCATCACGATCCAGGGCAGGCCGTGTTCGAGGACGACGTCGAGGATCGTGACGACGTGGGGATGGCCGCGCAGCTTGGCGGCGTGCCGCGCCTCGCGCAACGCCCGCTCGACCCGGTCCGCCCGTTCGGCGCCCGCGACACCGCCGGCGAACTCGATCTCCTTGAGCGCCGCCTCGGTCTCCAGGACGGAATCGAAGGCGCGCCAGACCGTCCCCATCGCACCCGCACCCAGACGCGCGACAAGTCGATATCGGCCCGCCACCACGCGGTTGCCTACCGGAACGGCAGCCACGACACCCCCTTGGCTTCGTTCATTGTCGCAGGCCAGCTTCCCAGGTGAACCGAAATATCACGACCGGCGCGGGGCCGCCGCTTGGCACCGGTCGGCGCGTCCATGCTGATCTGCTTCTTCGTCGTGGCGCCATGGTGTCGGTCACCCGCGGCACGGGCGCCGGCGGTACCCGTCCCCGGCCGGCCGTCGGCGGTCAGGGCGCCGGGCGCAGCAGGGAGCGTCCGGCGTCGTCGGCGTCCTGCCCCGGCGCCCTCGGATCACGTGCCGGACCCGCGGCGGCCGGACCCGCGGCGGCCGGACCCGCGGCGGCCGGACCCGCGGCCGGGTCGGCGGCCAGCTCCGGGCGGGCGCCGGTGGTGGCCGGGCGGGGCGGCAGCATCGCGAACGCGCCGGTCGCGGCCACGACCAGGGCCACCGCCACGCACAGCAGCACCCGGCCGGGCTCGCCGACGTCCAGGGACCGGGCCAGCAGCACACCACCGCCGGACCCGACGAAGGCGGCCAGGACCGTGACCGCGGCACCGATCGCCCGGTTGCTCAGGAACAGCAGCTGGGCGCAGACCGCCCCGGTGACGGTGGCGGCCGCGGGGCCGAGAACCGCGTGGCCCGCCCGGGCGGTGCCCGCCGCCCAGATCCCGACCGCGCCGACGAGCCCGCCGGCGGTGAGCAGCACAACCAGCATCCCGAGCGGCAAGGACGGCGGCCGGACCACCGTCGGCGCAGCCGGTGGGACGGGAAGATCACCCTCCGCCCGCTCGTCGTCGGCGGCTCCGGCAGGGACCGGTGGTGGCAACGGAGCGGGTGGTGATGGGACCGGTGGCGGTGACGGGGTGGGTGGTGACGGGAGCGGTGGTGGCGACGGGGTGGGTCGCGATGGGGTGGGTCGCGGCGAGGTAGGTGATGGCGGGGTGGGTCGCGACGGGGTAGGTGATGGCGGGGTGGTTATACACATCTGACGCTGCCGACGAAGAGGCAACCGGGTCACGTCGTGATCCTCGGGGACGGGT
>NZ_LJFZ01000061.1:0-11638 GCF_001420875.1 Frankia sp. AvcI1 | reverse complement strand
CGCCCTACTCGCCGAGGTCTACGGCACCAGCATCGACAACCTCCTCGACCTCGACGACCGCGAACACATGCCCCCCGCCGACACGCTCCTGATCAACAGCACCCGGCGGGCGGATCAGTCGGGATCGGCCAAGATAGACGTTCCGGTGGCACCGGCCGTGCGCAAAGCGCTCACGAGGATGCCTCGACGTCCCGATGGTGGGGCTCCCACGCGTGGCGTACGGCCAGGCACGGAAGGGGGCGGGTATCGCTTCAGCCTTCCCAGCAGCGCGTCCCTCGATGTCGGAGGTGGGATCATCGATGGTGTGAACGGGTTCGGCCGCCGCAGGTTCAACATCCTCGCCGGGTCGGCCGTCGTGGCCNGATCGGTCGGGACGGGCCGTGCCGGCGTTGTCGACCCGGCGCTTGCTTCTTATTTTTCGGACCAGCTGGACGGGCATCTGCACGCCGATATGGGGTTCGGCTCGCAGGCGATCCTCGGCGCGGTCACCTCACAGTGCGAGATCATCGTGCATCTGGTGGACGCCGCGGACAGTCCGGCGCGTCAGCGGCTGGCGAAGGTCGGGTCCTCGTTCTACGCGTTCGCGGCCTGGCTCTGGTTGGACGCGGGCGATCCCGTGGCCGCGCTGCGCTGCCACGACCAAGCCCTCGATCTTGCCCATCGCTCGGGAGAGCGGGATGCCGTCGCCTGCGCTCTGGTGGACCGGGCGATGGCGTTCACCGATGCTGGGCGCGCGAAGGCCGTGGTCGACTTGTGCCAGGCAGCTCTTCTCGACGCGCGGAGCCTGACCCCGGAAGTACAGGTGTTCGCGTTGCAGCAGCAGGCGCACGGCGCGTCGCTGCTCGGCGACCGCCGTCAGGTCGACGTGCTCCTTGACCGAGCCGCTCGGCTGCTGGATCGCGTCGACGTTGAGGTGTGGGGGACGGCGTGTCGGCGCACCCACGGCTACGTCGAAGTGCAGCGCGCGACCTGCTACGGGCGGCTCGGTCTTGCCTATGAGGCCGACCGTGTGTGGCAGCAGATCATCCCTGTCGCGCCGGCCACGGCGCGTCGGGATGTCGGGGTCTGGTCGGCCCGCCACGCGACCGCCGTGGCGATGCTGGGGGAACCGGACCGCGCGGTGGAGCTCGCCCGCCGCGCTGCGGACATCGCGGTGGAGACGGGTTCGGCGCGGGCCCGGCGGGAACTGGCCGTGGTCGCGGAGGCGATGGNGCCGTGGCGCGCCGATCCGGTCGGCGAGGAGTTGACGGCGGTTCTGGCGCCGGTCATCAACGAGGAGGTCGGGAGAGATCATGGCTGAGGCTCTGTCGCACGACCAGATCAAGGCACGGCTCGCCGAGCTGGCGGGGTGGTCGACGGACGGCCGGCGGATTGAACGCACCTATTCCATTCCCCACATTCAGGGCGCCGCGTTCATCGTGCATATCGCCGCTATCCAGAATGATCTTGGTCATCACTCGGACGCGACCCTCGGATACAAGACCGTGNACATCTCGATCAGCTCCAGCGACCTCGGCGGCTACGTCGCCGAACACGACATCGAACTCGCCCGGCGCATCCAGGCGGTCGCGCCNACGCACGGAGCCGAATAGAACCCGCTGGTTCGAGGCGGGAGATGGCGATCAGCCGTTGCGCTGAGTCGAGGCCATCCCCGCTGACGGGCCGCCTACGTTCCTGACCGGACGGCGCACCCACCTTCTACTGGGTGTGACCCGGGGGCAACTGATTCTCTTCGGATTCGCGGCGAGTTGGCCGGCCTGCGGCGGCAGATGCGCCCCTGGGACGATGTGGCCCTCGGCCGCGACCTCGACATGCTGTTCCCCTGGCAACAGCTGGACGGCGAGCGGGACCAGACGATCACCTCGTCGGGTCTGGCCGGCCGAGTCTCGACGTTCGGCGACTTCGCCGAGAAACGATAGGAGTCCCGGGGCGNCGTGCGTGCGTCGCCGAGTCGCAGTCTCGGCGTCCGGCCGGACGCCTCCGCGCCCCCAGGACGAACGGAATGGCGGGCCAGGGTGCCTGTGCTTCGACGACACCCGGCGTTCGACTGTGGTAGCTGGTCCACGTCCAAGGGCCGGTGGCTGGTTGATCGATTATGNCGGCGCATTGCCGAAGACGGCATCCTTCGCTGCCCGCGCGAGTGTTCCCTGGGTGGTCGCCGTAAGCCCGAGCCGGTTCCAGTGGAAGATCACGTGTAGGGCGATGACCGCNCNTATCCCGCGGGTGAGCCTGCCGTTTTCCCGCAGGGTTCGGAGTGTTCTGCCGGTTTCCTCGAACGAGGTGAGCCAGTCATGGCCAATCAGGTCTGTACGGGCGTCGCCGAGGAGGAGATGGCGGACGCCGCTGGTGAAGGATGCCCACACCGGTGGATCGTGCGGAGGCGTGTCGGCCTGGCTGGGGCGTTGCTCGGCGACCCGTGCCCACACGTCGCCCTGCTCGTTGAAGTCCAGCCCGGCGGCCCGCATGAGCGCGGTGCACAGCACGAGGGAGTGTTCCCGCCGGTCGGCGGGGTCNCCGCGGAGGAACGTGAGCAGCTGGCTGCTGTCGTGGTGGAACAGCGTGTGCGCGGTGTTCATGCTGCTGGGACCGCCGAAGGCGTGGATCTCTGGTTCGTAGAGGTCGTCGGTCCACTGGACCCTGTCGGTGAGCAAAGGGTGCAGGGGGTCGGTGTACCTGTCGCCGCGTCCGGTAGCGCCCTCGGCGATCAGGTAGCGGATGCGCCAGGCGCCTTTGCGGATGAAGAACCAGGCGGTGATGAGGCCGTCGGCTTCGGCGGCGGNCAGGACGCGGGTGAGGTGGTCGATGGCGTGGCGTTCCCGCTGGTGGGAGTCGGGGCTGGGGTAGGTGATGTTCACCTGCTTCCAGGCCGTCTCGTCCATCGTCGGACCCTTTCGGTCAGCAGAGCAGGTCGGTCAGCAGAGCAGGAGGCAGGCGTCCCAGCAGGTCGTGGTCCCGGCGATGGCCAGGTGGGCGCCGGCTGTGCCGTCGAGGAATCCGGTGGGTTCGGTTGCAGCAGGCGTGGTGTGCTGGTGCAGTCGCGCCAGCGGTTCGATCGGGATCGGGGTGAGCGCGTCGGCGGCGATCCGGCGTGCGGCGGCGAGGAGCCCGGCGGTTCCGTGGCAGAGTCCGCGGTCGACGAGGCTGCCGAGTTGTGCCGGGTCGGTGATGCTGGCGGCGAAGGCCGTTTCGGTGCTGCGTTGGCGGGTGGTGTCGCCGAGGGCGCGGCCGGCGAGCTGCTGGGCGCGGGCGATGCCGGGCGCGCCGTAGCACCACGACAAGCGCGGCGGGCGNGATAGGCGTGGTTCGCCCCGGTCCAGGTCGTCGAGCGTCACGAACTCGGGCCACCACGAACCCTCGCTGGTCTGGCTCTGCCAGGTGTCCAGCCACTGGCAGACCCGTGTGATCGCCTCCGCGTGCCCGTCGACCGTCACGCCGTCGATCAGTGTGAGGGCCAGGAGAGCGAGTGGGCCTGCGATGCCGTGGGCGACCCCGTGGTTCGAGTGCCCGCCCAGGACGGGCTGGTTGCGGTGGGGGCCGTGCGGGCACCACCAGCCGGGGAGGCCGTTGATGGGGTCGGNCAGGCGCACCAGGTAGGTGAGCACGTCGCGGAGCAGATCGAGATCGCCGACACGGCGCAGGGCGACGCCGAGTCCGGTCAGGCCGCGGATCAGGTCGTACTCGGCGTAGGGGGGTCGCTGGCGTTGGTCGATGCGGCGGTGGGCCACCCCGAGGCGGCGGCGGGTCAGCGTCGCTGTTCCCGCCGCGGCGGCGGCGGTGGCCCGAGCGAGGCCGGGCTGGTCGCTGCCGGCGAGGACGAACGCGAGGGCGGGAGCGCCATGGTAGAGGCTGGCGCTGTCGGCGATGCTGACGCCGGCGGCGACGGCCTGCTCCAGCGCCGCGTACATCGCCGCCCACGCGCCGGTTTCCCGGTGGAGCAGGGCGATGCCCGCCGCCCCGTCGGCGAGGGACTGGCCCGCGGTCATGATCTGATCCGGGCGAGGTCGGTCTGGACGGTGGCGCGGGCCAGGCGTAGGCAGTGCCGTTCGGACGCGAGGTCGGGGCCGATCATGCGGGCGTGGTGCAGGTGCAGCAGATCGGCCAGCACCTCGTCGAGATCCAGACCGTCCCGCTCGGCGAGGGCCCGGTAGGTAGCCAGCGATCTGGCCAGGCCGGCGTCCCCGTACGGGTCGCGGACGCGGGCGAGCTGGGCGGCGTCCAACCGTGGGCCGCCGCGGTGCGGGGCATGGTCGACGAGCCAGCGCGCGCCGTCGCGGGCGAACCCGCCGGCGATGGCGAGCATTCCCGCCGCGGTGGCGGCCTGGCGGTCGCCGGCCAGCCATCGAAGCGCGGCGCGGGAGTCGGCGGCGAACACCGCCTGGGCCGCGGCGAGCGTCGGCCCGAGTCCCCAGCGGGTTTCGGGCCGGTAGGTGGCCAGCGTGTAGTCGGCCAACAGGCCGTCGTCGGCCAGGCCGTACGCCCAGACGGCGAGGGTGCGGGCGGCGTCGGCGAAGTCGATGGCCTCGCGTAACGGGATGCGGAGCCGCACATGGTCTTCGGGGTCGGGGTGGCGCAGGAACCACCAGCCAGCCGGCAGGTCGGTGAGGTCGGCCAGGTGGGCGAGGAGGTGATCCGGGTGTCCGTAGAGGCGGGTGTCCAGCCAGCGCGACCGGCCGGGCCGGTGGGCGAGGGTGCTGGCGGGACGGGCAGGGCGGGCGGCCCGGCGGTGGGACGGTGGGGTACGGGTGAGGGTGAGCAGGAGCTCGGCGGGTCTGCCGTCGATCCAGCCTGCTCGCCCGCCGGCCTCGGTGAGGACGGCGTTCGGATGCCGATCAAGGTGGCTGCGCAGCAGGGCAAGGTGGGCGTTCTGGTCCAGGTCGAGGCGCAGCCGTACGTCGTCGTCGCCGATCAGCACCTCCCGCGGGATCTGGCGGGGTTCGCGGTGCTGGTGCCAGGTGTCCAGCCACTGTGACCATGGTGCGGTGCGGGCGGGTAGCGCGGTCGCGGGGATCGTCCAGCGGGCCGGATGCAGGATGGAGCGGCCTCGCCGGACCTGTGGCAGGAACGGCAGTGTGCTCGCGTGTCCCCAGTCGAACCGGGCACNGGGCGCCGTCCATGCCGTCCAGATCTCCGTGAGGAAGCGGACGAGTGGCTGCTGGATGGTCGGCAGCCGCACGCAGTTGACCAGCAGCGGCTCGACCGGCCGCCCGGTGGTGAGCGACACCAGCCACAGCCGCTGGCCGTCGCCGGCTACCGCCAGATCTTTCAGCGTCCAGGGCGGGTTGGGGTGGAAGTCGCCGACGGGCAGGACCGGAAGGAGTTCGGGTGTGCGGGCAAGAGTGGTGAGTCGGGTGTCCAGGGGAGGCGCGGATAGCTGCACGGTGTCTGCGCCGGGTAAAGCGGTCGGCAGGCTTGTATAGACGCCGCGGAAACGTTCCCGCTCGGCGGGAGTGAGCAGGTGCAGGAACCGGGCAGCGGCGACGCCCGCATGCCGGGCCCCGCTCACCACCGTCAACGTGAACATGCCGCGGTCGAGATCGTGCGGTGTCGGGGCGTCGAGGGCGAACCGCAGTTCGGTGTGCGGGATCGGTGGCCGGTCNTCCTCGCCCCGAAGCCGGCCGATCAGATCGTCATCCAGGACCACCTCGGCGCAGCCATCCAGAGCGGACTGCTGCGCGAGCGTCGCGAGCAGNCTGTCCCGGACGGTGAACGTCGTCGGGTCACGGCGACGCGAGCCCCGGTAGCCGGCGGGGAACCCCAAGGTGCGCAGGACATCGTCCAGCGGCACGGCCGCGCCCGGACCCCACCTCTCGCTGAACGCGGCATGGTAGGCGGCCCAGCCGGGCAGGTGCGGCGCGACGGCGACGAGCGCGGCGGCGGCTTCCTGCGCCTCGCGGACCACGGCGGGCGGCAGCGTCACCGTGCAGTCGACGTGCAGATCGACCGTGGTCCGGCCGTCCGGTGCGGGGAGGGCGATGTGGTGGGCCAGGTGCGCGGCCGGATCGGTCACGGTCATCGGCGGCCGGATCGCCGACAGCAGGACACCCGTGTTCACCAGGGCGGCCAGCAGGTCCTCGGCCGCCGCCGCGCTGCCGGCCAGTCCGTCGGCCACCGTCGCGGCCAGTTCCTTGAACGGGACGGGGGCGCTGGCTGCCTCGATCGCCAGCCGCACCGGGCCGGTCAGGTCGATCTCGACATCCCAGGCCCGGTCGCCTTCAATGCGGGCACAGGGCAGCACCCATGCTCCGCCCCGCCGATACCCCAGAGAGTTCGTCACGACCGTGACCGATCGCAGGATCGCCCGGTCGCGTTCGGCCACAGTCACGTGATCGGCGATAGACCGGTCATCCGGGNGGGTCACCTCACGATGCCGATCCCCCCAGCGGACCGCCGCACGGGAGCCGAATTCGACCCGAGCGACTCCGGCGAACCTGCCGAACGGGGTCGCCCTGCTCGTCCACCGCAGCAGATACCGGACCGTCGCCTCGACGAGGCGCCGTAGCCTGCGCCTGTCCATGGGCTCGTGGGCCAGCGCACGGATGATGCGGGCGGCCAGGTCGGGCGCGGCCTGCTCGACAGCCGCCGCGAACTCGGGCAGCGCCCACACCTCCCGTAGCCATCCCAGCCACTCCTCGGGCCGGCTCGTGGTGAGGTCGGGCCACGCGGGCAGCGCCAGATCTCGGGGGTAGGAGGCAGCCCTGATCAACGCCGCGTCGACCGCTCGATACATGTCTGGCTCCGCATCGCCGGGTTGGGGGACGGAGGCCCGNCCGCCTTCGGCCGGGCGCTCCCTGGGATGAACGGTGTCAGTCGCTGGTGGTCGTGCAGGCTTGCGACTCCGTGTTGNCGGAGCCGCACTCGTCGTCGGTNCTGGTGGCGTGGCCGCTCGCGACGGACCCGGCGTCGACCAGACGCAGGTTCAGCTCGTACTCGTCGCCCATCAGGGGGTTCCTTTCTCCTTGGTGGTGAAGGCCAGGACGACACGGCTGTGCCGCTTGTCCAGGACCGCCCCGTTCGGCAGGTCACCGTCAGGGGTGTGCGCGGGAAGGACGTGGAGCGTCGGAGACGGTTGACCCGCGTCCACCCACGCACGCATGTGCTCGACCATCCGCCCGGCCGCCGCGGCGGCCTCGGTCCCGTGGGCGTAGGCGCCGAGATCGAACCGCCTGTCGGTCCAGCGCAGCGCCGACCGGTAGGTGAACGTGTCGTCGTCGAGGGTTGCCGGGGTGCCGAACCGCCAGCCCGGGGCGACGACGCCGGACTTGACGGCTGTCGCCTGTGCCGAGAGCACCAGGAAGTGCGTCTCGTGGATGAGGCGGGTTGCCAGCCACAGATCCAGGTCCGCGAGGATGGTGGCGGGCGGCAGGCTCACCCCGACCCACGCCTCCTCGCGGGGCTGCGTAAGGAGGGCACCGACAACGTCGAGGTCGTGGTCGACNCGCTGGTCTTCGTCCAGCCGCAGATGGACACCGTCGGCGATGTCGAGGTACCGCACCTCGTGGGCTCCATCGCCCTGCATGGAGACGAACCCGCACTGGCGGCGGCTCTCACTGACCAGACGGTCCCCGCGGCGTCGCAGCGCCCACGACCGGGTCATCCCGAACGTGCGCAACGGCACGACCAGCACACCGTCATCGGTAAGCTGATCATGCCACGCAGGCGGGATGTCCCACGCCCCGACCGTGACGATGATCAAATCGTAGCGGCGACCGGGCACGATCGGATGCTCGGCGTCCGCGCACACCACGGTCACGTCGTGGTAGCCCGCCGCCGCCAGACAGGCGGCTGCTCGGCCGGTGACCTCGGGGTCGATGTCGACGGTCNTGACCGATCCCGACGGGCCGACCAACTCCCGCAGCAGTGACGCGTTGTAGCCACCGCTGCCGATTTCCAGCGCGTGCCGGCCCTCCAGACCGCCGAGCGCGTTCGCTGCCTGACCGATCATCTCCGCAATCAGGTACGGCGCCGANACGGAGCTGACCGCTTCCGCGCCGCGCATCTTCTTCAGGACGGCCGTGTTCGCGTCGTACGCCTCTTCCAGAGGCAGGCCCGGCGTGAACAGCTCGCGGGGAACGGTCCGCAGCGCCGCCTCCACCTCGGGCCGCAGCACAAGCCTCTTCGCCGCATGATCGGCAGCCAGCCGGTCGACCATTGCGTTCCGGAGACCCTCACTACTCATAGTGTCGACGCTCGTCACGGTGTCCTCTCTCGATGCGTACAGCCGCCGCGGGTCGGACGGCCCTCCTGGCGTTGACGGTCTTTCCAGCGCGGATGGCCCAGGATGGCGGCTTCCTCGACCGCGTTCTCGCGCAACTGCCAAGATCACAGTCACGGTAGGTGTCGCACGCCACCACGATGGCCGGTGTCAGGAGACGAGCCATTCCCCCACCGCGAACGTCTTCTTCGGCATCTATGAGGCCGTTGACCTGCGCGAACACTGCCGTATCCTCGGCTTTATTCGGCGTGATCATGNCGATGCCTTCGGGGGTCCCTCGGGGTGCGATCTCACTCGCCGTCCGGAGGGTGCTGCGGGCTGCACAGAGACCTGTGCGCCCTCCTCATCTCTGCGAACGCTGCCGCTGGCCGCTGCCGGGGATGGCCAGGTGATCGCGATGCGGGTGTGGCGTCGGGCGAGGACAAGGGCGTCGGGGGGNAGCAGCTCGTCGGGGGTGTGCGCGGGGTAGGCGGTAATGCGGGCGTTCAGGCTGGTGNCGTCCCAGGATCTGATGAGGCCGACCAGCTTCTCGACGGTGGTGTCGGCGTGGGGTCCGTGGCCGAAGGCGCCGTACTCGAACTGCTCGCGTGCCTCGCTGGTGGCACGGAAGGTCAGATACGCGAAGCTGTCCCCGTCGAGAAGGGTCGGGACTCCCAGCCCCCAGGAGTGGGCGACCAGGCCGCGGTCCATGGCGGCCTTCGTCGCGGCCAGCAGGCCGAAGTCGGGCAGGGTCATGGCCATCAGCAGGTACAGGCCGTCGAACCTGGTGTTCTTCCCGACGGTGATCCCCGACCACGCCTCCTGCCGTGGCATCGGCAGGGCGGCACGTAGTCCGTCGGCGTCGGCCTGTTGGTCGTCGTCCAGGCGCAGGCGCACGTCGTCGCCGTGGAGCGAGACCAGTCGTTCCCGCCGTTCCCCGACTCCTTGCATGGGCACGAAGCCGCACAGCTCGTAGCCCCGGTCCACCAGACGACCGTTCTCCTGCTCGAAGGCCACCGAGCGGGTCAGGCCCCGCATCCGCAGCGGGACGACGAGCCGGCCGCCTTCGGCGAGCTGGTCACTCCAGGCCGGGGGNAGGTCCCACGCGCAGACGGTGACGATGATCCGGTCGAACGGAGCATGCTCCGGCGCACCGAACTCCCCGTCCGTACGCCGCAGGTGGACGTTCTCGTAGCCCGCCGCCGGCAGGAGTCGGGCTGCCCGGTCGATGACGTCCTGATCGATGTCGATCGAGGTGACCTNGCCGGCCTCGCCTACCAGTTCAGCGAGAAGCGCCGCGTTGTATCCCGACGACCCGATCTCCAGGACCCGCATCCCCGGGCGTACCTCGGCCTGCTCCAGCATCATGGCCTGAATCCGCGCGGCGGACACCGAACTGATGCTGACCCCGTGCTCGTCCTTCTTCGTCACGTAGTGGTGCTCGGCGGCGTACGCCTTCTCCACCGGGACCTCGGGGATGAACAGGTGCCGGAGCACCGCCCGCACCGCCTGCTCCACCTCGGGCGTCACGATCGCCTTCAGCTCGCGCAGTTCCCGAATGAGCTCCTCGCGCAAACGAGGGATATCGGCCGGCTGCGCATCCGAATGATCATGAGTGATCTCGGTTGCTGAGGTAGGCACCAGGCTTCTCCTCGAACTCGGATGGTGACCTTGAGTGATGGCCTGTCGACCCTACGATGCTGACACCCTCCCCGGCGTGGGTGGATCAGGGTGTCGCATCTTGCGAGACCGCCAAGATCACAACCAGGTCGGACGTGAGGCGTCACTAGGGTGCCTGACGCCAAGGGGCGAGTCATTCCCTCCACTGTGAACGTTTTCTTCGTCGTCCAAGAGGTGTCTGACCTGCGGGAACGCTGACCTCGGGGTGCACTTGTTCAACGTGATCATGACAGTTTGTTCGGCAAGTTCCCCAGAGATTTGATCTTGATTTTCCGTCTGGTCTGGATGCCGCTGCGACCAGAGCACGGTGGACCTGCCGTCCTGGGTCTCGCGTCCCGGCGAGTGCCGACGCTGGGGCCACGGGAACTCCGGCCCTGCGCCATGTGCGGCCGTCCGGTGATCCGAACGCCGCGCGAGAGCCAGCTGGCAGCGGACCGCGGCCACCACGGCGAAGCCGCCGACGGGTGGCAGACTGTCCCCCAGGCGCGCGAGTTCCGGCAGGCAATGAAGCAGATCCCCACGGCCACCACCGTCTGACAGCGCGCAAGCCGGCTATCCGGCGCACTCTCCGACGGCCCCCGGATTCTCCCGAGGAAGGACGAGCCTTCATGGCCCAGTTTGATGACCACCGGTGGATGACGCGTGCCATCGCACTCGCTCACCGCTGCCGACCGGCCACCGGCGCCTACTCGGTGGGTGCCGTCATCGTCGACGAGAACAACGAGGAGATCGCGTTCGGGTTCTCCCGGGAAGTCGACGAGGCGGTGCACGCCGAGGAGTCCGCGCTCGCCAAGGTCGCACCCGGCGACCGCCGGCTCGCCACCGCGACGATCTACAGCACCCTCGAACCCTGCTCGCAGCGCAAGTCCCGGCCCCGCACCTGCACTCAGCTCATCCTGGAAGCGAAGATCCCCCGGGTGGTCATTGCCTGGCGGGAACCCAGCCTTTTCGTCGCCGACTGCCAAGGCTACGAACTACTCGCCGCCGCCGGGGTCACCGTTGTGGAAATGTCTGAACTCGGCGAGCAGGCCCGCGCCATAAACGCACACCTGTCCGTCTGACCATCGCTATCCCCCTTTGCCACGCTGGGATACGCGCATGGTCGTTCGGGAGGCCAGGGCCCGACCGGGAGCANGGAGGCAGACCGTCGTACCCAACGGATTCTTGCCGCCAAGGTCAGCTCTCCGCCCGGCGAGGCCGCATAGCTCGTCGAGCGGGACACGGCGTCGTCCATCTCCGCTGTGGTGTCGCAGCGGGGTCGCGAGGCCGTAGGAGCGCACCATACGCACGACCCTGTCGACTACCGTGAAACGGTCGGTTTCGTGCTGTGGGTGGCGGACACGAGATCGTGTCCGGGACCGGAGAGGATGTGCGGCGTTGTCATGAGTAGGCCGAGCCAGCGGGTGGAACAGGACGCGCTGCGGGAACGGATGCGCGCGGTCGGGATGAGCCACGACGAGATCGCCGTCGAGTTCACCCGCCGCTACCGGCTACGCCCCCNCACCGCCCACCGGNNGGCCCNCGGCTGGACCCAGCAGCAGGCCGCCGACCNCATCAACGCCCACGCCGCCCGCACCGGCCTCGACCCCGACGGCGCCGCCACCATGACCGTCCCTTGGCTGTCCCAACTGGAAACCTGGCCGCTCCCACCCCGACGGCGCCCCACCCCGCAGATGCTCGCCCTACTCGCCGAGGTCTACGGCACCAGCATCGACAACCTCCTCGACCTCGACGACCGCGAACACATGCCCCCCGCCGACACGCTCC
>NZ_LJFZ01000060.1:0-12064 GCF_001420875.1 Frankia sp. AvcI1 | reverse complement strand
GGGGAGACGGCGTCGCGGTTCGTCGCGGATCCGTTCGGGGATGGGGAGCGGCTGTACCGGACGGGGGATCTGGTGCGGTGGCAGCCCGAGGGCACGTTGGAGTTTTTGGGGCGCGCGGACGAGCAGGTGAAGATCCGTGGCTATCGGGTCGAACCCGGTGAGGTCGAGGCGGTACTCGCCGGCCTGCCGGGGGTGAACCAGGCGGTGGTGGTCGCCCGCACCGACAACGGCGTCACCCGCCTGGTCGGCTACGTCACCGCACATCGCCCCACCCCGCTCGACCCCGACCGCGGGGACGCCTCCGCAACGGGTCCCGGGGACGCCTGCGCGGCGGATCGGGGTGGATCGCTTGATCCCGATCAGCTTCGGGTCGCGGTGGCGGCGGTGTTGCCGGACTATCTGGTGCCCGCGGCCGTGGTCGTGCTGGCGGCGTTTCCGGTTTCGCCGAACGGCAAGCTGGACCGCCGGGCGTTGCCCGCGCCGACGTTCACCGGCGGGGCGAGCACGGGCCGGGTGCCGGCGACGCAGACCGAGCGGCTGCTCGCGGGGCTGTTCGGGGAGCTGCTCGGCGTCGACGACGTGGGTCTCGACGATGCGTTCTTCGCCCTGGGTGGGCACTCCCTGCTCGCCGCCCGCCTCATCGCCCGCGTCCGCGCGGCGACGAACCTGCCCGTCTCGATCCGCTCGGTGTTCGACGCCCCGACGATAGCCACCCTCGCCGCCCACCTGGACGCGCTCGACGCGCAGCCCAGCTATCCCGCGCTCACCGCGGCCGACCGACCGGACCCCCTGCCGCTGTCGGCAGCCCAGCGGCGCCTGTGGTTCCTCCACCGGCTCGAAGGCCCGTCGAGCACCTACAATCTGCCGTTCGCCACCCGGCTGACCGGTCCGCTCGACGTCCCGGCCCTGCGTGCCGCCGTCCAGGATGTCGTCGCCCGGCACGAGACCCTGCGCACCGTCTTCCCGGAGGTCGACGGGACGCCGGTGCAGCGCATCCTCGACGACGTCACCGTGCCGTTCTCGTACCTCGATATCACCGAAGATCGACTTGCGGCCGCGATCCGTGACGTGCACGAGACGCCGATCCGGCTGGAGACCGAGATCCCGATCCTGGTCCAGGTGCTGCGGGTCGCCGCCGACGACCACGTCCTGGCCATGGTCATCCACCACATCGCCGGCGACGAGGGCTCGACCACGCCGTTCCTGCGCGACCTGGCGACCGCCTACGCGGCCCGCCTGCGCGGCGGCGCCCCGGCCTGGTCACCCCTTCCGATCCAGTACGGCGACTACACCCGGTGGCACCAGGAGCTGCTTGGCGCGCCGGACGCGCCCTCGGAGCTGGCCGAGCGTCAGCTCGCCTACTGGACGACGATCCTGGCCGGCCTTCCCACCCAGGTGGAGCTGCCCGCCGACCGACCCAGGCCCGCGGTCCCCGTCGCGGGCGGTGGGCGGGTGCGGGGAGAGATCCCCGCGACGACCATGGCAGCGCTGCGTCCGCTGCTCACCCAGACCGGAACCAGCGAGCTCACGTTGGCGCACCTGGCCGTCGCGGTCACCCTGCACAAGCTCGGCGCCGGCGCCGACATTCCCCTGGGCGCACTGGTTGCCGGCCGCGTCGACCCCGCCCTGGAGCCCCTGGTGGGCTTTTTTGTGAACACGGTGGTGGTCCGACTCGACCTCTCCGGTGACCCGACCCTGCGCGAGCTGCTCTCCCGGGTCCGGCGTAGTTCGCTGGACGCCTACGCCCACGCCGACGTCCCGTTCGACAGCGTGGTGGAACGGGTCAACCCCGAGCGCGCCGCGGGCCGCCATCCGCTCGTCCAGACCCTCGTGGACTACTGGAACCCGGCGACCGGGAACCCGGGGCTCGACGGTCTCGACCTGGCACCGCTGGAATCGGCCGAACCGGCGGCCGCGAAGTTCGACCTTGGGTTCACCTTCACCCCGGCCGCTCGCGGTGGTGGCCTGCTCGCCTCCGTCGAGTACGACGCCGACCTGTTCGACCGGGTGAGTGTCGAACGCATTCTGGCGCGTCTCGGTCGCGTGCTCGCCGCCTTCGCGGGGAACCCGGACCTTTCCCTGTCCGGAGTGGGTGTTCTTTCCGCCGAGGAGCGCGAGCTGCTGCTGCGCGAGTGGAGCGGGGTTGCGGCACCGAATCCGGCCGCGCTGCCCGCCGGCTCCGATTCCGCCGAGGCTGTCGGCGCGGATCCGGTTTCGTTCTCGTCGGTGGTGGGTGTGTGGGATGGGGTGGTGGCTGCTGGTGGTGGTGAGGTGGCGGTGGTGTGTGGGGGTGTGTCGTTGTCGTTTGGTGAGGTGGATCAGGTTGCGTCGNGGTTGGCGGNGNNNNTGNNGTNGGTGGGGGTGGGGCCTGAGGTGCGGGTGGGGGTGGTGGTGCCGCGGGGTGTGGAGGTGGTGGTGGTGATGGTGGCGGTGTGGAAGGCGGGGGGTGTGGTGGTGCCGGTGGATCCGGTGCATCCGGTGTCGCGGGTGGGTGTGGTGGTGGGGGAGGCGGCTCCGTTGGTGGTGGTGACGTCGTCGGTGGTGGCGGATCGGGTGGCGCAGGCGGGATTCTCGGGTCGGACGATTTTGGTGGATGACCCGGATTCCTGGCCGAGGACGAGTGCGGGGGCAGGGTCGGAGGCGGATTCGGGCTCGGATGTGTATGTGCAGGCGGGTTCGGATTCGGTTTCGACGGCGGGGTCGGGTTCGGTGGGGTTGGGGGCGGCGGCGTATGTGGTGTTCACGTCGGGGTCGACGGGGCGGCCGAAGGGTGTGGTGGGTACGCATGGTGGTCTGGTGAATCTGGCGTTGGCGCATCGGGCGGCGGTGATCGATCCGGTGGTGGTGCGGCTGGGGGGCCGGCGGTTGCGGGTGTTGAACGTGTTGTCGTTCGCGTTTGACGGGTCGTTGGATCCGCTGGTGTGGATGTTGGCGGGGCATGCGATGCATGTTCTGCCGGATGGTCTGATGGGGGATGCGGCGGGGATNGTGCGGTTGGTCCGNGNNGAGCGGATNGATTTTGTGGACGTGCCGCCGTCGTTGTTGGAACTGCTGGTGGATGACGGTTTGCTGTCCGGTGGGTGGGTGCCNTCGGTGGTGGCGACGGGGGCGGAGGCGGTGGGTTCCCGGTTGTGGGATGCGCTGGGTTCGGCGCNGGGTGTGCTGGGGTTGAATTTCTACGGGCCGACGGAATGCACGGTGGATGCCACCTGGACGCCGGTGGAATTCGGGGTGGGGCCGCATATCGGCCGGCCGGTCGCGGGGCTGCGGACCTTTGTGCTGGATGGTGCGTTGTTGCCGGTGCCGGTCGGTGTGGCTGGGGAACTGTATGTCGGCGGTGTCGGGGTGGCCCGNGGGTATGCGGGTCGGCCGGGGGAGACGGCGTCGCGGTTCGTCGCGGATCCGTTCGGGGATGGGGAGCGGCTGTACCGGACGGGGGATCTCGTGCGGTGGCAGGCCGACGGCACGCTGGAGTTCCTGGGCCGCGCGGACGAGCAGGTGAAGATCCGTGGCTATCGGGTGGAGCCGGGTGAGGTCGAGGCGGTGCTGGGTGGGCTGCCGGGGGTGGGCCAGGCGGTGGTGGTCGCCCGCACCGACAACGGGGTCACCCGCCTGGTCGGCTACGTCACCGCCGACCAGCCCACCACGGTCGACTCCGACCGGGGTGGCGCTCGCGCGGCGGATCGTGGGGACGCCTCCGCAGGGGATCGGGGTGGATCGCTTGATCCCGATCAGCTTCGGGCTGCCGCCGCGGTGGTTCTTCCGGACCATCTGGTGCCCGCGGCCGTACTTGTCCTGGCGGCGTTTCCGGTTTCGCCGAACGGCAAGCTGGACCGCCGGGCCCTGCCCGCGCCGACGTTCACCGGCGGGGCCACCACCGGCCGGGTGCCGGTGACGCCGACCGAGCGTCTGCTCGCGGGGCTGTTCGGGGAGCTGCTCGGCGTCGACGACGTCGGCCTCGACGACGCGTTCTTCGCCCTGGGCGGGCACTCCCTGCTCGCCGCCCGCCTCATCGCCCGGATCCGGACCGAGACCGGCGCGGAGACGCCTGTCCGCGCCGTCTTCGACACCCCCACCGTGGCCGGCCTCGCGGCGGTGCTGGACGCCGAGCGACCCCCCTCGGCGCGGATTCCGCTCGGCCCCCGGCCCCGGCCGCAGCGGCTGGCGCTGTCCGCCGCCCAGCGTCGGCTGTGGTTCCTCGACCGGCTCGAAGGCCCGTCGAGCACCTACAACGTCCCCTTCGTGGCCCGGCTGCGCGGCGACCTCGACGTCGCCGCCCTCACCGCCGCGTTCGACGACGTCGTCGCCCGGCACGAGTCCCTGCNCACCGTCTTCCCCGACGACGGTGGCACGCCCTACCAACGGATCCTGACCGAGTGCCGGGNGGCGGTCAGCCTCGTCGAGACCGGCGAGGGAGAGCTGCCCGCCCTGGTCGCCGAGGCCGTCGGTCGGCCGTTCGACCTGGAGACGCAGCCGCCGCTGCGCGTGCACCTGTTCCGCCTCGCGGCCGACGACCACGTGCTCGGGCTGGTGGTGCACCACATCGCCGGGGACGAGTGGTCGACCGACCCGCTGCTCACCGACCTGGCGACCGCGTACGCGGCCCGCTCGGCGGGCGCCGCGCCGGCGTGGCGGCCGCTGCCCGTCCAGTACGCCGACTACACGCTGTGGCAGCAGGAGCTGCTCGGTGATCCCGACGACCCCGACAGCGTCCTCGCCGGCCAGCTGCGGTACTGGACGCGGACCCTCGCGGAGCTTCCCGAGGAGATCCCGCTGCCCGTCGACCGCCCGCGCCGCGCCGGGTCGCCACCGCGCGGCGGGGAGGTGCGTTTCCCGGTTCCCGCCGGTGTCGTCCAGGGCCTGCGCGACCTCGGCCGCGACACGGGCACGACGGAGTTCATGACCGCGTGCGCCGCCGTGACGGTCCTGCTCCACAAGCTCGGCGCCGGCCGCGACATCCCGCTCGGTGCGCTGTCCGCGGGCCGCGGCGACGAGGCGCTGCACCACCTCGTCGGCTTCTTCGTCAACACCGTGGTGCTGCGCACCCGCCTGGACGGCGACCCGACGCTGCGCGACCTGCTGCTCGACGTGCGGGAGACGGCGCTGGACGCCTACGCCCACGCCGACGCGCCCTTCGACCGGGTCGTCGACGCGGTCAACCCGGAGCGGGCCGCGCGGCGGCACCCCCTGTTCCAGACCATGGTCGACTTCCGTGAGGCCGGGACCGCGGCGGCCGGGCTCGCCGGGATCGACGTCTCCGCCATGACCGCCGGCGACGCCACCACCGACGGCGANGGCGACACGACAGGCGACGGCGACACGACAGGCGGCGACGACACGACAGGCGACGGCGGCACGACCGGTGGGGCNAAGTTCGATCTCGCGTTCGACTTCACGCCGCGTGCGGACGGCACCTACGACGGCTGCGTGGAGTACGACGCCGACCTGTTCGACCGGGCCACGATCGAGGGTTTCGCCGCACGGCTCGTCCACACGATGCGGATCCTCGGCACCGCCGCCGAGACGCGGTTGTCCGCGCTGGACGTGCTCAGCCCCGACGAGCGGCAGCGTCTGCTCGTCGAGTGGACCGACACCGCCACCCCGGTGGCCGACACGACGGTGCCCGTGCTGTTCGCCGCGCAGGCGGCCCGCACCCCGGGCGCGCTCGCCCTCGTCGACGGCGACGCCCGGCTGAGCTACGCCGACCTCGACCGCCGGGCCGACGCCGTCGCCGCCGGGCTGCTCGCCCTCGGCGTCGGCACCGAGGACGTCGTCGGCGCCCACCTCGACCGCTGCGCCGACCTGGTCGCGACGCTGCTCGGCATCCAACGGGTCGGCGCGGCCTTCGTACCGCTGGAACCCGGCTGGCCCGCCCGCCGGATCGCCGACATCCACCGCACGGCCCGGCTGCGCGCCGTGGTCAGCGCCACCGGAACCGGGCTGCCCGACGAGCTCGACGTGCCCGTCCTCCTCGTCGGCGACCTCCCGGCCGCGTCGGCACCCGTCCCGGTCGCGCCCCTGCACCCGGACGGCCTCGCCTACGTCATCTACACCTCGGGTTCGACCGGCACCCCGAAGGGGGCGATGATCGGCCACCAGGCGATCGCCGCCCGGCTGCTGTGGCAGCGCGGGCTGCTGGACTTCGGCCCCGGCGATGCCGTCCTGTTCAAGGCCCCGCTCGGCTTCGACATCTCGGTCAACGAAGTCTTCCTGCCGCTGGTGACCGGCGCCACCCTGGTGATCGCCAGACCGGGCGGCGAGCGGGACGTCGACTACCTGCTCGAGCTGATCACCCGGCACCGGGTCACCTTCACCTACCTGGTCGCCTCGATGCTGGACATGCTCCTGCAGCTGCCCGGCATCGACGGGGCCGCCGGCACGCTGCGCCACGTCTGGTGCGGCGGCGAGGCCCTCACCCCCGAACTGTTCGGGCGCTTCCGCGCGACGCTCAACGCGGTGATGTACCACGGGTACGGCCCGGCGGAGGCCACCATCGGCGTCAGCCACGACATCTACCGCGACGACGCCGAACGGTTCGGCATCAGCATCGGCCGGCCCAACCCGAACACCCGCCTGTACGTGCTCGACGAGGCGCTGAACCCGGCGCCCGTGGGGGTGCAGGGCGAGCTGTACGCGGGCGGCCTCCCGCTCGGCCGCGGCTACGTCGGCGACCCGTGTCAGACCGCGGCCCGGTTCGTGGCCGACCCGTGGACGCCCGGGGCCCGGCTCTACCGCACCGGCGACCTCGCCCGGTGGACGGCCGTCGGCACGCTGGAGTTCGTCGGGCGGGCCGACCACCAGGTCAAGATCAGGGGGATGCGGGTCGAGCTCCAGGAGATCGAGGCCGCGCTCGGCGAGCACGACCACGTGCGGCAGGCGGTCGTCACGGTGCACCGCAACCCTGGCGGCGCCGCGCATCTCGTCGGCTACGTCACCGGCCTGCCCGGCGTCCCTGGCCTGCCCGGCGTGCCCGGTGCGGAGCCGGACGTCGAGGGCCTGCGCCGGTGGCTGGCGGGCCGGCTGCCCGACCACATGGTGCCGACGATCATCCAGTCGCTGGACGCCATCCCGCTGACGCCCGCGGGCAAGGTCGACCGGCGGGCCCTGCCGGCCCCGCAGCTGCGGGGCACCGGCCGGGAGGCGGGCTCGGCGACGGAGAAGACGCTCGCCGGTCTGGTTGCGGACCTGCTGGCGGTGGCGGAGGTGGGCCCCGACGACTCCTTCTTCGCCCTCGGCGGGGACAGCATCGTCTCGATCCAGCTCGTCGCCCGAGCCCGCGCGGCCGGGCTGCGGATCACCCCCGGCGACGTGTTCACGCATCGCACCATCGCCGAGATCGCCGCAGCCGCCGACGCCAGGGCGGCCGCCGAGCCCGCGGGACCGCCCGCCGCCACCCACCCGGCGACGGGACCGGTGCCCCTCACCCCGGTCATGCGTGCGGTCCTCGAACGCGACGGCCTGCGGTCCCGGTTCGCCCAGACGGCGGTGCTGGTGGCGCCGGACGGGTTCGACCTCGCCGCGATCGAGGCGGCGGTGGGCGCTCTGCTGCGCCGCCACGACGTCCTGCGCGCCGTCGTCACCCCGGACGTGGACGGCTGGGCCATGGTCGTCCCGCCCTTCGCCGAGCCGCAGCGGCCGGTCGTGCGCCGCATCGTGCTCGGCGACGGCCCGGATGCGCCGTCGAGTGCCGCGGTCGTCCGCGCCGAAACGGCCGCGGCGGCGGACCGGCTGGACCCGACGGCGGGACTGCTGCTCCAGGTGGTCTGGTTCGACGGCGGGCCGGCGGGCGGTCTGATCTCGGTGGTCGCGCATCACCTCGCCGTCGACGAGGTGTCCTGGCGGATCCTCGTGCCCGATCTCGCCGACGCCCTGCGGCGTGTGCGGACCGGGCTCGCACCCGACGACACGCCGATCGGGACGTCGTTCCGGCACTGGGCGCTCGGCCTGGCCGACGCGGCGGTCCTGCCGGCCCGGGTCGCCGAGCTGCCGATGTGGCGGGAGATGACCGGCGGCGACGAGGCCCCGCTGGGCGCGCGGCACCTGGACCCGAGCCGCGACCTGAACTCCACGCTGCGCACCGCCCGGGCGGAGCTGGCGGCCGGGACGACCCGCCCCCTGCTCACCGACGTCCCCGAGGCGTTCTTCACCGGAGTGGACGACGTCCTGCTCGCGGCCCTGNGCCTCGCCGTCGCGAGCTGGGGCCGCGACCGCGGCCGCCACGCCCCCCACCTGCGCATCGCGCTCGAGGGCCACGGGCGGGAGGAGGAGGCCGTGCCCGGCGCCGACCTGTCCCGGACGGTCGGCTGGTTCACCACCGTGTACCCCGTGCGGCTGGACCTGACCGACGTCGATCTCGACGACGCCCTCGCGGGTGGTGCCTCCGCGGGACGGCTGGTCAAGGCGGTCAAGGAGAACCGGCGGGCGATGGCCGACCACGGCCTGGGCTACGGGCTGCTGCGGTACCTCAACCCGGCGGCCGGCGCCGAGCTGGGCCGGTCCCCGGCGCCGCAGATCGTCTTCAACTACCTGGGTCGGTCCAGCGGCGAGGCCGATCGGGGCCCGTGGTCGACGGCGGCCGGCTTCGCCGATCTCGCCGGCTTCTCCGACGAGTCGGCCCCGGCCGCCGCCTGCCTGACGGTCACCGCGCTCACGCAGGACACCGACGCCGGCCCCGTCCTGCGCTCCTCCTGGTCCTACCCCGCCGAGCTGTTCGGCGACGGTGAGGTCGACGCCCTCGCCGCGGCGTGNGGCACCGCGCTCGCCTCCCTCGCCGAACACGTCACCAGGGGCACCGGCCGCGTCGGCGGCGCCGGCAGCGGGCACACCCCGTCGGACATGCCCCTGGTCGACCTCGACCAGAGCACCCTGGACGCCTTCGAAGAACGGTGGCGGATCCTGTGAGCGGGCCGNCTCCGGACGCCCGTCACCGCTGTCCCGACGGTGTGCCGGCCGTTCCCGGACGGCTTTTCCGTCCCCGTGCGCCGCCGCCGGCGGCGATTCTCAGCCAGCATCTTTCTCCGAACACGGCCAGGCCGATTCGGCGATTTCGTGCGCCCTTTTTTCGTGGCCCTCCAACAATGGCTCGACTCGGCTATCCGTCACCAACGTTGCGAAACCGCAGATGGTGGGGTTAGGCTCACCTTAGTGACGGATGGTCAACCGGGCCGGAGTGTTCGACGATGCGCCGTGAACCCGGCGGTCGGCTCCCCGTCAAGAGCAATGAGACCGGCTCTCCTTAGCTACTCCTAGTTGCTGGCAGATCCTGACGACTGCCACGAGACGAGGACAAACGCATGCACATCCCCGTGACTGGTGGACGCCCACGGAGTCGTCGCGACATCCTGTTCTTCGGCGCTGCCCTGGGTTCCACCGCTTTGCTGAGCGCCTGCGGCGGGGACACCACGGGTCCGACGGCGACCAGCACGGCCGGAACAGCCGGAACGGCCGCGGGAGCGTTTCCGGTCACCATCAGGGACACGTTCGGGACGGTGACCATCCCGAAGGCGCCGAGCCGGATCCTCTCGCTCGGCCGCACCGATCACGACGTCCTGCTCGCCCTGGGTATCGTGCCGATCGGCGTGTTCCAGTTCACCGAGGAGATGAAGCGCGGCGTCGGCGTCTGGGCGGAATCGAAGCTGGGCACCGTCACACCGGAGTTCTTCAGCCCGCCGTTCGACTACGAGCAGGTCGGCCGGCTGCATCCGGATCTGATTCTGGACGTGCAGTCCCGAGGCGACAAGGACGAGTACAAGTCGCTGACCGCGTTCGCACCGACCGTCGGCCTGCCGCNGGACCGCGACCCGAACTCCGTGCCGTGGCAGCAGTCCACGGACGTCATCTCCACCGCGGTCGGCCGCGAGACCGACGGTGCGGCGCTGGTCAGCAGGACCGAGGCACTCCTCAAGAAGGCGGCGGCGGACAACCCCACGTTCGCCGGTCGCACCGTCACCATTCTGCTGGCCTGGGAGGGAGAGGTCGCCGTCTACTCGTCGGCGGACACCCGCACGCAGGTCGTGACGGCNCTCGGGCTCACCCCGTCGAAATATGTGACGAGCCTGGGCACGGAGGAGGCCTTCGTGAGCCTGTCCGCGGAACGGATGGCCGACGCGGACGCCGACGTGGTCATCGTCCTGAGCCAGCAGGGTCTGCCGAAGGAGAAGACGCTCGCCGAGTACCCGCAGATCGCGCGGATGGCGGCCGTCACGGAGAACCGGGCGGTCTTCCCGGACAACAACACCGGGCTCGCGCTCTCGTTCGCCTCGGTGCTGAGCATCCCTTACGCCATCAAGGCTCTGGTGCCCCAGATCGGGGACGCGCTGCGGTAGGCCCGGCTACCTGGCCAGCCCGGTGACCGGCCGCCCCGTCGGCCGAATGGCCGTGCAACCGAATGGCCGTGCAACCGAATGGCCGAAGGCCCGTATGACGGCGCTCGACTGGAGCCCGCTCCACGCGTTCGAGGAGAGATGGNGTACCCGTGAACCGCTCCAACATCGAGGAGGTCCTTCCCCTCGCCCCCCTACAGGAAGGCCTGTTCTTCCACGCGATGGCGGACAGCGACGCCGCGTACACCGTCCAGACGATCCTCGAACTCGAGGGGGCACTGGACCCCGCGCGGCTGCGGGCCGCCGCGCAGGCCCTCGTGGACAGGCATGNCAACCTGCGGACGGCGTTCGTCGTCGTCCCCACCGGAGCGGTGCAGGTGGTGCTGCGCCAGGTCGACGTGCCCTGGACCGAGGCTGAGGCCGAAACTGTGGCCGGTGCCGGTGCCGGTGCCGGTGCCGGTGCCGGCTCGGGTGGCTCCGGTCCGGGGGTTCGGGGACTGGCGGCGGCGGAGCGGGCCCGGCCGTTCGTCATGGACGCGCCGCCGCTGATCCGTTTCCTGCTCATCCGGACGGGGCCGCGGGCACACCGGCTGGTGATCACCAGTCATCACATCCTGCTGGACGGCTGGTCGGCGCCCCTGCTGCTCAGAGACCTTTTCTCCCTCTACGCCGGGGTGCCGGCCCCACGGCCCCGGCCCTACCGGGACTACCTGACGTGGCTGGCGGCCAGGAACCGCGACGAGTCCCTGGCGGTCTGGCGTCGGGTCCTCGACGGGCTGACCGAGCCGACGCTGCTGGCCGCCACCGCCCCACCGACTCCTGCCACCGTGCCACCGACTCCTGCCACCGTGCCACGCACTCCCGCCGCCCCGCCCACTCCCATGGTCGGGAACGCGGGCGAGGCCGGAGCCGGGGCTCCGGGCGGGGACGTCACGGCGGCGGCGCCGGACCATATCCCGGTCCCGCTCGCCGCGGACATCCAGCAACGCCTGCGGGGCCTGGCGCGCGACAGCGGCGTCACGCTGAGCACCGTCGTCCAGGCGGCCTGGGCGATCACACTGAGCCGGTTCGTCGGGCGCGGTGACGTGGTGTTCGGCGCGACGGTCTCGGGCNGCCCGCCGGAGATCGCCGGGGTGGAGTCGATGGTCGGCCNGTTCATCAACACCGTCCCCGTCCGGGTCACGGTGGACCCGGCGGAGACGGTCGCCGCCCTGCTGGGACGGCTGCACCGGACCCAGAGCGAGACACTGGACCATCACCACCTCGGGCTCGCCGAGGTCCAGGCGCTGACCGGGCTCGGAGCGCTGTTCGACACCCTGGTGGTGGTCGAGTCCTATCCGGTCGACAACGCCGCGATCGACCGGGTCCGGGCGGCCCTCGGCGTCGAGATCACCGCCGCGCGCACCGAGGACGCGACCCACTACCCCCTCACGCTGGTCGCCGACCCCGGCGCCGAGCTGCGACTGGAGCTGGAGCACCATCGCGGGCTCCTCGCCCCGCACCGCGCCCGCGAGGTGGGCGAGCTGCTAGGCGAGGTGTTCGCGGCGATGGTGGAGGCCCCCGACGCGCTGCCGGTCGCCCGGCTCGCCGTCGCCGCACCGCCGCGGTTCGCGGCGGAGAACGCCGCCGAGAACGTGGGGCCGGAGCATCCGGTTTCGTTCTCGTCGGTGGTGGGTGTGTGGGATGGGGTGGTGGCTGCTGGTGGTGGTGAGGTGGCGGTGGTGTGTGGGGGTGTGTCGTTG
>NZ_LJFZ01000059.1:0-12386 GCF_001420875.1 Frankia sp. AvcI1 | reverse complement strand
ACGTCGCGCCGGTGTTCCACGGCGACACGATCTACGGCGAGTCCACCGTGCTCGACAAGGTCCCCTCCCGCAGCCGCGACGACCGGGGCGTCGTCAGTGTGGAGACCCGGGGCAACAACCAGGACGGCACGCTGGTCTGCGTCTACCGGCGCAAGGTGCTGGTGGCGACGCGGGCCTACGGCGAGGCGCACGGCGGCGAGCAGCCCGGNCGCCCCGAGCCCGCCCGCACCTGACCCGCGGGCCGGGTGCGGATCCGGCCCTTCTCCGCTGGTCCCGACGCACTACTCTCATGACGTTGTGACCGGTGATGCCACGGCGGGCCCCTCTCGTCCCCTTCGATCCCTGTTCGCCGGCGCCGGGTCCACCCCCCAGGGTCGCCCGCACCGGCGGGCGGTCCTGCTCGGTGGGCTGGGGCTCGGGGGCGCGGCGGCGGCCGCGGTGGGGCTGGCGGCGTGCGGCGGCTCGGGCGGCCCGACGCCGATCCCGGGGCCGACGCTGCGCGCGCCGACCCCCGTCCCGGGGGTGACCGACGGGGTGTTCGCCCTGGGGGTGGCCAGCGGCGACCCGCTGCCCGACGGCGTCATCCTGTGGACCCGGCTGGCGCCGCGCCCGAGCGAGGGCGGCGGGATGCCCTCACGCGACGTCCCGGTCGACTGGCAGATCGCCGCCGACGAGAACTTCCGTTCGGTGGTACGCGCCGGCACGCAGACCGCGCAGGCGGCGTTCGCCCACTCGGTGCACGTCGACGTCCGCGGTCTGGAGCCGGGACGCGAGTACTTCTACCGTTTCCGGGCCGGCACCGTGCTCAGCCCCGTCGGCCGCACCAGGACCGCCGCCGCCCCGCAGGCCGACGCGGCCGCGGCCGGGGGCGCNCTGACCCTGGCGCTGGCCTCCTGCCAGGACTTCCAGAACGGTTACTGGGCGGCCTTCGACGCCATCGCCGCGGACGCGCCGGACCTCGTCGTGCACGTCGGCGACTACATCTACGAGTACGACCCGGACAGCCGGTTCCCGGACCGCGTGCACACCACCCCCCAGCAGCCCGGACTCGACCAGCTCCAGACGCTGGCGGACTATCGCAACCGCTACGGCCAGTACAAGGCGGACCCNGCCCTGCAGGCGGCCCACCACGCCGCGCCCTGGGTCGTCACCTGGGACGACCACGAGGTCGAGAACAACTACGCGGGGCTCGTCGACGAGGCCGGCGACTCCGGCGACCGCCATCAGGACCCGGCCGTCTTCGCCCGCCAGCGGGCCGCCGCCTACCAGGCGTACTACGAGCACATGCCGATCCGGGTCGAACTCAACCCGGGCTCCCCCGACCTGCGCATCTACCGCCGCCTCGCCTTCGGCGGCCTGCTGACGCTCAACGTCATGGACACCCGCCAGTACCGGACCCCGGTGCCGGGCAACTCGCCGGAGGCCGTCGGCCCGGCCGCGCTCGGCGCCGGCAACATCGGCGGCACGATGGCCGGGGCCGCCCAGGAACGCTGGCTGCGCGCGGGGCTCGACGCCTCCCGGACCCGCTGGAACGTGATCGCGCAGCAGACGATGATGGCCCAGCTCGACGGCCAGCTTCCCGTCGGGTCCGGGAGCATGCTGACCAACCTCGACCAGAACGACGGTTACCGCCCCTACCGCCGACGGCTGCTGTCCGGGGTGCGCGACAGCCGGGCGCGCAATCCGGTGGTGCTCTCCGGGGACCTCCACTGCGCCTGGGTGAACGACCTGCGCGTCGACTTCGACCGACCGGAGACCCCCGCGGTCGCGACCGAGTTCGTCTGCACCTCGATCAGCTCGGCCTTCTTCCTCATCAACGACGACTTCGTCCGGGAGAACAACGCCCGCCTCAACCCGCACGTCCGCTACTTCCGCGGTGATCGCCGGGGGTACACCCGGATCCGGGTGACGCCGACGGAATGGCGCGCGGACATGCGGGTCGTCGCCGACCTCTCCCGGCGGGACTCGCCGGTCACCACCGACGCCACCTGGGTCGTCGAGGACGGCGTCCCCGGCGCCCGACCCGCCTGAGCGCAACCCGTCAAACTCCGCGAATCCCCCAATCGCCCGGCGGGGCATCGCGAAACATATCGAAGAAAACTCGACCAGCGTCCAACCGGAATCCCTCCCGGCACGTTAGGCTGCCGCCGGCCGACCACCGCCGGCCGCGGTCGCCTGCGGCGTCGGTGCGGATCGTCGGCCGCCGCCCGCCCACCGCGGGCCACTCGCGGGCCACCCGCGGGCCGCGCGGACGACGAGGAACCGGGAGTCGAGCGTGACGATTCTGGAGGAACCGCGGGAACCAGCGGCACCCGCTCGGCCCGACCCGCAGGACGTCGTCGCGGCGCACTCCAGACCACGCACGAACGTGCTCGGCTACCTGCGGACGACGTCCCACAAGGACATCGCCGTGATGTACTTCGTCACCGCNTTCGGTTTCTTCCTGTTCGCCGGGATCCTGGCCGTCATGATGCGGGCGGAGCTCGCCCGGCCGGGCCTGCAGTACTTCTCCAACGAGCAGTACAACCAGTTGTTCACGATCCACGGAACGATCATGCTGCTGCTGTTCGCGACGCCGTTGGCGTTCGCGTTCGCCAACCTCCTGGTGCCGTTGCAGATCGGCTCCCCCGACGTGGCGTTCCCCCGGTTGAACTCGCTGTCGTACTGGTTCTTCCTGTTCGGCGGGCTGACCGTCATCGCCGGGTTCCTCACCCCCGACGGCGCCGCCGACTTCGGCTGGTTCGCCTACTCCCCGCTCAACAGCAGGGCCTACTCGCCCACCACCGGCGGCGACCTGTGGGTCATGGGCCTGGTGGTGTCCGGGCTCGGCACCATCCTGGGCGCGGTCAACATGATCACCACGATCCTGACGCTGCGCGCACCCGGGATGACGATGTTCCGGCTGCCCATCTTCTGCTGGACGTTCCTGGTGACGTCGATCCTGGTGATCGTCGCCTTCCCGGTGCTGGCCGCGCAGTTGTTGTCGCTGGAGGCGGACCGCCGGTTCGGTGCGCACGTGTTCGACGCGNCGAACGGCGGCGCGATCCTGTGGCANCACCTTTTCTGGTACTTCNGCCATCCCGAGGTCTACATCATCGCCCTGCCGTTCTTCGGCATCATCAGTGAGATTCTGCCGGNCTTCTCCCGAAAGCCCCTGTTCGGCTACAAGGGGCTGGTCTTCGCCACGATCGGGATCGGTGTGCTGTCGCTCACGGTGTGGGCTCACCACATGTTCGTCACCGGCGCGGTACTGCTGCCGTTCTTCGCGCTGCTGTCGTTTCTCATCGCGGTGCCGACCGGCATCAAGTTCTTCAACTGGATCGGCACGATGTGGCGTGGGCAGCTCACCTTCGAGACGCCGATGCTGTTCGCGCTCGGCTTCCTGGTGACGTTCCTGTTCGGCGGACTGACCGGGGTGATGCTGGCCAGCCCGCCGATCGACTTCCATGTCAGCGACAGCTACTTCGTCGTCGCCCACTTCCACTACGTCGTGTTCGGCACCGTCGTCTTCGCCGCGTTCGGCGGCACCTACTTCTGGTTCCCGAAGGTCAGCGGCCGGATGATGAACGACCGGCTGGGCAAGGTCCATTTCTGGACCATGTTCTTCGGCTTCCACACCACGTTCCTGGTGCAGCACTGGCTCGGCGTGCGCGGCATGCCGCGGCGCTACGCCGACTACGGTCCGACCGACGGTTTCACCACCCTGAACACGGTTTCGACCGCCGGCGCGTTCCTGCTCGCCGCGTCCACGCTGCCGCTCATCTACAACCTGTGGCACTCCTACCGGCACGGCGCCCTCGCCACCGTCGACGACCCCTGGGGGTACGGCAACTCGCTGGAATGGGCGACGTCCTGCCCGCCGCCGCGGCACAACTTCCGGCGGCTGCCCCGGATCCGCTCCGAGCGGCCCGCCTTCGACCTGCACTACCCGCAGGTCAGNGGCCTCGTCGACTACCACTCGACGCCGGAGATCGCCGACGCCGACGCCGACACCCAGCCCGCCCGGCGGGCGGACTGACCGCGCCCTGATCTCTGCCTCTGCAGCTGCCGCTGCCGCTGCCGCTGCCGCCCGGAACGGTCACGGCGCGAGGACCACACTGCGGTGCGGTGCGCACGGTCTGCGGCTTCAGACCGTGCAGAACGCACCGCAGGCGGATCATGATCGACGGGGCGGGACGAGCAGGCGCAGCGCGTCCGGGCGGACGACGATCTCGGCCGGCAGGTCGGCCAGCGGGTCGCCGTCGGCGTACACCGCGAACGGCCGGTCGGCGCCGATGTGCAGCCGCTTCCCCCGCAGCACCCGCACGTGGCGGGTGTGGACGTGCCGGCCGGTGAAGACCCGCGGGAACAGCGCCAGGAACGTCAGCCGGGACGTCCGCGAGATCAGCACGATGTCGAGCAGCCCGTCGGCGAGGTCGGCGTCGGGGGCGAAGCGCATCCCGCCGCCGTAGTAGGCCGCGTTGGCCGCGGCCACCGTCCAGCCGTGCAGCACCTCGGGCGGACCGTCGTCGATCGCCACCGTGAACCGCGCCGGCCGCCAGGCCGCCACCGCCCGCAGCGCCGCGTAGGTGTAGACGTGCCGCCCGCGCAGCAGGCGCATCCGATTGGCGATGATCTGCACGTCGGAGTCGAATCCGACGCTGGCGATCCCCAGGTACGGCCGGCCGCCGACCTCGGGCAGATCCACCCGCCGCTCCTGGAACCCGGCGAGCTCGGCGGCGACGCGGCGGGGGTCGGCGGACAGGCCCAGCCCGCGGGCGAAGTCGTTGCCGCGGCCGCCGGGCAGCACGGCGAGCAGCCCACCCGCCCGCGCCACCGCCCCGGCGACCGCCCCGGCGAGGCCGTCCCCCCCGAGCGCCGCCACCACCCGTCCCTGCGCGGTGGCCTCGGCGGCGAGCCGACCGGCGTGCGCGAGGTCGCGGGTGGGGGCGACGCGCACGTCAGCAGCCCACCGGTCGAGCTCGGTGCGGACGCCGTCGAGCAGGCGCAGCGCCCGCCCGCGCCCCGCGCTCGGATTGACGATCACGGTGACCAGCCGCCGGTCGACCGCCGCGGCGGTCGGCGCCGGGAACGACGGTTGCGTCATGCTGCCCGAGTCCCTTCGCCGGCCGATCCGATCGGATCAGCCTACGGCCGCGGGAACCTCACTCACCGAACCGAGGACGGCGCGACGGTGAGATGCTCGCTGACAGCGCCGAAGAACGACCGTTCACCGATTTCGGGGGCGTCCCGCACATCGCGAAGCACCAGGTGCTCCAGCAGGATCAGCGCCGCGTCCGCCGGCCAGAGCACCAGCCACAGCCACACCCCGCGGGCCTCCCCGACGAAGGCGGCCCGGTCCGGCGGGACGGCCAGCGGCCACATCGCGGTGGGATGCCCCGCGGCCTCGACCTTGGCCTCGGGCACGCCCGGCAGCGCCTGCGGGTCGAGGCCGGTGATGCCGGCCAGCCGGGCGCCGAGGCCCACCCCGGGTGCCTCGGCGACGAGGATCATCTCCGCCGGGCCGCCCAGCGGGCAGGGGCCGGCGAGGGCGAGCGCGCTGGCCCGCGGTCCGGTGCGCTCGTCGCCGGCCCAGCCGACTCCGCTGACGTACCAGTGCACCGGCATGGGCTCGGGCAGCCACACGGGCACGGTGGAGGACGTGGCCAGGGCGTGCAACGCCTGCTCGCGGGAGAAGACGGCCGTCCGGTACGGGCTCACCTCCCCGTGCTCGTCGCAGCGGTACTGGCTGCTCCACAGGTCGGGTGGGCGGAGCGGGCCGAGACAACGAGGGCAGGCGGCAGCAATGCTCACCGGGCGCCTCCTGGCGTAGGTGGAGGGGGGCCGCCGGACCTCGGCGGTTCCGATACCGCTGTTCCCGTCCTGTACCACGAGCAACCGCCCCACCAGCACAGATGTGCCGAACCGCCGGGCAGGTACGCCGAACCGCCGGGCAGTCAGCGGGCGGCGGTGACCTCGGCGAAGGCCTCGTCGAGGACGTCGAGACCGGCGAGCAACAGCGCAGGGTCCATGACCAGCGGCGGCAGCAGCCGCAGGACGTTGCCCCAGGTGCCGGCGGTGAGCACGATCAGGCCGCGGCGGTGGCAGGCCGCCGCGACGGCGCCGGTCAGCTCCCTGTCCGGGCGGGTGTCGCCCCCGCCGCGGACGAGTTCCAGGGCGAGCATCGCACCTCGCCCGCGGACGTCCCCGATCACGTCGTACCGCGCCGCCAGGGCGCGCAGCCGGGGCAGCGCGAGCTCGCCGATGCGCCGCGCGCGGGCGGCGAGGTCCGCGGACTCGATGAACCCGATGGCCGCGAGTGCCGCCGCGCAGGCCGCCGGGTTGCCGCCGTACGTGCCGCCGAGCCCGCCGACCTGCGGGGCGTCCATGATCTCGGCCCGTCCGGTGACGGCCGCCAGCGGCATCCCGCCGGCGATGCCCTTCGCGGTGGTGATGAGGTCCGGCACGACGCCCTCGTCCTCGCAGGCGAACATCGTGCCGGTGCGGGCGAAGCCGGTCTGGATCTCGTCGGCGACGAACAGGATGCCGGCGTCCGCGCAGAACTCGGCGAGGCGGGGCAGGAAGCCGCGGCCGGGGACGATGAACCCGCCCTCGCCCTGGATCGGCTCGATGACCAGCGCGGCCACCTCGCCCGCGCCGATCTCGTCCCGGACGAGTTCGATCACCCGCGCCGCCGCCTGCTCGCCGCAGTGCTCCCGACCGGTCGGCCAGCGGTAGGGGTAGGCCAGCGGCACCCGGTACACCTCGGGGGCGAAGGGCCCGAAACCGGCCTTGTAGGGCGCCGACTTCGCCGTCATCGCCAGCGTCAGGTTCGTCCGCCCGTGGTAGGCGTGCTCGAAGACGACGATCGCGGCGCGCCCGGTCGCCGAGCGGGCGATCTTGACGGCGTTCTCGACGGCCTCCGCCCCGGAGTTGAACAGCGCCGAGCGCTTGTCGTGGTCGCCCGGGGTCAGCCGGTTCAGGGCCTCGCAGACCGCGACGTACCCCTCGTAGGGGGTGATCATGAAGCAGGTGTGGGTGAACCGGCCGACCTGCTCGCGCACCGCGGCGACCACGCCGTCCGCGGCGTTGCCGACGCTGACCACGGCGATCCCCGAGCCGAAGTCGATCAGCGAGTTGCCGTCGACGTCGACGACGACCCCGCCGCCGGCCGCGTGCACGTACACGGGCAGGGTCTCGCCGACTCCGCGGGCCACCGCGCCGGCCCGGCGGGCGGCCAGCGCGCGCGAGCGGGGCCCGGGGATCTCGGTGACGAGGCGGCGGATCTGGGGCAGCCCCGGCCCGCCGCGGGCCGGCACGTTCGGAGGGTTCATCTCATCGGCTCCCGCCTGCTCGCCGGCCGCTGTCCACCAGGGCATCGTCCCCCGCCCACGGGCTCGGGGCCGGCCTGTCCGCCCAGCTCAGCGCCGCTTCATGGGGTGGCATGCGCCGATGGCCCGGTGGGGCGCGTTGGAACCGCCGGGGCGCCGACGATGCGCCTAGGATGGCGGCTGATGGCGACGACATGGGCGGAGCGCAATGGCTGACGTCACCTCGTTCTGGCTGGCGGGCAACCGCGCCGAGGGGGCCACGACCATCGACGTTCGCCACCCCTTCGACGACGGCCTCGTGGCCACCGTGGCGCAGCCCGACGCCGACCAGGTCGAGCGCGCCGTCGCGGCCGCCGCCGAGGTGTCCCCGCGGTTCTCGGCGCTGCCGGCGCACGTGCGCGCCTCGGCGCTGGCGCACGTGTCCAGGGAGATCGCGCGGCGCGGCGACGAGCTCGCCCGCCTCATCACCGCGGAGAGCGGCAAGCCGCTGACCTGGGCTCGGGCCGAGGTGGCCCGGGCGAGCTCGACGTTTCGCTGGGGCGCGGAGGAGGCCCGTCGCTTCACCGGCGAGCTGACCCGGCTGGACACGGACCCGACCGGGGAGGGGCGCCTGGCGCTGAGCCGGCGCTTCCCGCGCGGGCCCGTGCTGGGGATCACCCCGTTCAACTTCCCGCTGAACCTGGTGGCGCACAAGGTCGCACCGGCGCTGGCGGTCGGCGCCCCGATCATCGTCAAGCCCGCCCCCCGCACACCGCTGTCCGCGCTGTTCCTCGGCGATCTGCTCGCCGAGACCGACCTGCCCGAGGGGTCCTGGTCGGTCCTGCCCGTCCCGAACAGCGAGGTCACCGGGCTCGTCACGGACCCGCGCCTGCCGGTGGTGTCCTTCACCGGCTCCGGCCCGGTCGGCTGGTCGATCCGCGACGCGGTGCCCCGCAAGCACGTGGTGCTCGAACTCGGCGGCAACGGCGCCGTGCTGGTCGCGGCCGACTACGCGGCGCCCGGCGACCTCGCCCGGGCGGCCGGGCGCATCGCCCTGTTCGCCAACTACCAGGCCGGCCAGTCCTGCATCGCCGTGCAGCGCGTCTATGCCGACCGGTCCGTCCACGACGAGCTGCTGCGCGAGATCGTGACCGCGGTGCGGGCGCTGCGCGGCGGCGACCCGACCGATCCGGCCACCGACGTGGGCCCGCTCATCGACGAGGCCGCGGCGCGCCGGGTCGAACAGTGGATCGCCGAGGCCGTCGCCGCCGGCGGGACGCTCGTCTGCGGCGGATCGCGCACCGGTGCGTCCATCGCGCCGACGGTGCTCACCGACGTCCCCGCCGATGCCCGGGTCGTGCGCGAGGAGGTCTTCGGACCGGTCGTCGTCGTGGCCGCGGTGGACGGCCTGGACGAGGGCCTCGCCCGGGTCAACGACAGCGAGTTCGGTCTGCAGACCGGCGTGTTCACCCACGACCTGGCCACCGCGTTCCGCGCCCACCGCGAGCTCGCCGTCGGCGGGGTCGTCATCGGTGACGTCCCCTCCTACCGCGCCGACCAGATGCCCTACGGCGGCACGAAGGGGTCCGGCATCGGCCGGGAGGGCGTCCGCGCAGCCATGACCGACCTCACCGAGGAGCGCGTCCTGGTCCTCACCGGCCTCGATCTCTAGCCTCCCGAACCGCCGAACCGCCGAGTCGCCGAGTCGAACCGCCGAGCGACCGCGATGCTCGGCCGGCCCGCGACGCGGTCCCGACTCGGTGCGGCCGGCGGGGACGAGCTGCCAGCATGGGCGAATGACCATCGACCTGCACACCCACTCCACCGCGTCGGACGGCCTGGTCTCACCGGAGGATCTCGTCCGGCTCGCCGCCGAGTCGGGTCTGTCGGTCATCGCGCTGACCGACCACGACACCACCGCCGGCCTCGGGCGCGCCGCCGCGGCGCGGCCCGGCGGCCTCACCCTGGTACCGGGCGCCGAGATCTCCTGCTCCGTCGACGTGCCCGGCGGGTCGATCTCCCTGCACGTGTTGGCCTACCTGTTCGACGCGGCCGAACCCGCCTTCGCCGCGGTCCGCGCCCGGGTCCGCGAGCATCGGGCCGTCCGCGCCCGCCGGATGGCCGACCGGTTGGCCGCCGACGGGCACCCGATCCGCTGGGAGCGGGTGGCGGAACTCGCCGCCGGGACGGTGGGCCGCCCGCACGTCGCCGCGGCGATGGTCGAGGCCGGGCTGGTGCCGACGGTGGCGGCGGCCTTCACCCGCGACTGGATCGGCACCGGCGGGCCGTACTGGGTCGGCAAGGAGCAGCCGGACGTCTGGCAGACCCTGCGGCTGATCCGCGACGCGGGCGGGGTCAGCGTGTTCGCGCACCCGTTCGCCAGCCGACGCGGGGTGACGGTCGGGCCCGACGTGATCGAGCAGATGGCCCGGGCGGGGCTCGGCGGGGTCGAGGTCGACCATCCCGACCATGACGCCGACGAACGGCGCCGGCTGCGCGGACTCGCCGCCGACCTCGACCTGATCGTGACGGGATCGAGCGACTTCCACGGCAGCAGCAAGCCGCAGGGCCTCGCCGCCGAGACGACCAGCCGCGCGTCGTACGAGCGACTGCTCGCCGCCGCCACCGGCGCCGCACCGCTCCAGGGCCCGGCCTCGACCTGACCACCGGGGCCGAGCTCACACCCCCTTGCCGCACCCCCGGCCACCGGTGTCGGAGCCGCGGCCCGGGCTGAGCCGCCCGAGCAGCTCGGCGAGCTGCTCCTGTTCCGCCCGGCTGAAGTGGGACAGCACGTGCCGTCCCACCCCCTTCAGGTGGGTGCCGGAGGCGGCCCGAAGCCGGTCGAGACCCTGCGGCGTCAGGGTGGCGAGCGTGCCCCGGGCGTCNGAGGGACAGGATCGCCGGGTGACCAGCCCCTCGCGCTCCAGCCGGTCGACGAGCCGGGTCAGCCCACTGNGGGACAGCAGCACCGCCTGCGCCAGCTCGCTCATCCGCAGCTCGCGGTTCGGCGCCTCGGCGAGCTGGACGAGCACGTCGNAGGAGGCCAACGGCAGGTGATGGATGGCTTCCAGCTCCGCCTCGAGCACCCTGGTGACATGCGCGTGCGCCTGCAGCAGCCCCCGCCAGGCTCGCATGCCGCGCTCGTCGACCCAGTCCGCGTCGGTCTCGGAGCTGGCGCCGATCACCTCTTCGACTGCCATCGCGTCCTCCCGCTGCCGCCTCGATCAGCCTATGCCGTGACGTGCCCCCGTCGGCTCTCCCGCCACGGCACCGGCCGGAGCCGGGGCGCCGCCGCGCGCCCGACATCCAGGTCACGGCCATCGGCCCGGGTGGAGTCAGATTCCCGACAGGCCCCGGGAACCAGCAGGCCGCACCGATCGACAACCACCGGTACCGCCGGATTCATCCAGGTCCTGGCACCCGTGGCGCACACCTGGCCGGCGGGCCAACGCCGACGGGCTTCCCGCGGGCTATCGTGGAGCGAACGGCGGCTCCGAGGGCCGCATCTGATGCCAATCAGTGACTGAGGTTTCCCTTGTCCCCATCCCGGCCTTCCTCCGACGCGATCCAGTCGGCTCTGGCGACGGTGCACGATCCCGAGATCGGCCGCCCCATCACGGAGCTGGACATGGTCTCTTCGGTCCACGTGCTCGACGACGGCTCGGTTGACATCACGGTGCTGCTCACCGTGTCCGGCTGCCCGATGCGCGATGAGATCATCAACCGTGTCAGCCGAGCCGTCAGCGCGGTCGAGGGGGTGCGCGAGGTCCGTGTCGACCTGCAGGTCATGTCGGACGAGCAGCGCACCGCCCTGCACACGAAGCTGCGCGGCGGCGTCGCCCCGAAGGTGATCCCGTTCGCCCAACCGGGCTCGATGACCAGGGTGTATGGCGTCGCCAGCGGCAAGGGCGGCGTCGGCAAGTCCTCGATCACCGTGAACCTCGCGGCGGCGATGGCCCGATCGGGCCTGTCCGTGGGCGTGCTCGACGCCGACATCTACGGCCACTCCGTGCCCCGGATGCTCGGCATCGAGCGCCCGCCCACACAGGTCGAGAAGATGATCATGCCTCCCCAGGCGCACGGCGTCCGGGTCATCTCCACCGGCATGTTCACCCGCGGAAACCAGCCGGTGACCTGGCGCGGACCGATGCTGCACCGCGCCCTGGAGCAGTTCCTGTCCGACGTCTTCTGGGGCGACCTCGACGTCCTCCTGCTGGACCTGCCGCCCGGCACCGGTGACATCGCCATCTCCCTGGCCCAGCTCGTCCCCTCCTCCGAGCTGCTGGTGGTCACCACCCCGCAGCTCGCCGCCACCGAGGTCGCCGAGCGCGCGGGCACCATCGCCGTGCAGACCCGGCAGAACGTCGTCGGCGTGGTCGAGAACATGGCCTGGCTGCCCTGCCCGCACTGCGGGGAGCGCGTGGACGTCTTCGGCTCCGGCGGCGGCGCCGCCGTGGCCGAGCGCCTCACCCGCGTCCTCGGCCACGACGTCCCCCTGCTCGCGCAGGTCCCCGTGGACGTCCGCCTGCGCGAGGGCGGCGACAACGGCCTGCCCCTCGTCGTCGCCGAGCCGGACGCCGAGGCCAGCAAGGCCCTGCGCGCCGTCGCCGAGCGCCTCACCTACCGCTCCCGCGGCCTCGCCGGCCGCAGCCTCAACCTGACCCCCGCCGGTCGCTGAGGCGCAACCCCGAAGCACGGCAACCCCGAAGCACGGCCCACGCCCGCGGGCGCCCGGCCTCCGGTGACACCACCGGCCCCGGCCGCCCGCGGGCGTCCTGCTGCCGCCTAGCTCCTGCCTGGAAGGATCGAGCCCCAGTCCACGACTCCCGACGTAGTCCGTCGACGCGGCCCAGATGATCAAGGGTGGGCCCCACCGCGGCCGCGTTGCGGTGCGCCGTGTACGGTCTGGGCCCGCAGAACGCACATTCCGTACCGCAATGNGCCGCCTCCCGTCATGCAACCTGGATGATCGTCGCGCCCGCGGAACTGTGCCCCGCGGCATAACACACGCGACCTAGAGATGATCAGCGACCCCGCCGAGGCCTGGCCCGCTGTTGCCGCAGCCATGTTGCGATCCCTCTAGGGATGATCAGCGAC
>NZ_LJFZ01000058.1:6942-13581 GCF_001420875.1 Frankia sp. AvcI1 | reverse complement strand
CGTCCAGCCGAGCCGGGGACGGTTCCCCTGGCTTCCACGGCAAGAGCGGACGGAGATCGGTCCGGCGAGCGGGAAATCCCACCCGCCGGACGTCACGGCCACGGGGTGACCCCGCGAGTACACGCCAGCAGATCCCACCGCCATACGGNGGTTCAGGCTTCTAAGGCCGTTGAAACTCTCCGTCGATCACTCCGCCCATGAAGGCTGCCCATTCACTCGAAGTGAAGATCAACGCCGGCCCATTTCCCGAGTCCTTGCTGTCGCGAACCGCGACAGACCCGTCTCCGAGGAAAGCGACTTCCACACAGTTCCTGTCGGCATTACTGTGACTACTCTTGCGCCATGCTGCACCGGAAAGATCGTACTTGTTCATTCCCTCAGCTCCCTAGCTGCCTGAGAAATCAAGTCCTTTGCTGAGGACTCGTCAAGGGTCGCGTCCCAGACACTCGTGAACGCAGCTTCGTAGCGTTCNACTTCATGCGGTTTGTCCAGATAAAGCGCACCCGTCAAACCTTCCACATAGACTGTCGGAGGCTCTGTATTTTTGCCGTCGCCGTTACTTGGAAACCGGAGCACGACAAAAGGACCTGACATCACCCCAGCGTGCAGCCCTGCCCGAAATGGTACTACACGAATCGTGACGTTCGGCAGGTCCGCAACTTCCACCAGCCTGTCAAGCTGCCTCGCCAACACCGACGCGCCCCCGACCGGTCGGCGGNGGATCGATTCATTGAGAACAACGTCAAGCACCGGCCGCTCAGCGGCTCTCGTAAGAATCACCTGCCGGGCCATGCGAAGATTCACCCGACCTTCAATCTCGCTCTCTTCTACACCAGGGTTATCCTCCTGAATCAACGCTCGGACATACTCGTCGGTCTGGAGTAGTCCAGGTACAAGATCGGATTCGTACCAGGCGAAGCGTGAGGCCGCTTCCTCCAACCCAATGTACAAATCGAACTGTTCAGGGATGACGTCGCCGTAGCTGTGCCACCAACCGCGAGCTTTGGTCTCCTTCGCCAGTCCCATAAGAGCTTCAGTCAGGTCAGGTGACGCTTCGTAGATACGGCACATGATCTCAACGTCGAAGCTCCGTAGCGATGTCAGCCCCGACTCGATGCGCCAGATCTTGGCCTCGGACCATTCTGTCTGGCGGGCGGCGGCCCGGACCNTCAGCCTCGCCTGGTTCCGAAGATCCCGTAGGTACCGGCCGAGCTGGCGTCGCGGCACGGTCGATCCGNTCGTGCCCTCTGGCATCGCCCACCTCTCCTCGTTGTGAGGTCAGTCTTTCACTCGAAGTGAAAGACTCGGACCGCACGTTTTGCAATGATGGCCCAGTCTTCCGGAACTTTCAAGTGCAGTCTTGCATTTCCGAGTCTTGCAGTGTTTCACTCCTCATGGAGACAGCGTCACAGGCNGCGAGCGCGGCGACCCGGGCCAGGGGGGGCGGGTCGTGCCGTGGGTGAGGAGGGTTGACGGAGCGTTGCAGGGACCGGTCCTCGCGTTCGATTCGGACGGTTNGGTGCTCGCAAACTTCCCCGATACGCGAGCGGGGCACATGTGGGCACATTCATATGTACAAAACCGCGGATTCACGGGCCACGTCGAGATCTTCAGTCCCGAGACCCGAACCTCCGTGGTCGTCAATCCACAGGAGTGCAGGTGNGTTCTATGGNGCAGTACTAACATCCGGACTCTTGGGTGTGTCCCCGCGGAACGGTTGGGTAGCAATGTATCGCGCCGGTCAGTGATCCTTTCCTGGCGTTTCTGGAAACACGCGATGCGTAATCCTCGCTCGTCTGTGCGATTCGGCGAACCAGAATTCTCCGCCCTCCTGGACTTCCCTAAACGGCTCGACCGGAGATTGCATTGATGCCCGACCAGGCGCGATCCTTTGTCGTCTCCGGTCTCCTGTACGGAGACTCTTTCATGGAATCTGCAACTTACGGCGGTGNGCGAAAATGACGCAACGACCGCCCCCGATCCTCCGAGTGGCTGTAGACAGGTTCTCGGCCTCCTATGTCGCGGTTCCGGCCGCCCGTGCAGCCACCGGGCGCATACTCTGGGAATGGCGAATCCATTCCGCTGCCATAGAAACCGCGAAGCTGGTGATATCCGAGCTGGCGACGAACGCGATAAAGGCAAGCCCCGCCGATGGACAAATTGCGTTCCGGCTGACCGCAAGCGGCGACCGGCTTGTCATCGAGGTCTGGGACAGCTCCGGCAACCCGCCCGCGCTGACCGGCCAGAGTCCGGACCGGGAAGGCGGACGCGGGCTCTTCCTGGTCGACGCGCTCAGCATCCGATGGTCCTGGTATCGGCCAAAGGCCGGCGGGAAAGTCGTCTGGTCGCAGATCCACGCCGAAACGTTGCGGCCAACGCCGCACCCGCCGACCGCTCCCGCGCCATCGGAGAAGCTCGCGAAGCGGACGCCGCAGGCGGACCNGGCCGCAGTACCCGTCACGTTCCAACACGATCCCGCGCTACTGCAACGAGTCGCGGACGGACTGCGTGCCCTCGACGACTGGCACCTACCCAACCAGAGTCCCATCCCCCCCGGGGTGTGCAGGGCGCCCCCCGCAGGCCAAGTCGGACGGTCCCGAGTGGGGACGGTGGACGCGGCGTGAACGGTACTCCTCGCCCACCGCAGACCACCGCCCACGCCCTTCTGATCGACTGCTACGGCCGCTTTCTGTTCGTCCGGAGAGCGACGGGCACATGGGGTCTTCCCGCCATGGCACTGACGTTCGACCTATCGCCCTACAACCAGACCATTGACTTCATCCGCCAGCGACTCGGCATCGAGGCACGCGAACAAGATCTCATACTCGCCCACGTGACCGCGCACAGCAGCGACCTTGCCCACGGCGGAATCGGCCTGGTCATCAGCGTCGGATTCTGGACCGGCGAACCCGTTCCAGCGCCCGACCCGGCAACGCTGCCGGCCCGCCGCTGGTGCGCACCCGGCCACCCGCCCGTGCCGCTCGGGGCGTGGGACGGTGCAGTGATGCCCTCATTGATGACCACCTCCGTGTACACCGAAATCGGGTGGACCAATCTCCCCGTGACCCCGCCCGACCCGCCAGACTGACCAGCCCCGGACATCCCATGCCCGACCAGCCATGCCCCGAGGTCGGGGGCAGTTCACCCGCCTCCGTTGGCCGCATGCCCTACCGTCAAGGCACCTGAAACGACCCGCAACTGGGAGTCACGGCCGGGGGAGCGTCTCGCCACTCGCGAGTTCACAGGTTGACCGCGCAGAAAGCCGCCTGACCAGCGAAGATCCAACGACCGGCACCCGAATCTGCCAAAGTGGCCCCGACAACCAGAGTCGCCCGGTAATCTTCTCTTCACCGCAGTTCGACAGAGCAAGCCTGTTTGCAAGCAAGTTCGATCGAACCTTCGTCTGACACGCGGTGTCAGAGTTCAAGACCGCCTACTAAAGGAGACTGCACAATGATCGACCCCGATGATCTGCTCGTAGCCGTGGAACATTTGGTCGTCGCTCAGAACCGCGACGATGCCCAGACTTCGGACGGTGCCGCCGGAGACTCCGGCGACAACAGAGACGGGTGAAATTTTACTCTGCTAGCGCCGTTCCACACGCCACATTAGTTTCATTCGGCGGCAGAGTCGTCGTACAATTTTCCCGAATCCGCCCTCGGTAAAGGAATTATCGTGGATCATCGCCTGGTTCGTGGTATCGAGGAGGCACTCAGCCTCTCCGAAGGGCACGGACTAGGCGATGTATTCGCACGAGGAATTCTGACCGATCCTGGTCTATGCGCCCGTATCCTTACTCCGGTACGGCTGCTCGACATCGTCATGCGCCGCAGTCTTCTTCCGCCACAGTTACGGTGCTTCCAGAACGGATCGGAGCTNAACCCGAACTCATATCTAAGTTTGTCGACGACTCGCCGAGGACAAGCCGTCCCCATGGTGAACATGAGTCGGCTCGGCGATCTAATTCGGTCAGGGTGNACGCTCGTGCTGGACGCNCTGAACCAGTTCGATCCAACAATGGAGATTGCATGTCGCGCTCTCCAATGGTGGTCGCACGAGCTGGTGCAAGTTAACGTCTATCNCACTACACAGGATTCGGCCGGATTCGCGTTACACTGGGACGATCACGACGTCATAGTGGTACAACTCGCAGGCGACAAAGATTGGGAGATCCGCGGTTCCTCCCGCGCCGCGCCGATGTACCGCGATACTTCGCCCAATCTCGAACCAAGTAATGAAATAGTATGGTCGGGAACTTTGCAGACCGGTGACTGCCTTTATATTCCTCGTGGTCATTGGCATCAGGCGACCCGTGCGGGCAAGGACGAAGGGTTCAGCCTACACGTGACATTCGGGTTCGTGAAAAGAACCGGCGTGGACTGGCTAGCATGGCTCGCAGATCGTTCCCGCACGGACGAGATTTTCCGTCACGATTTAGACCGGCGGGAGCCGCACGAACACCGCCAGGACCAGACACGAATGCTCACTGAGGCCGCCTCACGACTGCTCACCACAATACCACCCTCACAATTCCTCACCGCCCGCGAGGAAGAATATTCAACATCCCGTCACATCACAACATGGGGCATGTTCGACCCCATAACCACAGTCGCCTGCGTCACCGAATTTCAACCTACCGTCGAAACTCGGGATGACGTCGTCATTCTACGGTCAGCCNCGAAGAAGATCACATTTCATGCAGGCGCACTGCCCGCTCTGAGAGTTCTTCTCTCAGGTCTTCCAGTGGACCTCAAGCACGTATCCTCCGCGACTGGAATCGACGCTGTTCGCGTGGCTGATGTTCTGCTCCGGGAGGGAATATGTGCAGAGGTAACCCCAGAATTGTTCTCGGGCTATACAGGTCTAGCCACGCACGACAGTTCTTTGAATCCGCCTTGAAACTCGGTGTACGCGAGATGGATACTGGCTACAACTATTTTGGTTACGCATCCCATCGTAATTTAGGACGCTTGCCGGAATATCTTTTGCAAGAATTTACCCTATCAACGAAAGTCGGATTCTTTCCGGGTCTCGGAGGTACGGAGCACTCCCTGGAAATAGGTCGGCTGCNAAATGCCATCGAGAAATCAACTGACGATCTTGGCCGGGCATCTGACGTCATTTTTCTTCACAACCCAGAACGGTCACTCGCGGGCCTCTCGCCGGATGAAGGATACGACCGTCTGATAGGGGCTTCCACCGTCCTCGTTGAAGCAGTCAAAGCCGGGTTTTGTCGCTCGTGGGGCATCGCATCCTGGGACCCCCGAACTCTGCTCAGAGTACTCGCCCGCGCTGCCGTAGGAACAATTCCCACCCCATGCACTCTCATGGTGAGGGCTGGTCTGCTTACAGAGTCGAGCATCTTAGATGCCGGCGAGCAGGTAGGGGCGATATTCGGCCTTGGTTCAGATTCTCTCTGGGGGATGAGTCCTTTTGGCGGAAGCACAACAAATCCCGTGTGGAATGCCGTGAATACCCGAATTTTTCTCGCTCCAAATCAAGAAAGTAACCACGTCCAGGCGGCATTCCGCGTGGCGTACGAGCTGCCGCGCGTCAGTCGAATTGCTGTGAGTACGAACCGCATTGAACATCTTAACGATCTCGTCAAGGCAACTGCCCTTGACGTCGACAGTGACGTCATTGCCCGTTATCGCAGTCTCCTACGCACGAGATCTGTCACGAGCTGAGATCATAGACTAGCTGTGTCNCCGCCCGTTCCGCGGGCTCCAGAATTGAACCTCGATAGTCGCCCGGGGCTGCCATGATTTCACAGCAGAAATAAAGTCGAGCAAGTTTTCCGGACCTGCTATCGAGGTCGGAGCTCCGTTCGGCATGAATACGAACAGCAAGATCGGGAACTNCCAACGAGTTGACCCACAAATATGCAGCGTCCAGGCCACGTGGCNCCATGCCCCAATCTTCCCAATCAAGTAGGTAGCAGTCTGGCGCCGTAATGTTGGCCCAATTCAGATCCGCATGTGACGCTCTCCANTGGTCAACAGTGGTGTCTATCCTGCCAGGAAATACCCCGTTGATAGCAGTGGTGAGACGAGCCTGCGTCATAGGTTCGGTATGTAGCGTCGCGATACGGGTGGTGGCGTAGTCAGCAAGCGCAGTAAGCGACGCATTGAACGTTGCCCACCATGCTTCGGAGAGCTCCGGATGCGCAGTGAGAATCCCCCCGGGCTTAACCGGGCTCGTCGTGATTAGCTCGGTTTCGTCGGCTCGCCACATTGCGTCGCGCGATCGGTCGCGCCACGAAATACCCCGATACCATTCCGGTTTCGCAATTCCGGGTATTAGTGACGCGCACTCTATTCCATTCCAGCCCTGACCAAATATCTTTGAAACCGGNCGCATCTCAAGCCGAACCCATGTCTCGCGGTCGGAACGGAGACCAATCGTGCGTCTCTTCCGTACCGCTGTCGCCCGGTTAAGCCTCACGTTCAGTGATTGTTCAACATAGCAAACTGTTTCATCATGCAATTCCGACCTGAGATCGAATTGACGTCCTACCCGCACCGGTCGGGCCTCCACGTCAGGCCCAAGTGACGAGATACCGACCACGCTTGCGATCTCCCTTGATCATGATGGTTGACGACAGCATGCCGATACTTTATGGGGCTGCCGCCGACGTCC
>NZ_LJFZ01000058.1:3125-6241 GCF_001420875.1 Frankia sp. AvcI1 | reverse complement strand
CACGGTGAGCGGGGATCGTCCGGTCACACGACCTCCGGATTTTCCAGGCTCATGATTTCAGAGGCGAAGTCGGGTTGGTCATAAGCTGCGAGTAGGCGACCACGGTCCAGCAGCGTAGCGAGGTTCTTGTCATAGGGCAGGCTCATCAGCAGCGGGTCCCCATCCTCGGGGAAGGTGCGAAGGAACCCGTTATCCCGAACCGTGACGGGTTTCCGTTTGGAAGTCCAGTCGAAAGAGATGCGCCGTTCCTCGGTTCTCCACTGGCCGATCGTCGCGGGTGCCCNCCGGTGCATTCCCAACCGTAGACCGGTGAACGCCTGGAGCTGGATAGGGACCCCTTCAGCTTTCGGGTCGCCGCTGGCGTAGGCCAACTCGAACGCTGACCGTAGACGATCCTCGCTCTCTAGCGCCCTGTTCATCGGGATTCCGCGCGTCTTCGGGGGTCGCCGGTCGGTTCGATTCTCTGTGGCCCCACCGAAATACAAACCTGGTTGGACGATGAAGATTCCCGCGGGGTACTCTTTTAGGTCCCATCCTCCGAGCTGCTTCGTCGACGTGAAACCAGTGGGAAGCGCCGAGCAGAAAATGCCGTCGGTGGCGAGCATCCACACGTCAGCGCCGCAGTTTCCAGCCTGGCAGGCTGGGAGCGAGTGAATGAACTTCTGTAGCTGGGTACGCGTGTAGGCGGTGATGAAACTCGACCAGATAAAATTGTTGTACGGCGCGGCTCCCGTGCGTTGCGCCATCTTCCCGTACAGGCTGTTCAGCGCGAGTTTGAGGACCTTTCCCTGACTGTCCTTCTTCAGCTTCAATCGTTCCTGGTACAGGCCCGGAACCCAGGGGAACATGTCACAGGTGCACTCGCGATGATAGGTCCAGCTATCTTTGATCCGAAACTTCTGGTGTTTGCTGGCCTCGATTTCAAAGGACCAGTACCAGCCGTTGCCGGCCGTGGCGGGAAACATAACCCCGCCGGTGGGTTTCCGTACCGGGAGGCCGTAGAATGCCGCCGGCCCGGTCGCTGTGAACGAACCCGACGCGAAATACAGATCGGAGGTCGGCTTCCGGCCTGTGTGCTCCCAGCGGCCATGAACCAAACAGGGGACCTGTGTAAGCGCGTACGGGTAGGCGCTGTTGNTGTCCACGTTGTAGACCGGACCGGGTATGTTACCGACCGCGCTCGTCTCGAATCTTCCGCCGTAGTAGGTGGCGTTCGCATCCTCGCACAACCGGGTGTTATCCCAGTAAGGAAGTTCCGTCTTGACAGCTACCTGATGGTAGCGCAGCAGAGTAGCAGCAAGGCTGCCGGGTCCCTGCCATTTCGCGGGCAGGTATCCGATGGCACTACAGGTGGCCCTGAACTTGTTCATGAGCCGTTCCAACAACGCGATCTCTAGCCCGTTGTAGATGCGGATGTCCTCGGTGACTCCACCGAACTCGCTACGGGCATCCTTCCCGATCGCGATACTCTCGCGTTCCTCCGGCGTGCCGATATTCCAATCATTCAAGGTCTTCACGAAGCTCTGTTGAAAGAAATGGCCGACGTCTGAGATCTCGACATAGGGCCTGTTTTTGACGCCTGCCGGGGTGCTACGTCGGACCTTGAAGAACTTCCCCGGGAGATAGTCGATCTCGAATATTCCGACGTCGACCGGGACAGGAGTCGCGTACGTCCTGCCGTCCCGCATGGTCCGGAACCGCTCCGGCCGATTCAACAGGCGCCTAATCTTCTGCTCCGGTAGACCAGCGCAGATCATCGACACGTCATAGTCGAAGAAATAGCCGACATAAATATTCGACGGGGCCAGATCGGCCATGAATGAAAGGCAATCTTCCCATGTCAACGGCGCCCCGGTTTCCAAGGCCCGATCTCCCGCACGCAGAAGATAATAGTGATGGTGCCCTTCCGCATCATTGCCGCCTTCACCATCGATCCCAATAAATGAGGCCGACGGGCGCGCCGTACCGGCATTCGCCGCATAGTTGCTGCGCTTCTCGCGTCGCCGTTGCTCGCGACCTTCCGGAGTGGCGCGACGGNCACGCCTGGCGTTGCGCTCGCTCTCTTTGAGCGTGTCCCCACCACGTTCGCGGTAGGCGCGCTGTATATCACGACGGTAAGCGCGGTATTCATCGGCATTCATGATCTATCCAAACTTCCCGTGGTACCAGAATAGGGGGGCGAACGGGTTGGACCCCGCCTCATACAAGATCCGGTCGGATTTCCGGCGGTATTCGTCATCTCCGGCGTGCGGATATTTCCCGCGTGCGGATGTCCGATAGTCATGGGCCATCTTCTCCAACCGTTGCGTGAGCCACTCATCGCCGTACTGCCTGCGTGCGTCGATAAGCATCTGAGGGGTAATCTCCGGGTCCCCGCGCAGGTCCATGGGACCGTACTTACCGGTGAGATACCGCTGATGCGCGTGCATCTGTNCACGCTCGCGGGTTCCGTGCCCGCGAGCCGCGGTAAGCTCCCCGCCCCCTTCGACATGGGCGATGGTCTGCGCTTCTGTCCAGCCGTTCTGTTTCTCGAAATGGGCGAGTAGCCTTTTCTGCTGCGCGGGTGCGCGATCTACNCACGGCTTACGCGGCCTCGCGGCCATCGGAACCCCTGATCAGATAGTCACAGGGAACAGGGGCACCAGCCGCGGTGACCTGCTCAAGCGTGCGGTAACCATGAGAAATCGCGTCGGAGAACGGCTTCCCGCGAATACCCCCGACCTGCAACCCGTGCTTACGGACGGAATCCATCGCCTGGCGCTGGTTCTTCCACTCCAGCGCGGACCGCATCAGCTCCCGGTTACGGCGCCGTACCGTCTCAACGTTCGGGTTGNCGTCTCCAGACCGCGTGTCACGGTACACTTCCCCTGTCATCATCCATTCCCTTTCGCGTGCCCCCGTCCGGTCGCTGCTAGTCGACCGGACGGGGGTTTCTTGTGGTGGGTGGTCGATCGCTTTCGATGTCCGGCGTCAGCGGCTCACAGCCGCTCTTAACTAGCCCTCAAGAGAACACCTGAGACCACCACCAACCCCCCGGGACGATCGGCACGACGGGCGGGAGCGGGTCGGCCTCGACGGTGCCGGGACCGCCAGGCGAACCCTGCGGGAGCGGGTCG
>NZ_LJFZ01000058.1:525-3080 GCF_001420875.1 Frankia sp. AvcI1 | reverse complement strand
CCTCGACGGTGCCGGGACCGCCAGGCGAACCCTGCGGGAGCGGGTCGGCCTCGACGGTGCCGGTGCGTGGTTGCTGCGTCATACGTCTACAGTCGGTAATCGGCCTGTCGCTCTGCCGTGGGTAACTCTGGTATATCCGGATCGAAGAGACCCAGATCACATACCACGGTTCAGTGATAAACTCTGGTATGGCTCACCAAGCACCCTCGAAGATCGTCACTGACGCTGTTGCCGCGTGTGCCGCCTACCACGTGGCGATCACCCCACGACAGGTAGAGACCTGGATTGCTAAACGCTATGTACTCAGACCAAAACCGCCGTTGTCGGATGATCTCGTCTACTATCTTATGGATCTGTCGGCAGTCGTGAGACCGGGTCGTAATAAGAAGNCTGGCGTTCTCGCCGCTATGGCTTACCGGGGGCACCATGAAATGATTCCGGAGCAACGTCTTCGTGACNATATCCTCGCGGTCATGGGTTGGAACGATGCGCAACCGAGCGGGAGCGATGCGATAGAGGCCGCGCGTGATCTGGTGGGCAAGGCGCGGACCCGAGACAATCCCCGGGCGATGGCGGCCATCCAACACGTGCGGGATGCTGNCGCNCAAAGGCCCCACGTTGATGGGCAGCATCCACGGAAAGNCTCGCGACGTCGGGCCATCAGTAAGGCGGTCACCGGTGATCCATCATTGGGTTATCTTGCGCTCGCGATGGATATTTGCCATCCGGAACCCGAGTCGACTGAGGTTAAGGTCGTTGCGGACGGCATGCTCGTTCATGGCGGCTCAACTCCACAGAACGCCGAAACGGTTCTCAGAACGGCGCATGGTCTCGCGGGTATCGATTCGGGTCGTGACATCGGTGACGAGCAGATGGGGCGGCTGACCCGGAAGCTGTCGACGTTGGATGGTGAAAAAATCCGGGTCGCTATCNAGACCGCCCCGATCCCGAGCATCGTTCGTAACGCCAGGCTCATGTATCCGTGGTTGTCCATCACGCACACACTGATGGGGAACATGGCGGATGAGCCGGAGGTCCAACAGCTATCCATGATGTGGGGCGCCGCTCTCGCTACTTTCCTGACCGAACTGGAACTCCACCAGTTGGAAAGCATCACACAGTCACTTCACGAAAGGTCCCAGACAGATTAGGTGGCCGGGCACGGCGAGCCACCACCGCCACGCACGAGCTGGATACCGAACCGTCCGAGAAAGGCCGGTACCGTGACCGAAACTCTCCCAGACCCGANTCACGACAGCGCGCAAGACGTTCACGGTGTGGNCGTCTGNGACGGGCACGGGCTCAGTATGAAGGTGGTACGCGGACACCTGGAGATCTCCGACCGGTGGAACGGCGAGCCCCGGATACGCCGCTACCCGCGCGCCGGGNACGGCCTGCGCAGGATCATGATTATCGGCGAGTCCGGTACCGTCACCCTGTCCGCCATGCACTGGTGNAGCGACCTCGGTATCCCTGTCATCGTGATCCATCCGGACGGGCGGATACTGTCGACGTCGACCTACACACAAACCGGCCTGGNCGCGAACGACGGACGGCTACGCAAGGCGCAAGCCCTCGCAGCAGACACGAAAACCGGCCTCGCTGTCTGTCACACGCTGCTAGCGGAGAAACTAGAACTGTCCGCCGACGTGGTCGACCAGTACCTGACCGACGATGATGGTTCCGTGTCCTCGTCTCTTCGTCGTGCCGGTCGGGCAGAGATCCGCATGGCGAGAACACCGGAACGCTGCCGCGAGATGGAAGGGGAAGCGGCTGCACTCTACTTCGGGGCATGGTCCGACGTCGATATCCGATTCTGTAAGACAGACCGTGGCTCTGTTCCGGACCACTGGCACCGGTTCGACTCCAGAAACTCGCGTGCGACCACACNACGGACCGCCAAGAAAGCATCGAACCCGATCAACGCCATGCTCAACTATCTTTACACGATTGCCGCTACCGAATGCCGCCTGTCGTGTTTCGCGATGGGACTTGACCCCACCATGGGCTACCTGCACNACGATGCCGCCAACCGGGATTCCCTCNTGTGGGACCTGATGGAAACGGTACGACCCGTAGTCGACGGATGGCTGTTGATGCTGCTCGCAGAGCACACCTTCACCCGACACGACTTTTCCGAGAGTCGGACCGGTTCCTGTTATGTGGAAGCACCATTGACCCATACGTTGGCCGCTACCGCCCCATTGTGGGCACGAGCCGTCGCNCCTCACACCGAAGCGGTCACCCACATCATCGCGAAATCGTCGCCGTATCCGATCCGGTGTACTACNCCGCTGACTGCTACCAGGATGCGGACAGCGCAAGGGAAACGGGAGTACCGCACCGTTGACCCGTACGGGTTCCGGCAGGCACTACCGGCACCCCACGAGCACTGCCACGCCGCCTGACTGGCCGTGGCATCGACCGTTCCCGCTGGACCAGCCCAGACCCGAACCCCGGGCGGGTACCTCCGGCGGGCACGNTCCCGCTTGATCGTGGTCGCTGACGACCGGAACCGCTGGACGTTTCCCGCTGGTCGTTCCCCGCTCGCCGTG
>NZ_LJFZ01000058.1:0-95 GCF_001420875.1 Frankia sp. AvcI1 | reverse complement strand
GCTCGCCGTGGCCGTGGAGGCCAGGGGGAGCGATCCCCGCTCGACGATCCCCGCTCGACGTTCCCCGCTCCCCGTGGCCCGTGGAGGCCGGGCGG
>NZ_LJFZ01000057.1:8667-15284 GCF_001420875.1 Frankia sp. AvcI1 | reverse complement strand
CCTCGGCCCCGTCAGCTACCCGTTCCTCGCCCGCCCCCTGCGCGGGCTGCCCGCCACCCTGGACCGGCTGCGCATCGACAGACAGCTCGAGGAAGCCCTGATCAGCGGCGCCGACCCCCTGCAGGTCGCCGCCGTCTTCGGTGTCTGTGACGCCACCGCGATCCGCTACGCCGACAACGCACGCCAGCTGCTGACCCGCCCTCACGAGAANGGCCCCTCGGAATCACCGTGAACCCGAGNGCCCGNACCGGCAAACCCGCCTGACCACCACTTGGGTTCGGGCTGAACAACCTTCGGATGGCGTGAACCCACGGACTTTGCGAGCGGGGCGAACAGCAGCATGTCGGAGTGCACCCTGCGGGCCACCGTCCCGTGCGGCAGCGGGGTGGGTGGCTGGTCGAGCTCGTCGAGGGGGACTTCCAGCAGGACGACCCGGTCGAGCAGCGCGAGCCCGTGGCGGCTGGTGGCGGCGGTCAGGTCGCCGGTGGGGTCGATCAGCCGGCCGGCGATGCTGTCGCTGCGGGTGATCACGGCCAGCAGGCCGGCGGGACTGACCAGACGGGCCCATGGGACACCGTGCAACCAGCCGGTCCGCGTCGGTTCCACGACCGAGACGACCAGCGGATGTCCCTCGGCGTCCGGCGCCCGACCGGGCGCCGGGTCGAGTCCCGGTCTCGACCCCGCCACCGTGTGGGTGGGGCCGGCGGGCCCGGTCCGGACCCGGACGCACCGGTCGAGTCGGGCGACGGCCCAGACGGTGTCCCCGAGCCCGTCGGAGGCGTCGCCCTCGGCGACGTCGCGGCGCGGTCCGGCTCCGTCTTGGGGCGGCGCGGTCAGCAGCAGGACCGGGTCACCGGGCCGGGTATGGGTCACGACGAGCTGTTCCACAGCGGCTGCAAGCCAGCCGGCCGGCGGCCGGCCGGGGCTGGCGGGAGGGCACGGCCAGACGGTCGCTGGCCGGCCCGCGGGGACGACAACGCGGCCGTCGCGGTCAGGGTCGGATACGGGCATCAAGAGGTTTTCCTTTCACGGCGGAGTGTTTTCGCGGCCGTAAAAGGAGACCGTCTGCTGGGCATGCCTCGGACACCAGCCCGGCGACCTTTTTCAAGATTTTTCTCGCTGGGCAGGGCCTAGTCTGACCGGACTATTGATCGCTGGCAGATCGCTGGGCAGCGCTCGGACGGTCCGTCCGAAAATTTTTTCAAGATTTTTCTCGCTGGGGTCATTGTCGGCTGGCCGTGCTGCCAGCAGGGATGCCCAGCGATCTTCCTCGGATGTCACAGCGTCGCAGCTCACATCCCTGCTGTGCAGGTTCGGGGCGCCGCCGGCGTCGGGTCGACTCCGGGGCTTGCGGAAATGCCGACACTAGATCACTGGGATTCCGCTGGGCGCCAGAGATCTTTGCTGTGCATTCACTGGGAGATCATTATTGCTTTTCGCTGGGCACGGTGTGGCNTCCTTGGTGCTGTCCGCATTTCCGTGACAGCGAAGGACGGCAGTAATGCCCGACGGAATGTCTTCACTTCCTCCGCGACCGGCCGGCCGGGGCGCGTCCGCGTTGCCGCTGGCGACATTGCGGGACTGCTTTGGCCTGCTGGTCGCGGGCCCCGCGCCGCTGGCGCTGGACGGCTCGCTGGTGCCAGGTCTGCCGGAGCGGCTGGTGGCGTTGGACGAGCTGCGCGACCGGCTACTGGCCGGCTCCTGCCCGCAGCCCGTCCGCGACGCCGCCTGGGCGGTGGTGATCCGCCGCTCCCGCCGCTACGGCGGCGCGTGGACAGTCGGCGCCGCCGGCATGGCGCTGCCCGCCCTGCGCGCGGTCTGCGCCCGGCTCGGCGGCCACAGCGACCTCGACCCGGCCGACGTGCAGGCCGAGGTGCTCACCGGGTTCCTCGAAGCGGCGGCCACCGTCCGCCTGGACCTGCCGCGAATCGCGGTGCGGCTGCGCTGGGCCGCCTACCGGGCCGGGCTCGCGCTGACCGTCCAGCAGCGGGAAACCCCTCATCCCGACCCGGACCTGTTCCAGACCGTCGCCGCGGCCGAAGCACCGCAGTCCGGTCCGGGCCAGGCCGGTCCCGAACAGGTCCTGGCGGGCCTGGTCGCCGCCGGAGTCCTGACCGATACCGAGGCCGATCTGATCGCCGCGACCCGCCTGGACGAGATGCCGATCAGCGCCTGGGCCGCCCGCCACGCGACGGCGCCCCGCCGGGCATCCCGGCTGCGGGAGCGGGCCGAGCAGCGCCTCGTCGACCACCTCACCGGCCCGGCCGGTGCCAGCCGTGCCGGGCGTTCGCCGGCCGCCGAGACCCCGCGCTGGCCACATCCACCGGCCGGCGCGCCGGCGCTGACGGTCGCGGGGGTGCCGGCATGAACCCGACCCGACCGCGGCCCGAGGCCCGCCCCGTCCGCTCCCGCGCGGACGGCCGGCGTGCCGTGGCGCGCCGCGCGGTCCTGCTCACCGTGCTCGTGCTCGCGCTCGTGCTGGCGGGCAGCGTGGCGGCCTTCGCCGCGCCGGCGCCGGCGGCGCCTGTGGCGCCGGATCTGAACGCCGTCCTGAACAACGTCCGCAACTGGATCATGGGAATCCTGGCGCTGCTGGCGACGGTCTTCCTGTCGATCGGCGGGGTGCGCTACCTGATCTCCAACGGCGATCCCGGCGAGGTCGGCAAAGCCAAGGACAGCTTCCGCAACGCGGGCTGGGGGTACGGGCTGGCCGCGCTCGCCCCGGTCGTCGTCGCGATCCTCAAGCAGATCGTCGGGGGCTAGCCCATGACCGCCGCCGTCCCGGCACGCCGCGCGCCGGCGTATCTCTCCCTCGCCCACGCGGCCCGGAGGCCGGCCCGCCCGCGGCGCCACCGCCGGGGCCGCGGGCTGCGGCTGGTCGGGACGGCGGCGCTTGCCGTGGTGCTGCTCGTCGCCTGCCCCGCCCTGGCCTTCGCCGACGCCACCCCCGCTCCCACTCCGGCCCCGACGCCGAGCGCCACCGGGCCGACACCGAACCCGCAACCCGGACCGTCCCCGGTACCCCCGGGACAGGGATCGTCACCCACGCCCACCCCGTCCTCCGGCGGGAGCACGCCGTCGACCTCGAACCCGCCCGGCGGCGGGACCGTTGACGATTCCGGCACCGGAACCGGCACCTCGTCCCCACCCTGCGCGGCCGATGACGAGGACTGCGTTCCCCAGCCCACCGCACCGCCACCCCCGACCCCGCACACCACCCCGACCGCGCCCGATACCGGCGGCGACGGAGGCGGCGGCGGAATTGTCGGCTGGATCNCCCGCGGTATCACCAGCGCGATCAACAGCTTTTTCCGGGGCTTGGTGACCGCCGCTCTCAACCCCTTGTTGGATCTGCTGGGTCGCACGCTGTTGACCACACCGAAACCGTCGGAGCTGCCGGCGATCGGTGAACTGTGGACAACCTCGTGGGGCATCACCGTCGCCTCCTACAGCATCCTCATCATGATCGGCGGGATCACGATCATGACGTTCCAGTCGGTGCAGGCCCGGACGTCCATCAAGGAGATCGCTCCCCGCATTCCCCTNGCGGGCCTGGTCGCCGCCGGAGTCCTGACCGATACCGAGGCCGATCTGATCGCCGCGACCCGCCTGGACGAGATGCCGATCAGCGCCTGGGCCGCCCGCCACGCGACGGCGCCCCGCCGGGCATCCCGGCTGCGGGAGCGGGCCGAGCAGCGCCTCGTCGACCACCTCACCGGCCCGGCCGGTGCCAGCCGTGCCGGGCGTTCGCCGGCCGCCGAGACCCCGCGCTGGCCACATCCACCGGCCGGCGCGCCGGCGCTGACGGTCGCGGGGGTGCCGGCATGAACCCGACCCGACCGCGGCCCGAGGCCCGCCCCGTCCGCTCCCGCGCGGACGGCCGGCGTGCCGTGGCGCGCCGCGCGGTCCTGCTCACCGTGCTCGTGCTCGCGCTCGTGCTGGCGGGCAGCGTGGCGGCCTTCGCCGCGCCGGCGCCGGCGGCGCCTGTGGCGCCGGATCTGAACGCCGTCCTGAACAACGTCCGCAACTGGATCATGGGAATCCTGGCGCTGCTGGCGACGGTCTTCCTGTCGATCGGCGGGGTGCGCTACCTGATCTCCAACGGCGATCCCGGCGAGGTCGGCAAAGCCAAGGACAGCTTCCGCAACGCGGGCTGGGGGTACGGGCTGGCCGCGCTCGCCCCGGTCGTCGTCGCGATCCTCAAGCAGATCGTCGGGGGCTAGCCCATGACCGCCGCCGTCCCGGCACGCCGCGCGCCGGCGTATCTCTCCCTCGCCCACGCGGCCCGGAGGCCGGCCCGCCCGCGGCGCCACCGCCGGGGCCGCGGGCTGCGGCTGGTCGGGACGGCGGCGCTTGCCGTGGTGCTGCTCGTCGCCTGCCCCGCCCTGGCCTTCGCCGACGCCACCCCCGCTCCCACTCCGGCCCCGACGCCGAGCGCCACCGGGCCGACACCGAACCCGCAACCCGGACCGTCCCCGGTACCCCCGGGACAGGGATCGTCACCCACGCCCACCCCGTCCTCCGGCGGGAGCACGCCGTCGACCTCGAACCCGCCCGGCGGCGGGACCGTTGACGATTCCGGCACCGGAACCGGCACCTCGTCCCCACCCTGCGCGGCCGATGACGAGGACTGCGTTCCCCAGCCCACCGCACCGCCACCCCCGACCCCGCACACCACCCCGACCGCGCCCGATACCGGCGGCGACGGAGGCGGCGGCGGAATTGTCGGCTGGATCACCCGCGGTATCACCAGCGCGATCAACAGCTTTTTCCGGGGCTTGGTGACCGCCGCTCTCAACCCCTTGTTGGATCTGCTGGGTCGCACGCTGTTGACCACACCGAAACCGTCGGAGCTGCCGGCGATCGGTGAACTGTGGACAACCTCGTGGGGCATCACCGTCGCCTCCTACAGCATCCTCATCATGATCGGCGGGATCACGATCATGACGTTCCAGTCGGTGCAGGCCCGGACGTCCATCAAGGAGATCGCTCCCCGCATTCCCCTCGGGTTCCTGGCCGCGACCCTGTCCCAGTTCCTGGCCGGCAAGATCATCGAAATCGCGAANCCGTTGCCCGCCGNGATCCTCGGGCAAGGACTCGACCCGAACACGGCCTCCCAACAGTTGCGGAACATCATTCTCGGCGCGATCGCGCCACCGATCGGGCCCACCGGCGCCACAGGTGTCGTCAACCGAAGCATCTTCGTCATTTTCCTGGGGTTGTTTCTCGCCGGTTCGATCGTCGCGCTGCTGTGCACCTACATTGCCCGGGTCACGATCACCGTNGCGTTGATCGGAGCCGCACCGCTGGCACTCGCGGGACACGCTCTACCGCAGACCGAGAAGGTCGCGTACTGGTGGTGGAAGGCATTCTTCGCCTGCATCAGCATCCAGATCGCCCAGTCCTTCGTTCTCATCGCGTCTTTCAAGGTGTTCTTCGCCCCCGGTGGTTTCACCGTGTTCGGCCCGAAACCGGACGGGCTGGTGAACCTGCTGGCAACCATCACCCTGATCTATTTCCTGTTCAAGATCCCGTTCTGGATGATGCCAAAGATCGGCCAGGGCGGCAGCAGCGTTCTGGGCCGGATCGTGCGCGCCTACGTCACCGGTCGCGCCCTGGGTCTGCTGGGCGGCGGACGGTTCGGCCGCGGCCCCCAGCGCACCCCCACCGGCCGCCGCCGCCAGACGCCTCCTCCTCGGCGACAGGCACAGAACCCGATCACGCGCCGGCCGCTACGGCAGCCTCCGCGCGGCCGGACCACCCCCCAGTTCCTCCAACCGATACCGGCGGTACCTATGCACGATCTCGCCAGCGGTAAGGCCACCGGCCCGCCGCCTCCCGCGGTCTTCCTTCCCCCCTCGATGCCGGGCGGCGATCCCGGCCAGAACGTTCGCCCCCGACCCCGTCCGACCGGGCCACCGTCCCCGCCGGTGTTCCGCTCCCCGAACAGCGCCGACGCGTCCCCCACCGCCGATGCGGCGGGTTCCCCGCCGGCGCAGCCGTTCCGGCCGCCTACCGCTCCTGCGCGGGTCCGGTTCCAACCCCCGANCCCCGAGCCCGCGCAACGCTCCACACCGATCCGGCCCCGCGGCCCCGTCCCACCGGTGTCGTTCCGCGCGCCGAATGCGCCCCGGCCCGCGGGCAGCCCGCCCCGCGCCGAAGCGCCGGGACGGCGTGCCCGTACCGCCACCGCCATGCCGGTGATCTTCAGTTCGCCGGCGCCGGGCAGCACCGGCGTCAGCCCGCCGATGCCCCCGCCCCTTCCCCGCCGCTCCGCGGCCCCGCCGCCACCGCGCCGACCGCGCCCGCAGGCACCACGTCCGGCCACGCCACAAGCGCCACGCCCGCCGGCGCCACGTCGTGCTGTCCCGATGCCGCGCTTCACCGCACCACCACCACCCGGAGGTCCCCGACCGTGACGCATCCCGTCCACATACCCGCCGATGTTGACCGTGAGGACCGGATCGTCGCGAACCTGACCGCCCGTCAGGTGCTGATCCTCGCGCTGACCGCCATCGTGCTCTACCTCGCCTGGGCCGCGACCCGCAGTCTGGTGCCGCTGCTGGTGTTCGCGGTGCTCGCCGTGCCGGTCGCGGCCGGCGCCGGCGTCCTCGTGC
>NZ_LJFZ01000057.1:0-6647 GCF_001420875.1 Frankia sp. AvcI1 | reverse complement strand
CTGCCCATCCAGACCACCCCGGACGGCCGTCGGACCGCGCCGCGCGACGCGCTGGTGCGCCGCAGCCTGTTCCTGCACACCGTCATCTCCGTCCTGGTCGGACAGCTGACTCCGGCCGAACGGGCGGCCCTCGACGTCGCGATCACCGCGACCTACCAGGCGGCGGGGATCAGCTCCGACCCGCGTAGCTGGGGCCGGCCGGCGCCGCTGCTGGCCGATCTCGCCGCCCGGCTGGCCGCCTCGGAGGACCCGGCGGCGGTGGCGCTTGGCGCCCGGCTGCACCCGTTCACGGCTGGGGCGTTCTCGGGTCTGTTCGACGGGCCGACCACCGGCCGCGGCGACGNCCACCTGGTCGTCTACTCGCTGCGGGACCTGCCCGACGAGGTCAAAGCCATCGGCACGCTGCTCGTCCTCGACGCCGTCTGGCGACGGGTGTCGAACCCCGCCGACCGGCGGCCCCGGCTCGTGGTTGTGGACGAGGCGTGGCTGCTGATGCGCCAGCAGGCGGGCGCGGACTTCCTGTTCCGGATGGCGAAGTCGTCCCGCAAGTACTGGGCCGGGCTCACCGTGGCGACCCAGGACACCGCCGACGTGCTCGCCACCGACCTCGGCAAGGCGATCGTCACCAACGCCGCCACGCAAATTTTGTTGAGGCAGGCACCGCAGGCGATCGATGAGATCACCGCCGTGTTCGACCTGTCCCAAGGCGAACGGCAGTTCCTGCTGTCCGCCGACCGCGGGCAGGGGCTCCTCGCGGCGGGGGCACAGCGGGTTGCTTTTCAGGCTCTGGCCTCGCATGTCGAGCACCGCCTGGTCACGACCAACCCGGCCGAACTCGCCGCCGACCCCGACGACGGCGGCTTTCTCGATCTCGCCGTGCCGGATGACTCGACCGATGACGACGGCCAGATCTATCTCGATGCCGCCTGACCAGCATCGTCGTATCCGCAGGGAGATCGTAGCCATGGATCTGTTCGCCGCGGCGGCTACCACGCCGTCGTCGCCGCTTGCCACCTATCTGACCGACCCGGGGGGCTTCCTCCACCAGATCCTCGGCGCGCTACGGGGGTGGGCGCTGGTCTGGGGCCCTGTCGCCGGCCCGCTGCTCATCCTCGCCGCCGCCGGTCTACTCACCGGGCGTCGGCGGCTGCGCCGCCGCTACCAGCAGCGGCTGATCGCCGGCGCCCGCCTGGTGACCGTGCTGGCCCCGCCCACCGTCGACCCGGCGGGCGCGTCCGCCCTGTGGGCGAATCTGCTCGGCCTGCTCCGCCCCGGCTGGCGACGCCTGGTCGGCCAGCCGCACCTGGTGTGGGAGTACCAGTTCACCGGCGACGGGGTCCGCATCCAGATCTGGGTACCNGGCGTCGTGCCCGACGGGATGGTGGAACGAGCCGTCGAGGCGTCCTGGCCCGGCGCGCACACCCACACCACCCCCGCCCGCGCGCCGCTGCCCGTCGTGGCCCGGCCGGGACGGCGGCTGCTCGCCGCCGGCGGCGAACTGCGCCTCGCCCGCCCCGAAGCGCTGCCCATCCGGGTCGACCACGACGCCGACCCCCTGCGCGCCCTGCTCGGCGCGCCCGGCAGCCTGGCCCGTAACCAGCGGGCGGCGGTGCAGATCCTGGCCCGGCCGGTCACCGGCCGCCGTGTTGCCAAAGCGCGTCGGGCTGCCCGCCGGCTACGCGCCGCCGGCTCGGCGCACCTGGCCGGCGGCCTACTGGACCTGCTCACACCCCACACCGGCCGCACCCGGCAGCGCCGCCGGACGGCTACCGCCACGGTGAAGGTCGACCCGCAGACGTCGCTGGCCCTGTCCGCGGAGGACCGCGCCATCGTCACGAAGCAGCGCGGTGCCCAGTACGAGGTCCGCGTCCGCTACGCCATCGCCGCGATCCTCGACGAGCACACCGACGACACCACCACCGCGCAGGTGGCCAGCCAGCTACGCGGCCGGGCGCACGCCATCGCGTCGGCGTTCGCCGCCTACGGCGACCACAACTACTACCGCCGGGTCCGGCTACGCCGCCCGCTGCCCGTCCTCGCCGCCCGGCAGTTCGGCCGCGGCGACCTGCTCTCGGTCGCCGAACTCGGCACGCTCGCNCACCTGCCGGTCGACGAGGCGACCCCCGGCCTGCAACGCGCCGGCGCGAAGGCCATCGCCCCGCCGCCCGGCGTTGCCGGCCCCGGCCCGAACGTCCGCCCCATCGGGCGCACCGACGCCGGGCAGGCGCGGCCGGTCGGTCTGCGGGTCCCGGACGCCCGGCATCACCTGCACGTCCTCGGCGCGACCGGCGCGGGCAAATCCGAACTGCTCGCCCGCATGACGCTCGACGACGTCGCCGCGCACCGAGGTGTAGTCAATGTCGACCCGAAGGGCGACCAGATCATCGACATCCTCGCCCGCTACCCCCTGGACGCCCTCGACCGCCTCGTTCTGTTCGACGCCGAGTCGAACAGCCGACCGCCGTGCCTGAACCCGCTGGACCAGCCCGACAGGGGGCGGGCCGTCGACAACCTCGTCTCGATCTTCTCCCGGGTGTACGCCGACTCGTGGGGGCCCCGGACCGAGGATATTTTCCGCGCCGGTCTGCTCACCCTTGCCNCTCAACCCGGCGTTCCTGTGATCACGGATCTGCCGAAACTGCTGACCGACACCGCCTACCGCCACCGGGCACTCGGTGAGATCGACGACGACATCCTGGCCGGCTTCTGGACCTGGTACGAAGCCCTCTCCGAGGCCGCGCGAGGCCACGTCGTCGCCCCGCTGATGAACAAACTCCGTGGGTTCCTGTTGCGGCCGTTTGTGCGGGCCGCGATCGCGGCCGGCCCCTCGACTGTCGACATGGACGCGGTGTTGAACGACGGCGGGGTGTGCCTGGTCCGCATCGCCCAAGACGCCCTCGGGGTCGAGACCGCGGCGCTGATGGGCTCGATCGTCGTCTCTGNGGTCTGGCAGTCCACCACCCGGCGCGCCCGCCTGCCCCAAGGGAAAAGGCCCGACGCCAGTCTGTACCTGGACGAGGCCCACAACTTCCTCACGCTTCCGTACGCGTTGGAGGACATGCTCGCCGCCGCACGCGGCTACCGGCTCGGGATCGTTCTGGCGCATCAGAACCTTACCCAGCTGCCTCGGCACCTGGAAGAAAGCATCGGCGCCAACGCCCGCAGCAAGATCTATTTCACGGTGAGCCCGGCGGACGCGAAACGGCTCGCCCGCCACGTCGAGCCCCGGCTGGCCGAGCACGACCTGGCCAACCTCGGCGTGTTCCACGCCGCCGCCCGCCTGGTCGTCGGCGGGGAAGAAGCTCCCGCCTTCACGGTCGTCACGGAAAAACTCCCCGCCCCGGTGCCGGGCCGCGCCGCGCAGATCCGCCGGGCGCTGCGCCGCCGCGCGGCCACCCCCGCCGCGCCGGCTCCCACCGGTCCGGGTCCGCGGCCCACCTCCGACCCGCGCCGCGTCGCCTGACCGCGCGCCTCGCTGCCACCACGAAGGACCATCGATGGCCAAACCGTTGCCGCAACGCGCCCTGCGCGTCCCGTTGCGTCCCGCCGCCCGCGTCGTCGCCGACGCCGAACACCTGGCGAACCTCACCCCTCACCTCAGCTCGCGCGACCGCTGGATTGCCCGGCTCCTTTACGAGCACCGGGTCCTGACTACCCACCAGCTCGTCCAGGTCGGCTGGCCCACGCGGCGCACCGCCAACGAGAGGTTGCTCCAGCTTTACCGCTGGCGCGTCATCGACCGTTTCCAGCCCCTCAGCCCCCTCGGTGAGGGCATGCCCCCGGCGCACTACGTCTGCGACGTCGCCGGCGCCGCCCTGCTCGCCGCCGAAGACGGCCTCGACCTGGNCGCGACCGGCTACCGGCACGACCGCGCGCTCGGCGTCGCCTACTGGCCCCAGCTCGCCCACCGCGTCGCCGTCAACGGCTTCTTCACCCACCTCATCGCCCACGCCCGCCAGCCCAACCCGCCCGGCACCCTCACCGCCTGGTGGTCGGAGGCCCGGACCCGCCGCGCGTTCGGCGACATCGTCCGCCCCGACGCCTACGGCCGCTGGACCAGCCGCAGCGGCGACCTCGAATGGTTCCTCGAACTCGACTGGGCCACCGAGCCCTACGCCCGCCTCGCCGCGAAGATCAGCAAATACGGGCGGCTCGCCACCTCGACCGGCATCACCACCCCGGTCCTGTTCTGGTTCCCCACCACCAACCGGGAGACCCGCGCCCGCCGCGCCCTGGCCGACGCCGTCGCCGGGCTCGACCAGCCGCACACCGTCCCGGTCGCGACCACCGCCGCCACCCTCGCCCCACCCGACGACCAGCTCGACCCGGCCCCCGCCCGCTGGCTGCCCCTCACCTCCAGCCGCGCCGGCCGGCTCCCCCTCGACCAGCTGCCCCGCGCGTGGCCCCGACTGCCCGCACCCGCGCCGGTGTCCGACCGGCCGGACGCCCTCCCCACCGGATCGGGCCTGCGCCCACCCGCGCCCATGCCCCCTGAGAAGTACCGGGGGTGAGCGGCCACGACCAAATACCTCGCCGGGGCCGCCGCCGCCGTAGTCCTGCTCATCGTGCTCATGGGCGCCGCCGCCGCCCAANAGTACCGGGGGTGAGCGGCCACGACCAAATACCTCGCCGGGGCCGCCGCCGCCGTAGTCCTGCTCATCGTGCTCATGGGCGCCGCCGCCGCCCAACTGGCAGAACGAGTCCTGTGCGTGCCGGTCGTCGGCTGGTTCCTCGGCTGCGGCAGCGGCGGCAGTCCCAGCCAGACCGCGCTCGACGACGTCCCCGCCGACTACCTGACCCTCTACATGCAGGCAGCAGCGACCTGCCCCGGCCTGTCCTGGACGACGCTCGCGGCCATCGGCAAAGTCGAATCCGATCATGGACGCAGTCGGNTGCCGGGCGTGGCCAGCGGTACCAACAGCGCCGGCGCCGGCGGCCCCATGCAGTTCCTCGCCCCGACGTTCGCCGACGTCGTCGCTCGTCACCAACTACCAGCAGGCGGCGCGAACCCGCCGTCGCTCTACAACCCCCAGGACGCGATCTACGCCGCCGCGGCCTACCTATGCGACAACCACGTCGCCACCGACCTGACCGGCGCCCTGTGGGACTACAACCATTCCGGCGCCTACATCGCCCAGGTTGTTACCCAGGCCACCCAGTACGGCTCGACTGACGGCCCAGGGGCCGACACCACCGCGTCCGATGCCGGCTACGCCGCCGTCCTCTACGCCCAGGGCCAGATCGGCATCCCCTACCTGTGGGGTGGGGACGGCCCCCAGTTGACTGAACTACCGGGCGGCGGGGTTCGGGNGGCGGGTGGGTTTGACTGCTCGGGGTTGACGCGGGCTGCCTATGAAGCGGCCGGGGTGGATCTTCCGCGGACCGCTCAGGAGCAGTATGACGCGGGTCCACTTCTGCCAACGGGTACTGCGCCTGCGCCGGGGGACCTGGTGTTCTTCGGGAGCGGTCGGACCGACGTGACCCACGTTGGGATCGCGATCTCAGCTACCGAAATGATCGATGCGCCCCACAGAGGAGCAGTCGTCCGCATGGAATCTATTTGGNCTAATCTTGTGGGAATCACGCGCCCCGCAGGTCGGAGCTGAGGTGACCATTCCTTGGTGTGATGGCGATCCGCGTCGCTTTTCCTGCGTTGCCGTGAATGGAGTGTGGGGACAGGCAGACTACTTGGATCGTATGGTTCTCCGGCGTGGTGAGCTCCTGCTCGCCGTTCCTGTCGACTGGAGTGGGGCGATGGTAGATGACGGGAGTGGCCAGCGGGACTTGACCATGCTGGTCGTGCCCCNCATCGGGTGTCTGCGGGACACGGGCGAATTGTGGGAGCCGTACCTGCTGCTGGACGGTTCCGGTCAGGTGGTCGAGCCCGCCCGAGTCTATTTGAAGGATCTGCAGGCGGCTGGTCGGTCCGCGGCGACTCAACGTTCCTATGNCCTGGATCTCCTGCGCTGGTTCCGTTTTCTGTGGGCGATCGGCCTGTCCTGGGATGCGGCGGGGAGAATCGAGGCACGTGACTTTTCCTGCTGGCTGCGGGTCCTTGACAAGCCGGCGAGCGGCCCGGGAAGGAGGAGGGCGTCGGGGGCGGGTAGCCCCAATCCGGTCACGGGTAGACCCGCGCCGGGAGCGNAGTACGCGGCCCGGACAGTCGCGCATAGCGAGACGGTGCTGCGGGCCTTTTACGACTGTCATCGGCGTTGGGGAAGCGGACCGGCTGTCAATCCCTTTCCGCTGGTTCGGCAGCGGGAGGAGGGGCGTGCGCATGCGCACCACAATCCGTTGGAGCCGTTCCGCAACACCAGGGTCGGGTTGTATCGGCCGACGGTTCCGAAGCGGGTGCCTCGCGCGATCCCGGACGAGCGCTTCAACGAGTTGTTCGCCGCCCTGCTCAGCCACCGTGACCGCGCGCTGGTCGCGTTCTACGTGTCGACAGGCGCTCGGGCCAGCGAGCTGTTGGGGACCACGCAGGCGGACGCCGACCCAGGCCAGCAGCTGATCAGCGTGGTGCGCAAGGGCTCCCNCACCGTCCAGCGACTGCCGGGCGTGTCATGACGACTGTGTAAGCCAGAGGTGGACCAGGATCGATCTACCTTGATCGGGTAGGTCGGAAAGGTACACCGAATGACACAGAG
>NZ_LJFZ01000056.1:10425-16045 GCF_001420875.1 Frankia sp. AvcI1 | reverse complement strand
GCCCCATGCAGATCGTCGAGATGTCCGGCCGCACGAACTGCATCGTGTCGTAGATCGCCGTCAACGACGTGAACGACCCACCCGGCGAGTTGATGTAGATCGAGATGTCCCGGTCCGGATCCTCCGACTCCAGGAACAGCAACTGCGCCATCACGTCGTTCGCCGACACATCGTCGATCTGCACGCCGAGGAAGACGATCCGCTCCTTGAGCAGCTTCGAGTACGGGTCCATGCCGTACTCGCCGCGGGAGGTCTTCTCGATGATGTTCGGCAGGACGTAGCGGCCCTGCGGCTGGCCGGCGGCCTGACGGGCCTGGTCGGACCTCATCTGCTGGTAGAGCGTCTCGTGGAACATGATGGCTGCCTCCGGGGACGGATGACGGGTTNGGTCCGGTGAGCGGGGTGTCCGCTCAGCTCACCGGCCCCTCGCTGGGAACCTGGCGGGCCTGCTGGACCACGTGGTCGACGAACCCGTAGTCCTTGGCCTCCTCGGCGGTGAACCACCGGTCCCGGTCGGAGTCGCGCTNGATCTGCTCGATCGGCTGCCCGGTGTGGAACGCGATGCGCTCCTGCATCATCCGCTTGGTGTAGAGCATCTGCTCCGCCTGGATGGCGATGTCGGAGGCGGTGCCCCCGATCCCTCCCGACGGCTGGTGCATCATGATCCGCGCGTGCGGCAACGAGTAGCGCTTGNCCGGCGCCCCGGCGCAGAGCAGGAACTGGCCCATCGACGCGGCGAGGCCGAGCGACACGGTCGCGACATCGTTCTCGACGAACTGCATGGTGTCGTAGATCGCCATGCCGGCGCTCACGGACCCACCCGGCGAGTTGATGTAGAGGAAGATGTCCCGGGTCGGATCCTCCGCGTTGAGCAGCAGGAGCTGCGCGCAGATCGCGTTGGCGATCGAGTCCTCGACCACCGATCCGAGGAAGACGATCCGGTTGGCCAGCAGGCGGTTGAACACCTGGTCGTCGAAGGCGGGTCCACCCTGGCCGGGCGAACGGAGCTCCGGACCCGGAACTGGTAGGCGCGGAACTGCGAGGTTACTCACGGTCAGCTCCTCGGCTTCCTCACATGGGGCGGCTGATTGACCGGCTCGACACTATNTGTGACACGCGCAAGTTCATGCCCTTCAGGCTCGATGTTCGCGCTGGGCGTGAGGACCGGCCAGTCCGGACGCCCGCGCGACCCCGCCCGCCGGGCACCGGCGAGGGTCCGCCGGGGGCCCGACGGCAACGCCAGACGGCCCCCGGACAGAGTCCGGAGGCCGCCTGAAGAGCCGAGATCGCCGCGGCGCGAGCCGCCCCGCGGCCTGCCACGAGGGTCAGATGTCGCGGTCTCCGCTGTCGACCGCCGCGGTCGCGGCCGGTGCCTCGGCCGGCTCCGCTGCCGCGTCGTCGCCAGCGTGGTCGTGGTCGGCGTGGTCGTGGTCGGCGTGATCGTGGCCCTCGTGATCGTGGCCGGCGTGGTCGTCGTCCTCGTCGGCGTCCGGCGCCGGGCGGGCCGGGAGCGCGAGCTCCACCGGGTTGCCCTCCCCGTCGACGACCTTGGCGTTCTCGAGCAACAGGAACAGCGCCTTGGTCCGCAGGACGTCGGCCATCAGCGCCTGCAGCCCCTCGCCCTGGGCGAGCTGCTGGGCGTAGACGTCGGGCTGCAGGCCGGAGCGCTGGGCGCGGTAGATCACCTGCTCCATGAGCTCGCCCTGGTCGATGCCGATCGACTCGGCGTCGATGACCGCGTCGAGGATGAACTGGGAGCGAATCGCCTTGCCCGCGGTCTCGCGGACCTCGGCGTCGAACTCCTCGGCGGTCTGGCCGAGCGTCTCCAGGTAGGTCGCGCGGTCGGTGCCGATGTTCTCCAGCTCGTGGGACAGCCGGTGCTCCCGGGCCTCGATCTCACCTGCGAGCAGGGAGTCCGGAACGGGCACCTCCACCCGCTCCAGCAGGCTCTCCAGCAGCTTCTCCCGGGCCTGCCCGACCTNCTCGGTGCGCCGCGACTGCTCCAGCCGACTGCGTACGTCCCCGCGCAGGTCGTCGAGCGTGTCGAACTCGCTGGCGGTGGTGGCGAAGTCGTCGTCGAGGGCGGGAAGCTCCTTCTCCTTGACCCCGCGGACCGTCGCGGTCACCTCGGCCTGCTGGCCCGCCTGGTCGCCCGCCAGCAGCTCCGTGGTGAACGTGCGGGACTCGCCGTCGGCGGCACCGACGATCGCCTCGTCCAGACCCTCGATGAGGTTGCCGCTGCCGACCTCGTAGGACAGCCCCGTCGCCTCGGCGCCCTCGATCGGCTTGCCGTCGGCCTGCGCGGACAGGTCGAGCGAGACGAAGTCGCCCGTCTGCACCGCCCGCTCGACCGGCTGAAGCTGGGCGAACCGGTCGCGTAGCGCGCCGAGCTGCTCCTCGACCTGCTCGTCGGTGACCTCGACGGCGTCCACCGTGACCGACAGGTCGGCGAACTCCGGCAGCGCCACTTCGGGACGGACGTCCACCTCGGCGGTGAACACGAGCTGGCCGCCGTCGGCGAACTCGGTGATGTCCACCTCGGGCCGCGACAGCACGTCGACCTCCTCGGCCTGCACGGCCTCGGAGTAGAGCTGCGGCAGCGCCTCCTGGACGGCCTCGTCCAGGATCACGCCGCGACCGAGCCGCTGGTCGAGGATCCGCGGTGGAACCTTGCCCGGCCGGAAGCCGGAGACGCGGACCTGGCGGGCCAGCTTGCGGTAGGTGGCGTCGAGCGAGGGCTTGAGCTCGTCGAAGGGCACCTCGACGGTGAGCTTGACCCGGGTCGGGCTGAGGGTCTCCTTGGTGGCCTTCACGGCGCGGCGGTCTCCTGGTACGACGTTGGACGGGGTGACACGCCGAGGCTATCGGTCGGGGCGGGGAGACTCGAACTCCCGATCTCCTGCACCCAAAGCAGGCGCGCTAGCCACTACGCTACGCCCCGAGGCGTTGCACGCTTATCCTACGGGGTAAGCTCGCCTCGATCACCTCGCGGGTGTAGCTCAATGGCAGAGCCCCAGCCTTCCAAGCTGGCCATGCCGGTTCGATCCCGGTCACCCGCTCTTCAGCTCTCCCTGCCCCGGCGGGGTTCGGCACCGCGCCGGGCCGCTGTGCCGCGGCGAACGGCACAGGCCGAGATCCCCTCAATCCACCCACACGCGGGTGTCCGAGGTCGGATCCCCACCCGTGAGTCCCCCGCGCCGGTTCGACGACGATCACCCCCGCGCACCCGGCCGGAGTCGGCGTCGAGGCCGGCTCGGCCCGCGCCCACCGACATGCCGGGCTGGCATGTCGGTTCGCTCGTCGCCGGCATGTCGCGTGGCCGGGGACGATGTCGGCGGTCATCGTCCGCCGACGGATCAACCCCGGGTCGCGCCGAGGTCCGCCGGATGGCCGGGCGTATTTTCGGGAGCTTCTCCCCCGACACCGGCCCGTGACCACCACCGGACCGCCAGAAGGAGTGCACATGGTGATGACGCGCCGCGGCTGGCTACCGGTGGTGGTCGGGGATCGGGATCGGGCTGAACACCATCCGCCTGCACGCCCGCCTACACGCCCTCGAGGTGATCGAGACAGGCGAGACCGGAGCGGGCGAGACCGGAGCGGGCGAGCAGGCCGCGCCCCAGGCGCCCGGCACCGGGCGGAGCTCCCCTTATGTCCTGCTCTCCGTCCCCGGACTGACGCTCACCCCGGGCCAGCGCCGCGCCGCCGAGGCGCACGCCCACCGACACGGGCTGGATGTGCTCGACCTGATCCCGGCGGAACTGGCCGCGCACCGGATCCTCGACCTGGCAAGGATGGTGGAGCCGGCGACCTACCGGACGGCCCGTCTCGCCCGTGGTCGCGGGGCGTTCCAGGCGGTCCTCGTCGACCGCGGGGTGCTTGCGCGCACCGGGCTCCCGGCCGCGGCCGACCCCCGCCTCGTCGAGCGCTCGGAACTCACCGACCTCGCCGACGCCGAACTGGTCGCGGTGATCCAGGTCTGCAAGCGGCACGCCGCCGCCAGCACCGACCTCGCGGTCCTGCCCGGGCTGGCCGGGCGGACGCCGGACGACGGTGCCACCCGACTGCCCGTCCAGCGGGCCGCCTACGCCTGGGAACCCGCCCGGCTCTTCCTGCCCGCGTTGCGTGACGGCGCGATCCTGCTCGGCGCGGCGAGCAATCCGCCGGCTNCTCTCGCCGCGCTGGGGATGTCCTGGCTGCAACCGGTGATCGTCGGTGGGGGCCGGGTGCGGGTGTCCTCGGGAACCCTGCGCCGCAGCGCCCTCGCCCGTCGCCGGATCGCCGCCGCGCAGGTGCGGGGATCGGTCGGCAGCCTGCGGGAACAGCTCAACGCTCCCCCGGACTCCGCGGCCACCCTCGGCTCCGCGGCCACCGTCGACTGCGCGGCCACTCTGGTAGGCCGCCCGGCCGGGCGGCCGGACCCGGCCGAGCTTGCCCGCCGGCGCGCCGCCTACCGGGCGGATCTCGCCGACGGTCTCGACCGTTTCTTCGAGCGGCCGCGCAGCACGTGCCCATGGTGCGGCGGCGGCGAGCTCAGCACGCGCCTGCTCGGCCGCGATGTGGCGCAGGGCAAACCCGGCGAGTTCCGGTACGACCGGTGCGCGGGTTGTGGCCATGTCTTCCAGAATCCGCGCCTGTCGCTCGACGGGCTGGAGTTCTACTACCGGGACTTCTACGACGGGCTCGGCGCGACGGCGCTGGAGGAGGTGTTCGGATTCAGCCCGGAGCCCTACCTCGACCGCGCCCGCCAGGCCATCCCGACTCCCCGGAACTGGTTGGACGTAGGGGGCGGCCACGGGCATTTCTGCAATGTGGCGAGAACCGTCTGGCCCGGCACCCGGTTCGACGCCCTGGACATCGGCGCCGGCATCGAGGAGGCCGCCCGGCGGCGTTGGGTGGACCACGCCTACCGCGGTTTCTTCCCCGAGCTCGCCGCCGAGGTCAAGGGGCGCTACGACATCATCAGCATGTTCCACTACCTGGAGCACACGAGGGATCCGCGGGCCGAACTGGACGCGGCCGCCGCCGTGCTGGAACCGGGCGGTCATCTGCTCATCGAGGTGCCGAATCCCGACAGTCCGGCGGCCCGGCTGTACGGCGCGCTGTGGCCGGGCTGGCTGATCCCGCAGCACCAGCACCTGATGCCCGCCGCCAACGTGGCTGCGGCACTGCAGGAACGTGGTTTCGCCGTGCAGGAGACCCGCTTCGGCGAGGTGCACCAGAAGGGTGACCCGGTGATGGCCCTGTACGGCCTGTTGCAACGGCTCGCGCCGTCGCCGTCGGCCGCCTGGCGCACCACCGCAGTTCCCCGCCGGGCACGGGCCGTGCGGGCCCTGACCGCGGCGGCGCTGGTGCCGGCCTTCGCGGGCGGCCTGGTCCTGGACGAGGTGAGCCGGCCCTACCTGACGTCGGGCTCGCGCGCGAACGCCTACCGGATCCTCGCCCGCCGGCTCTAGGGGACCGGTCGATGGTGTCGGCCGTCGGGACGGACGACCGACACCATCTCCTGCGGGNCCGGCCACGCGGCCAGGCCGCCCGGCGGGTGATTGCCGGTCTCGCTGAACGGATTCGCGACCAGCATGTCACCGCAACGCGATCAGCTCACCCGTCTATCGGTCGG
>NZ_LJFZ01000056.1:0-10045 GCF_001420875.1 Frankia sp. AvcI1 | reverse complement strand
GTCCTTGCGCNCGTCCTTGAACCAGTCATCCTTGCGCTTGTCGTCCTTGCGCCAGTCGTTCTTGCGCCAGTCGTCCTTACGCCAGTCGTCCTTGCGCCAGTCGTCGCCGCCCCAGCTCTGGGCCTGCTTGACCGTGTCTCCCTCGCCGGACGCCCAGGCACTCGAGGCGGNTGGTCCCAGCGCGACGAAAATAGTGGCCATGCTCGACAGCGCGACCACTGCCGCCCGGGTCCTCATCGATCTCCGCACAGTTCTCCCCCACGGTTTCGGAAAAGCAACCAACCAAGGCCGCGGGAAGCGTATCCAGCTCGCCGGGAAGCGCAAACTCGGCGGCGCGCCATCGGTCTTTTTCAGCTTTCCGTCCTCATTTTCGCGCGCACCGACAGATGACCGGAGAATGAGCGGAAATGCGTGTCGACCACGTGGCCCCGCGACGACCGGCTGGCACCCGCGCGCAGTGCGCGGCGGGGGCGGCAGTCGTCCGGCGTATTCGGCCGCCCCGTCCCGACCCACCCCGACCCACCCCGGTCCGGCCCGATCCGGCCTCGTCCCGCCCGGTCCGCCGGACATGATCGGCGACTCCGTCGAAGCCCTCTCGGCCGGCGCGAGTGCAGGCACCCGGATGGCTACGTAAAGTAATCGCACGATGGCCGAGGGGGTTTGGATGCGCAGCACCGACACGAGCCGTCCGCCGACGCCGGGCCTCGGCAGGTCGCTTCGGCGCCGCACGGTCCGGCGCCTGGCCGGCCTCCTCTTCCCTGCCGACAGGTCGCCCTCGACCCGCATCCCGCCCCCAGTCGACAGGCCGCTCCCGACCCGCGTCGCGCTCCCGACCCGCATCCCGCCCCGGGGCGGCAGCCCATCCGTGGCGGCGGCGCTGCTGGCGGCGGCGCTGCTGGCCGCGGGCTGCCTGCTCGGCGCCTGTTCCGGACCGGCCGCCCCGGCGCGACCCGCCGCCCCGGCGTCGCAGGCCCGGGCGACGCCTCCCCCGGCCGGCACCGAACCGGCCGGCACCGAACCGGCCGGCCTCGCGGCGGGGCGGCACCTCGTCGCCCAGGCCGTCGTCCCCGAGATCACCTGGTTCGCGTCCCCGGACACCGGCGCGCCGCAGGGGCGGCTCGCCAACCCCAACCGGGAGGGCGTGCCGCTGGTGTTCGCGGTGGAGCAACGCCGGGCCCACTGGTTGCTGGTCCAGTTGCCCGTGCGACCCAACGGGTCGCGGGGATGGCTACGGGCCGAGGACANCCGGGTCACCGAGACCCCGTACGACCTACAGGTCGACCGCTCCGCGCATCGGCTCACCGTGCTGCGGGAGGGCGCGGTCATCGCTCGCCTGCCGGTGGGTATCGGAACGGGCGGTACCCCCACGCCGTCCGGCCGGTTCTACCTCACCGAACTGCTGCGACCCGCCGATCCGAACGGGCCGTGGGGCCCTTACGCCTTCGGCCTGTCGGGCTTCTCGGACGTGATTACCCGCTTCAACGGCGCCGACGGGATCATCGGGCTGCACGGCACGAACCGCCCCGACCTGGTCGGTACCGACGCCAGCCACGGCTNCATCCGGCTACGCAACGCCGACATCGAAAAACTTGCGGGAATCCTCCCCGTCGGCACGCCGGTCTCCATCAGGGGGTGAGTGCGGGTCATTCCTGGCGGATGCGGGGCGACGTCCCTAGGCTACTTTCATGACGGGTTACCACCTGGCCCAGGTCAACATCGCCCGGGTACTCGCCCCGCTCGACTCCCCCGCGCCGGATGACATCCTGGCCGGCCTCGCGCCGGTGAGCGACCTCGGCGACGGGCAGCCCNGCTTCGTCTGGCGGCTGCAGCCCGCGCAGGGCACCGCGGCCGTGCACACGTTCCGGCTCGACGCCGAGGCCGACCTCACCGTCATCGTGAACCTGACGGTCTGGGAGTCGGCGGACGCCCTCGCCGACTTCGTCTTCCGTCATGATCAGGGCGCGTTCCTGCGGCGCCGGCGGGAGTGGTTCCATCCGACCGCCCGGGCCACCAACGCCCTGTGGTGGGTGCCCGCCGGGCACCGTCCCGGCACGCCGGAGGCCGAGGAACGGGTTCGGCATCTGCGCACGCACGGGCCGACCGCGACCGCGTTCACCTTCCGGCTGACGTTCCCCCCGCCGGATCGGCGGATCTCCCTGGTGCCGGGCAGCGGTCCGGAGCCGGCCGCCGAGCCCGCGAGTCCCACCGACGTCGAGCTGCCGAGAAGCCTGGCCGCCGGCGGCTGAGTGCCGCCCGCGGCGGGTCAGCGGATCGCCGAGTCCACCGGATCGATCCCACCGGCGTCGATCCAGCTGGCGAGGATCGACCCGAACACCGACGGGTCCTCGCCGCGATTCCAGAACGCCGTCGCCGCCTGGACGGCCGCCGCCCCCGCCCGCAGGTACTCGGCGACGTCCCGTCCCTCGCCGACCCCACCGACCCCGACGATGTCGACGGTGTCCGGCAGCAGCCGGCGTAGCTGGCGCACCTGGCCGAGACCGACCGGCTTGAGTGCGGGTCCGCTCATCCCGGCGAGTTCCACGTCGACGACGGCACGGTGATCGGCGTCGACGACCAGGGCGTTGGGGAAGGTGTTCACCGCGGTGACGAAGCGCGGACCACCGGGGCGCCCGGCGAGCTCGGCGAGCACCGCGGCGAGCTCGGCGAGCGCCGCCGGATCGGAGAAGGGCGAGATCTTGACGCCGTAGGGGACGCGGCCGGCCTGATCACCGCCGGCCCGCGCGAGCAGTGCGTCGCCGACCGCGGTGCAGATCGCCGCGGTCTGGCCGGGGTCGAAACAGGCGATGCGCTTCTGGGCGCCGCCGTCCCAGACGTTGGGGCAGGCCAGGTTGAGTTCGACGAGATCGACGCCGGCGTCGGCGACAACCTCGGCGATCTCCTGGTACTCCCCGACGTCGAACCCGGCGACGCTGACGATCAGCGGCTTGCCCGCCTCGTGCGCCCGCTCGACCATCCCGGGTAGGTGCTCGCCGTAGTAGGCCAGGCCGCGGTTGGGCAAACCGAGCGCGTTGATCGAGTAGACCCGCCCGGGCCAGTAGACATTGCCGGTGTTGCCNGTCCGCGGCTGGCGGGTGATCGAGCCGACGACGATCGCCGCGACCGCGGACCGGGCGAAGGAGTCGACCTCCTCCACCGACTTGCACGTGCCGGCCGCGTTCATGACCGGGTGTTCCAGGGCGACGCCCGCCAGAGCACTCATGCCCGCCAGCCTAGGGGCGCCTCCGCGACGCCCGCCGCTCTCAGGCCACACCGGTCACGGGCCACACCGGTCAGGCCACAGCCGGTCAGGCCACAGCCGTCGACCTGCGGCCGAAGCGGCGACGCGTGCGGTGGCGGTCGATGGCCTTCTGGTAGACCGCGACGCGCAGGGCGGCGATCCGCTTCGGTTCCAGTTCCTCGGTGCCGACCCGGCCACGGGCGCCCACCGCGGCGGCGAGTTCCGGGTCGGTGAGGAAGGGCTCCAGCGCGTCGGCCAGGGCGGGGGCGTCCTCCGGCGGGACGACCGTGCCGCCCTCCCACTTCGCCACCCAGGTCGCGACGCCCGTGGTCGCGGTCGCGACGACCGGCCGACCCGAGGCCATACCCTCCAGGCCGGCGATGGAGAAGCTTTCGAACCGGCTCGGGACGACGACCGCCCGTGCCTCCTCGTACGCCTTGACGAGCTCGGGCCGGGTGAGGTGGCCCGCGAAGCGGCAGGTGACGCCGAGCTCGGCGGCGCGACGCGCCAGCCAGGTGCCGGTCGGGATGTCGTCGATGAGTCCGGACGACTGGCCCGCGAAGACCACCGTCGGCTTGACGCCGCGCTCGCCGAGCAGCGCGGCGGCCTCGATCAGCACGTCGAGGCCCTTGCGCCATTCGAGCCGGCCGACGACGAGCAGCGTCGGGTCGGTCTGCTGCGGCGGCGGCACGGCGACGTACGAGGAGCGGTCGAACGGGTAGGGGATCACGTCGGCGTCGGTGTTCTTCTTCAGCCAACCGAAGCCGCGCAGGGTGGTGACGATCAGCTCGGACGGAGCCGTCCGCGCGTCGGCGCGCAGCGCGGAGAACCGGTCGATCCGGTCCGCCAGCGCGCCCCTGCCGTGCAGCTCACCCTCACGCAGGCGGACGTCCATCATCGTCGGTGTGTGCAGGTGGATCACGAGGGGGACGTCGCGGCGCACCGCGGTGCGCAGGCCGCGGGTCTCGCCGTCCTGAGTCTCGATGACGTCGGGGTGCAGTCCGAGGCGGCGCAGCCAGAAAGCGTAGGAGACGGCGAGGACCACACGCAGGGACAGGGAATCGCGCGGATGGTTCTTGCCCTGAAACGACCGGCCCAGCGGGCCCAGATATCTGCTCACCGGCAAACGGAGCAACGGACGCCGGTACACCTTGACGCCGTCATGGTCCTCGTCGGTGCGGCGACGCCCCTGTGCACAGACTATATGGACCTGATGACCGAGCGCGNCCAGCGCGTGAGCGATGTCGTGCGTGTAGACACCCGCCCCATCCCAAATGATCGGCGGATACTGCTCGCACAAGAAGACGATCTCCATACCCATCCCCCACGGCGGCGAACTCCGGACGGCTCACCATAGCGCCAGCTTATCGAGCGCCCGCGGGGGGTTTCGGCCATTAGCAAACGCTGAGGATCTTAACATTGNCGTAAGAGAAGCAACGCTCGGACACGGTNTGACCTGCGCGTTCAGCCCGCGGCCCAACCAGGGGCCACCAGGCCGGAATGCCTTCCCCTCCGGGTCGACCGGACGCACACAGACACGCAGGCGACACCGTCCGGACAGCCACGGCACACCCCGAACAGGCACAGCTCCCCGGACAACCACGGCTTTCCCCGGATGGCGCCGAGACCGACCGTACGGCGACGGACACCGAACGAAACCGGCCGACACCGGCCGGACAGCGGTGGATACCGGCCGGACAGCGGCGGGTCAGCGGGACGACACCAGCCGGAGACCGGCAGCCCGGCGGTCGGAACCCGGCCGCAACACCCGACGGCGGGGCCGCGGGGCGGGCAGGCCGTAGCCCCGGTCCCGGGTGTCCGGCCCGTACATCGCGGCCAGTCCGACAAGCNCCGCGAACAGCCCCAGCAGCAGGAGTTCAGGCATCGTGGACCCGCCCGAGATGGTCGAGATGCGAAAGCACCCCGAGCCGGCAGACGATAGCGCTATTGTCCATTGTCATGGTCAACGATAGCAGTATCGATCGGGTCGTGGGAGAGCTTCGCCGACTCGCGGACGACGGGGCCGTCGGCGAGAAGCTGCCCAGCACGCGGACGCTGCAGCAACGGCTCGGNGTCGGCCCGGTGACCGTGCAGCGGGCGCTGGGCCGGCTGGTCGCCGAGGGCCGGCTGGTGACCCGGCCCGGCGCGGGCACGTTCGTCTCGGCGCGACGCACCGTCCAGGCCAGCGACACCGACTGGCAGCAGGTCGCACTCGGTCCGAGCCCCGTGCAGACCTCCGGCCTCGACGTGCTGTTCCAACTCATGGGCAGCCCGGGATTCCAGCTGGGAGCCGGCTACCTCGATCCCGGGTTGCGGGCGGACACCCGGCTGGCCGCCGCCGCCAGCCGGGCGGCGCGGCGGCCGGACGCGTGGGCCAGCTCCCCCACGGCCGGCATCCCGGAGCTGCGGAGCTGGTTCGGCCGGCAGATCGGCGCCGAGCCGGAGAACGTGCTGATCACCCCGGGCAGCCAGGGCGCGCTGTCGGCGACGTTCCGCGCGATCCTGCCCGCCGGCCATCCCGTCCTGTTCGCCACCCCCACCTACCCCGGCGCGCTCGCCGTCGCCCGCAGCGCCGGGCACATCCCCATCCCGGTACCCGGCGACCGGGACGGAATCCGGCCCGAGCTGCTGCGCGAGGCGTTCGCGCGGACGTCGGCCCGGCTGCTGGTCATCCAGCCCACCTACGCCAACCCGGACGGCAGCGTGCTCGCGGCGCAGCGCCGCGGCGAGGTGCTCGACATCTGCCGGCGGGCCGGGGCGTTCATCGTCGAGGACGACTTCGCCCGCTGGCTCGGCTTCGCCACCGTGACGCCGCCGCCCCCGCTGTGGCAGGACGACGACCACGGGCAGGTCATCACGATCCTCTCCCTGACCAAGGTGCTCGCCCCGAGCCTGCGGGTCGGCGCGGTCATCGCCCGCGGACCGGTGATGAGCCGGATCGCGGCCATGCGGATCGTCGACGACTCCTTCGTCGCCCGCCCGGTTCAGCACACGGCGATCGAGCTGGTCAGCGGGCCCGCCTGGGCGGCGCAGGTCCGGGCGGTGGGCGGCGCCCTGCGGGAGCGGGCCGCGGCCCTGGGCGCGGCGCTCGCCCGCGAGCTGCCCGAGTGCTCCTTCGCCCCGCCGCGCGGCGGGGTGAACCTCTTCCTGCGCCTGCCCCGCGGGATCGACGACCTCGCGGTGGCAACCAGCGCCGGGCGNCTCGGGGTGGCGGTGGCCCCGGGCCGGTTCTTCACCATCGGCGAGCAGGAGTCGGGCCACCTTCGCCTGTCCTATGCGGGCATCCNCAGCGAGGACATCCCGACCGCCGTCAGCCTGCTCGCGCAGGCCGTGCACGCGGTGGCCGAACGGACGCCCGGATTCGCGAACTGATCCACGAACGCCGCCGCCGGGACCGACCCGGGGCCTACGGCCGGCCGGGCGTCGCCGCGGCCTCCCGACCCGGGGCCGTCCCGGCCGGACGCGCCCCCCGGGCCGTAGATCCGACCTGGACCTGGATCTGGGCCACGGTGCCGGCGACCTCCCGCCACAGCGGCGGCAGCAGGGCGGCGGTGACCAGCGCCGCGATCGCGGCCAGCACGAACGGCAGCCGCGGATCGGCCGCGAACAGCGCCCCGGAGGCCAGCGCCGCGAACACGGTTGTGGCGGTCTGCGTCGTCGCGAACAGACCCTGGCCGCGGCCGGTACCGTCCCTCGCGGCACTCTCCTGGGCGAGCAGGGACTGGGCCGCGGGGTAGGCAACGGCGAGGGCCACCGCCTCCACGCAGCTCAGCAGGATGATGAGCGGGATCGAGTGCAGGAACGGGTAGCTGGCGACCGTCACCGACAGGACGAGCGTGGTCACCCCGATCAGCCGGCGCCGGTCACACCGGTCGGCGAGCCAGCCGGCGGGCCAGGCGAAGACGAGGTAGGGCAGCGCGAACAGGGTGAAGGTGAGGCCGATCAGCGTGGTGGACGCGCCGTCGCGCTCCATCAGCAGGCTCCAGCAGGTCTCGTAGACCCCGCTGATCAACCCGTCGCACCCGGCGACCAGCAGCAGCCCGAGGACGCCGCGGCGCAGCAGCAGCCGGGCCGGCGGGGCATCGCCCTGCGAACCCGGCGAGGTGCTGCTCCCCGCGGCGGCAGTCGAGATCGTGGGTTCACCCGTAACCGGGGCGGGCGCAGGAGCCGTGGCAACGGCGGGAACCGATCGGGCGCGGACGGTCGCGGGCAGGAGCCACAGCACCGGCAGCGACGCCAGCACCGCGGCCGCGCCGCTGCCCAGAAACACCAGGTCCATCCGGTGCTCGCCCGCGAATCCGCCGAGCAGCGGACCGAGTGCGACGCCGAGAAGCTGCCCGGTGTAGATGGCGCTGAACGCGCGGCCCTGCGCGCCGGGGGCGACCGTNGCGGCGACCGCGGTCAGCGCGGCGACCTCGAACGCGCCCGCGCCGGCGCCCTGCAGCACGCGCATGGCCGCGTCCATCCCGATCCCCGTCGAGGCGAACAGGCCGAGGCAGCCCGCGCCGTAGGCGGCGAGCCCGACGAGCAGCACCCCGCGGTGGCCGCGGGCCGCCGCCGCCCGCCCGGCGGCGTACTGCGACAGCAGAGCCCCAAGGAAGAACGCCGCCATCACGACCCCGACGCCGGCGGCGGAGATGTGCCGGTCGGCCAGGTAGAGCGGCAGCAGCGGGGCGATGGCGAAGGAACCGAGCCACTGCAGCAGCGTCGCGGCCGTCAGGACGGCGAGCAGGCGGCCCGGGCGGGACGGACCCGCCTGCGCCGATGCGCTCGCCTTGTCCATCTCTGGGTCCTACCCCGCGGGCGCGGCACCTGGCAACGTGGATACGGCCGGGCGAGAGACCGGCGGGCGAGCCGGTCCGGGCCCGGCGGGGACCTGACCTCGGTGCCACGGCCGGCGAGACGTGGGAGGTAGCGGTTATGACCATGCGACGCGGGACGCACGGATCCGGGCCGGCCGGCAGGGCGGTGCCCGACCGTTCGGCGCCGTTCGCCCAGAAGATGGCGTACTACCGGTCCCAGCACACCGGTCGGGCCATCCGGCTGACCCACCTGGTCGGCATCCCGGGGGTGGCCTTCGCGCTGCCGGTCGTGTTCGCCCGGCCCCGGATCGGCCTGCCGGTGTTCGCGGCGAGCTGGGCCGTGCAGATCGCCGGGCACGTGCTGTTCGAGCACAACCGTCCCGCGCTCGCCGACGGCCCCCTGACCTACCAGCTCTGCGGTCTGGCCAACTGGTGCGAGGAGGTCGCCGACCTGGTCGGCCGCGCTGGGGCAGCCGATCTGGTCAGCCGCGCAGGGGCAGCCGACCCGTGGGCGGCTGCGACTGGCCGCGGATCGGACCAGGCCTGAACCCGGGCGGCCCCGTGCCCTCCGCCGGCGCGGCCTCCGCCGCCCGGGTGACCTTGGGCTCGATCCGGCGCAGCATGACCGTGGTGAGTAGCAGCGCGATCACGCCGATGCCGATGCCGATCACGATGTCGAGCGCCCAGGTACCCGCGGTGTGTTCNCAGAGCCGGTCGGGACGATCGGTGNGCAGGGTCGGGTTGCCGAGCTTGCTCACCACGTTGATGTCGTCGGTGGACGCCAGCGCCGCGAACCCCCACCGGGCCGGGACGAGGTAGCTGATCTGCTCCAGCACGAGCCGCCCGGTCATGGAGGTCAGCCCGCCGGAGAACACGAGCTGCCCCATCGTGACCAGGACCAGGATCGGCATCGCCTTGTCCGCGTTGTCGATCAGGGTGGAGACGAACAGGCCGATCATCATCGACGCCAGCGCAGCGACGATCACCGCCAGCAGGCACTCCAGCAGCGGCGAGNCGAGGGCGGCGGCCTGCGGCGGAGTACGACCCACCACGGCGATGAGCGTGAAGACCAGGCACTGCGCGGTCGTGATGGCGGTCATCAGGATGATCTTCGAGCCGAGGTAGGCGGTGCGGGACAGCCCGATCGTCCGCTCCCGCCGGTAGATCGCGCGTTCCTTGACGATCTCCCTGATCGAGTTGGCCATCCCCATGAAGCAGGCGCACAGCACCAGCACGACGAGCACCTTGGTGGCGTCGGGGTTCGGTGACTGCGGTAGCGGCCCCAGGCCGTCGGGAGCCTTGAGCACCCGCGGCACGATGCCGAGCAGGAACGGGTAGGCGATGATCAGTCGCAGGTAGGACCGGTCGGCGAGGACGACCCGCCAGTACCGGCGGGTCAGCGTCGACAGCTGCGCGGTCACCGGCTGCTGGCGGACGCTGGGCAGCTCCGGTGGCGCCTTGCGCACCGCCGGCGCCACGACCGCGGAGGGCACGAAGAACTCCGACGCCCGGAAGCGGGCGGCCATCTCCTCGCCCGGGGTGGCCTCCAGTTCCCGGAACACTGCGGCGAACTCGCGGAAGTCCTGCTTGCCGAAGAAGCGTAGCGCCCCGTCGGCCGGGCCGAAGTAGGCGACGTGACCGCCGGGCGCAAGCACCAGGATGAAGTCACACAGGTCCAGGAACAGCACGCTGTGGGTGACGACGATGACGGTCCGGCCGCTCTCGTNGGTGGACCCGGCGCCGCCGCCCTTCGCGAGGCCGCGCAGCGTCTCCATCACCGACTGGTCGTTGGCCGGGTCGAGGCCGGAGGTCGGCTCGTCGAGGAAGAGCAGCGACGGTCGGGTGAGCAGTTCGAGCGCGACGCTGGTGCGCTTCTTCTGGCCGCCGGAGAGCCGGGAGACCCGGGTGTCGGCGTGCGCGGACAGCCCGAGCTGGCCGATGACCTCCTCGACCCGGGCGCGCCGCTCGTCCGCGGTCGTGTCGGCCGGGAAGCGCAGCTCCGAGC
>NZ_LJFZ01000055.1:0-18368 GCF_001420875.1 Frankia sp. AvcI1 | reverse complement strand
CCGCCGTCTTCGGTGTCTGTGACGCCACCGCGATCCGCTACGCCGACAACGCACGCCAGCTGCTGACCCGCCCTCACGAGAACGGCCCCTCGGAATCACCGTGAACCCGAGCGCCCGGACCGGCAAACCCGCCTGACCACCACTTGGGTTCGGNCTGAACAACCTTCGGATGGCGTGAACCCACGGACTTTTCATGAGGATCGAACAGGGGCAGGTCGCGGTGGTGACGGGGGCGGCCAGCGGCATCGGGTACGGGCTGGCCGAGGCGCTGGCCGCCCGGGGCGTTCACGTCGTCCTGTCCGACGTGCAGACCGACGCCGTCGAGCGGGCCGCCGCCACGCTCGCCGCGGCCGGGGCCACGACGCTCGCGGTCGCGGCCGACGTCGGCGACGCCGACCAGGTGGGCGCCCTCGCCGCGGCCACGATCGACCGGTTCGGCCGGGTGGACCTGGTGTGCAACAACGCCGGCGTGGTGAGCCGGCCGGCGCCGATGTGGGAGCAGGGTCTGGCCAGTTGGCGCTGGCTGATCGACGTGGCGCTGCTCGGGGTGGTCCACGGCGTGCACCACTTCGTGCCGCACCTGATCCGCCAGGGTGGCGGCCACGTCCTCAACACCGCGTCCGTCGGCGGCCTCATGCCGCTGCCGACGTTGACGCCGTACAACGCTGTCAAGCATGCCGTCATCGGGCTGACCGAGACGCTCGACCTGGAGCTTCGGGCGGTCGCCCCCACCCTCGGCGCGAGCGTGCTGTGCCCCGGGCCGGTGGCGACGGCGCTCAGCGAGACGTCGCGGGCGAACCGGCCGGCGGGGGCGCGGACACCCGACCCGACCGACACCCTCGCCGACCGGGCGGCGCAGCGCGGCGGCTCCGTCCTGCTACCGGCGGACGTCGCCCGGATCGCGCTCGAGGGCGTCGAGGCCGACCGGGTTCACATCCTCACCAACCCGGAGACGGCGGCGGGGGTGCGAGCGCGCGTCGAGGCGCTGCTCGCCGACGTGCCCTGGTAGACCGTTGCCCGCAGGACGGACGGGCACCGCAGGACGGACGGCGCCAGGNGTGGTGGTCAGACGAGCAGGAGCCGCTCCAGGCCGGCGCGCTGCTCGGCGGTGAAGGGCATCGAGTGCAGCCGGTCGGCGTCGACCTTGACCAGGGTCGCGGTCAGGTTCGCCNCCGAGTGGTCGTGCTGGGTGAGTTCCAGGGCGAAGGTCAGCGAGCTCGTGCCGAACTTCGCCAGGCTGACGTCGAACAGGACGTCGCCGGTGAACAGCTCCCGGCGGTAGGTGCTGGCCACGTCGACGACGGCGAGATCGGCGGGGGAGAGCAGCCCCTCACAGGTCGTCGCGAGCGCCCGCGCCCAGGCCTGCGAGGCGATCTCCAGGGCCAGGAAGAAGGGGACGTGGCGGTGTCGGCTCACCGCGCCGTCACGATCCGGCCGGTGTGTCACCGGCAGCATGTACCGAAGCATCGACCGCGGTGCCTCGCTCCCCCTGACGGCCGCGCGGCACGGCCGCGGGCACAACCGACCCGGGCCGCTCCGACTGCTCGACCCGCTGGGCTTGACCCGGTGAGCTGCGTGTTCGGCTCTCATCCGGCCTCGCNCCGAATTCCGACACTACCGGTCGACGGGGCTCGGCGCGTCGGAGTGGATGTGCCGGCTCGTCTGNGCCGAGACCGGGGCGGCGAGGATCGCCGTCACCAGGTCGACGAGGTGGCTGGCGAACAGGCGGTGGTCCGGGCGGTGGTGCTCCCGGGCGCGGGTGGCCAGCTCCCCGTTGAGGAAGCGGATCGCTGCGAACCGGCGGTGCAGCGGCGGGCCCACCGCGGCGGGTGGCAGGAACGGCGTGACCAGGGCGCGCCAGCGGACCATGCTCGGTGCGGCCGACGCCGTCGCGAAGCTGGTGGCGAAGTGTTCGGGGCGCGCGGTCACCTCGGCGATGATCTGCAGATACTCGGGTCCGCCGTCGTGGTGGTCGAGGCGGGCCGCCTGGGGGAGCACGAGCGCGGCGGCCAGCGCGCGCAGCCCGGGATTCCCGTCGGGCTCCCCGGGGATCTTCCCGGGGAGCCCGACGGGGGGTTCCCCGTCGAGCTCCAGGGCGTCGAGCAGGCCGAGCCGGTGGGTCTCGATGTCCCGGTGATGCCGGTCGATGATCGCGGCGAGAACGGCCTGCCGGTCGCCGAAGTGGTACTGCAGCGCGCTCGTGTTGAGCTGGCCGGCGGCCTTGCTGATCTCACGCATGCTGGGGCCGTCGATGCCGCCGGCGGCGAACAGCCGCTCGGCGGCCAGCAGCAGGTCGCGGCGGGTGTGCTCGCCGCTCATGCCGCCGCGATGCGCGCGCTCGCCTGGGCGAACAGCCGCCGGGCGGTCGCGCGCAGCTGCCGGCCGACCGCGGGATCGGCCTGGCCGGCGCAGGCGCGGGCGTAGGTCCCCTCCAGGATGATCCCGATCTTGTAGCCGGCGAGGACCTCGTACCAGGGCAGGGACCGCAGGTCCCGGCCGCTGACCTCGCCGTAGCGGGCGACGAGCTCGGCGGCCGTGGGGAACCCGTCCCAGGGACGCACGCCCAGCGCCCCGGGGGGTGGCCCCTCGGGACCGGGCCAGGTGCTGAGCAGGCCACCGAGGTCGAGCAGGGGATCGCCGATGGTCGCCAGCTCCCAGTCGATGATCGCGGCGAGCGCCGGGCGGTCCGCCGTCACGAGCACGTTGGCGAGATGGTAGTCGCCGTGCACCAGCCCGGGGCGGAAGTCGTCGGGCCGGTGGGCGTCGAGCCAGGCACCGATCGCATCCAGCTCCGGTGCCTCGGGCCCCGGGTAGCCGGGCAGCGTGTGATAGCTCTCGAGCTGACTACGCCAGCGGCCGACCTGGCGTTCCAGGTAGCCGTCGGGGCGGCCGAGATCCGCGAGGCCGGCGGCGACGTGGTCGACGGCGGCGATCGCGGCGGCCCCCTCGGCCATCGCGAGACCCAGCCGGTGCCGCCAGCCCGGCGAGGTCCGGTAACCGGCGGGCAGCTCGACCGTGGGATTGGCGCCGTCGACCGGTTCCATCAGGTAGAAGGCCGCGCCCAGGACGGTCTCGTCGGNGCAGGCGGCGAGCAGCCGGGGGTGCGGCACGGCCGTGGACGCGAGCGCGGCGAGCACGCGGGCCTCGCGGCGCATCGTCCGGTCGCTGTCGGGCCGCTTGTGCACGGGCGGACGGCGCAGCACGAATCGCAGCCCGCCGCGGTCGAACCGGACGAGCACGTTCTGGGTGCCGCCGGCGAGCCGTTCGACGGCGGTGATCGGCCCCGCCGGCAGACCCTGGTCGTCCATCCACGCGGCCAGGCGGCCGAGGTCCACCCCGGGCACGGCGACCGCCGGACCGTCCACGGCCCCGCTCATGCCTGCGCCGAGGCGACACCGTCATCGAGGCCGCCGAGACCGCCGCCGCCGAGACCGCCGCCGCCGAGGCGGTCGGCGAACCGGCGGGTGGCCGCCTCCCGCAGGGTCGGCAGGTGGTCGCTCGGGAACAGCGTCTCGACCGCGCGGTGATCCTTGAGGACCTCGCGGGCGATCGTGACCCGGTGCACCTCGGTGGGACCGTCGGCGAGGCCGAGCAGCTCCGCGGCGACCAGCATCTCGACGAAGTTCATCTCGTTGGAGATCCCGAGCGCGCCGTGCAGGTGCAGCGCGCGGCGGGAGATGTCGTGCAGCACCTTCGGCATCGCCACCTTCACCGCGGCGATGTCGCGGCGGACCCGGCGGTAGTCGTTGTGCTTGTCGATCAGCCAGGCCGTGCGCAGCACCAGCAGGCGGAACTGCTCGATCTCGATCCAGCTGTCGGCGATCTGCTCCTGCACCACGCCGAGGGAGGCCAGCGGGNCGGAGCGCACCTGGCGCGACAGGGCCCGTTCGCACATCGCGTCGAAGACTCGGCGGGCCATGGCGATGGTCCGCATCGCGTGGTGGATGCGGCCGCCGCCGAGGCGGGTCTGGGCGATCGCGAACGCCCGGCCGCGCTGCCCGAGCAGGTGATCGGCCGGGATGCGCACGTCGTCGTAGCGGACGTACCCGTGCGCGCCGAGCTCGGGCGCCTCGTGGCCGAGTGCCACGTTGCGGACGATCTCCAGACCGGGCGTGCCCGCCGNCACGATGAACATGCTGGCGCGCTCGTACGGGCCGGCGTCCGGATCGGTGATCGCCATGACCAGGAAGAAGCTGGCGTAGCGGGCGTTGGTGGAGAACCACTTCTCGCCGCGCAGGACCCACTCGTCGCCGTCGAGGCGGGCGGAGGCGCGGAACAGCGTCGGGTCGGCGCCGGCCTGCGGCTCGGTCATCGAATAGCACGAGCTGATCCGGCCGTCGAGCAGCGGCTGGAGGTAGCGGGCCCGCTGCTCGGGCGTGCCGAAGTGGGCGAGGATCTCGGCGTTGCCGGAGTCCGGCGCCTGGCAGCCGAACACCGACGGCGCCCAGCGGGAGCGGCCGAGGATCTCGTTGAGCAGCGCGAGGTGTACCTGCCCGTAGCCGGATCCGCCGAGCTCGGGCCCGAGGTGGGCGGCCCACAGCCCGCGCTCCCGCACGAGGTGCTGCAGCGGTTGCACGATCGCGTTCGCCACCTCGTCGGTCTTGTCGAACGGCTCCCGCAGGACATGATCCAGCGGCTCGACCTCCTCCCGNACGAACGCGTCGACCCACTCGAGCTGCTCGGCGAACGCCCGGTCCGTCTCGAAGTCCCACGCCATGACGTCGATTTCTAAGCCACCTGCTTTAGAACGTCAAGCGAGAGACTTAGTCCGCGTCCGCGTCTGTGATCGGGACGGCTCGTCGGCGCCAGGTGATCCGGGCCCGTTAGGAGCGTCGGCGCGGNGACCTCACATGATCATGGATGCCGGGTCGCCATGGATGCCGGGTCGCCATGGATGCCGGGCTCTCCGGCGGCGCGGCACGGTTGCNCGAATCTGTATGACCGCGCCCTGTCGTCCTGGTGGCGCTGTCGTCCTGGTGGCGCTGTCGGCCCGGTCGGGATGGTCACCGCGGTAGTCAGGCCGAGATGCCGCCTCGTGCCGGGTCCGGCCAGCCGGCGGGCCGGGTCGCCGGCTCGGCGACTGCCCGGTCTCGGCGACTGCCCGGTCTCGGCGACTGCCCGGTCTCGGCGACTGCCCGGTCTCGGCGACTNCCCGGTCTCGACAACCGCCCGCTCCCGTCGCCCGCTTCCTGGCGTGTGACCAGATGAGTACAGAAACGTGCCGAGGCTTCGGCACGCTTTTTGGCCGGAGAACCGTGCCGAGACCTCGGCACGATCTGGCCGGGATCTGGCCGGGATTTGGCCGGGATCTGGCCGGGATCTGGACGGGTGGGCGGGCGAAACGGCTCCGTGAGCGACGAATGTGGATCGCAAGCGACTGCGGGCGACCGAGCGGCGCCACCGACAGGCCCGGTCAGCGGAATCTGCATGACCGTGTCGAGCCGTCGTCACACTGGCGGGTCGTGGCGCGGGGCGTGCTTCCGCGGACACGACGATCATCCAGGCCGGGCGCGGGAGGCGCCCTGCGGTACGGAATGCACGGTCCGATGGGCCCAGACCGGGCAGAACGCACCGCATCGGCCGCGGTGGCCAAGGACTTCCCGCTGCAGCCGCCGAACCGTAGGCCTACCGCGGCACAGGCGTGAGGAACGCGGCGCGGGGGCGGCCGGTGGCGGCGCGGGCGGTGCGCGGTGGGGTGGCGGCGCGGGCGGGGTCGGCGCCGCTGTTCCGTCGACCGTTGGGTTGACAAAAATCGGGGGCGATCTTACGGTCTGCGAATCCTCGCGGCGACGGTGCCGGGGGACCGGCCGCGCCGGTGCTGGAGGGAGATCGCCCCCGTGGACCTCTGCCTGTTCGCCCGGCCCGGCCTGGCCCCCGACGGCGAGTTCGACGCCTTCCTCGCGATGGCCCGCCAGGCCGACGTGGCCGGGCTGCACTCGCTGTGCTTCGGCGAGCACCTCGTGATCGCGCCCGACACCTCGCGCTACCCGTACGGGCCCTGGGGCCACCCGCCCGACACCGCCTGGCCCGATCCGCTGCTGTCGCTGGCCGCGGTCGCCGCGGTCACCGAGCGGATCCGGCTGTCGACCGCGGTGCTGCTCGCCCCGCTGCGGCCCGGTCTCGTGCTCGCGAAGGAGGTCGCGACCCTCGACGTGATCTCCCACGGGCGGGTCGAGCTCGGCGTCGGGACCGGCTGGCAGTCCGAGGAGTACGCCGGTGTCGGGCTGGCCTGGGACGAGCGCCGGCGCCGCTTCGACGAGGTGATCGAGACCTGCCGGCTGGCCTGGGGCGAGCAGCCGTTCTCCCTACCGCTCGACGCCGGCCGCCTCGACGCCGCCGGCGGTGACGCCGTCGGCCGTGGTACCGGCCGCCTCGACGGCCTGACCGCGCGGCCCGTGCCGGTCCAGCGCCGCATCCCGCTCTACTACGGCGTGGCCGCGACGGCGGCGAACGTCCGCCGCATCGCCCGGCTCGGCGACGGGTGGACGCCGGTCGGCGTCACCGCCGAGCAGGTGCGCGCCGGCGTGACCGCGCTGCGCTCTGCGTACGCCGACGCCGGCCGCGACCCGGCGACACTCGTCGTGCGGGTGCCGCTGCCCCCCGTGCCCGACGCGGCCGGCGGGATCGACGCGGCACGCACCGTCGCCGCCGCCGAGCCCTACCTCGAGGCCGGGGCGACCATGGCCGTCGCCGGCCCCAACCACCGCCTGCGCTCGGCCGCGGAGGCGGGGGAGCTGATCGAAGGCCTTGCGGCCGCGGCGAAGGCACTCTGAGCAGCCGCGTCGTCGCGTCTGTTGCGCGAGCCCGTCGGAAGATCCAGGATCGGAGATCGTCATGAGTCTGCGGGGGAGGGTGGCACTCGTCACCGGGGCGGCGTCGGGCATCGGCGCCGCGACCGCGAGGGTGCTCGCCGCCGACGGCGCCAGGGTCGTCGTCGCCGACATCGACCAGCAGGGGGAGGCGGTGGCGAAGGAGATCGTGGCCGCCGGCGGCGAGGCCGTGTTCCAGCGGGTGGACGTGCGCCGCCTCGACGAGGTGCGGGCGGCCGTCGCCGCCGCCGAGTCCACCTACGGCCACCTCGACACGGTGATCGCGAACGCGGGCACGGTGGGCGGTCCGGCGGTGGCGCGGCGGCTGGAGGACCTCGACGAGGAGCGGTGGACGGCCATCCTCGACATCAACCTGGCGGGCACCATCCGCACGTTCGCCGCCGCCGTCCCGGCCCTGCGCCGCGCGGGCGGCGGGGCGATGTCGGCGACGGCGTCGATCGCCGGGCTGACCGGGGTGGCCGGGCAGGCCGCGTACAGCGCGTCGAAGGGCGGCATCGTCGCCGTCGTGCGGGCCCTCGCCTTCGAGCTGGTCACCGATCGGATCCGGGTCAACTGCGCCTGCCCGGGCGGGGTCGCCACCAACCTGCTGGCGAACACCGACGTGCTGCCGGTGCTCATGGCCCAGGCCGAGGCGCAGGCCGAGGCAGACGCGGACACGGCGCCCGCGTCGGCGCCGGCGTCGGCCGGGCCGGGCGGCGGGCCGGCGGCGCAGGCGCTGATGAACCGGGCCGCGGACCCGGCGGAGGTGGCGAGGGTGCACCGCTTCCTGGTCTCCGACGAGGCCTCGCTCGTCAACGGGCAGGCGGTCGTCTGTGACGCCGGCAGCTCGGTGGCGAACCTCTGGATGGTCATCGACCGCTGATCCGGCGTCACCGCCGATCGGCGGAGCCGGTGATCGGACGACAACGCTGACGGGACGAAGACGAAAGGGAGAGGCTGCATGCCTGACTTACCGGACGACCGCGGGCCGGCCGAGCTCGGCTGGCGCGCGGGCACGGTCCTGCACCGCTACTGCCGGGCGATCGACCAGGGCGACGCGGGCGCCCTGCGGGCGGTCTTCGCCGCGGACGCCGCCCTCGTCGTGGCCGGCGGGACCGTCGAGGGCGGCCCGGGAACCCAGCAGGTCTTCGCCGGGCGGGACACCGTGGTGGNCATCCTCGCCTCGCTGTTCGACCAGCGGCAGTGGGCCCGCCACCTCGTGTCCAACCTGCTCGTCGACGTCGAGGCCGACGGCTCCGTCGACGTGCGCAGCTACTTCCAGTACTGGCTGGGCCGGGCCGACGGCACCGCCCACGGCGTCGGCGACTACCACGTGACGATGNGCGAGNCCGACGGTCGCCTCGCGATCACGACACTCTCGGCGACCATCCTCCAGGAGATCACTCTGCCCGCCGCGGCGCCGGCGGTCTCGACCGCGGGAGCAGCAACCGCATGACGATCGTGGAAACCGAGTCGATCGACCTCTACTCCCTGGCGAGCTTCGAGCACGGGCATCCGCATGCCCTCTACGCCCGGCTGCGCGAGCACGACCCCGTGCACTGGAACGACGAGCCGAACGGGCCGGGCTTCTGGGCCGTCACCCGCTGGGAGGACATCCGCGCCGTCAACCGCGACGACGAGAACTTCTCCCACTGGCCGGTCTCCATGATCGAGGACTTCATGGAGACCGAGGACAAGTCGATGGTGAACCTCGACCCGCCGCTGCACACGGTGATCCGCCGTGCGGTCGTCCCCGGGTTCATGCCCTCGGCGGTGCGCCGCCGGATGACCCGTTTCGTCGACGCCGCCGAGGCCATCGTTGACGAGATCCGCCCGGCCGGCGGGTGCGACCTCGCCGTCGACGTGGCCGGGAAGATCGCCGCCTACGTGACGGNCGACGTGCTGCGCATCCCCCGCGAGGACGCGGTGCGCCTCTACGAGTACATCGAGATCGGTCTCGGCGGCGGCGCCTACACCGAGCAGGAGCGCCAGGGCGCGACCGAGGCGTTGATCCGGTACTCGATCCAGGTCTGGGAGGACCGCCGGGCCCACCCCGGCGACGACGTCTGTTCGATGCTCGCGGCCTGCGAGGTGGACGGGGCGCCGATGAGCCTGGAGAACTTCTCGGCGAACATGACCCTGCTCATCGTCGGCGCCGGGGACACCACCCGGCACCTGATNGGCGGCGGCCTGCACGCCCTGTTCACCCATCCCGACCAGCGCGAGCTGCTGCAGGCCGACCTCGACGGCCGGATGCCCGCCGCCGTCGAGGAGATGCTGCGCTGGGTCACCCCGGTGGTGTACAACCGCCGGACGGCCCTGCGCGACGTCGAGATCGGCGGGCGGAGCATCAGTGCCGGCGACAAGGTGTGCGTCTACTACGGCGCCGGCAACCGGGACCCGAGGGAGTTCGCCGACCCGGAGCGGTTCGACATCACCCGCTCGCCCAACCGGCATCTCGCCTTCAGCGGCCTCGGCCAGCACTTCTGCCTCGGCGCCCATGTCGCCCGGGCGGAGGCCATCGCGATGATCACCACGTTGCTGCGGGCGTTCCCCGGCATCCNCCCCGCCGGCGAGATGGAGTGGACCCGGTCGAACTTCGTCATGGGCCCCGCGCACCTGCCCGTCACCTGGTGACGGCGCCCGCGGGGGGCGGGCCCTCCCCGGCCGCGTGACCGTGACCGGGAAGGGCCCGAGCCGGGCCGCGGGCGGCTACCGGGTGATCTCCCGTTACTGGGTGATCTCCCGTCCGCAGCGGTCCCGGTCGATGACGTCGAAGGCCGTGCCCGTCGGGCTGACCTGGACGAACGAGTAGCAGTTCGTCGTCCTGCCGAGCCCGTGGGCGAAGTCGACCGGCGAGATCAGACCGTCGGCGTCGTAGTCCGTCACCGACCGCAGCCCGTCGATGAACGCCCNCCGGGTGGGGCAGGGGCCGGCCGCCTCCAACCCGCGGATGAACATGTCGGTGTCGACGTAGGACATCAGGGCGAAGTCGTGCTGCGCCTGCGGGATCTGGGGGGCGAAGCGGGTCACCGCCTTCTCGTAGGTGTCGACGGCGGCGCCGCCGAGTTCGAACGGGCGGTAGAAGACGGGGATGACGAGCCCGGCCATCTGCGCACCCGAGGTTTCCAGGAGCTGCCGGTCATAACCGGTGACCGCCATGACGAGTCCCGGTAGCCGACCGGCGCCGCGCAGGGCGCTCAGCACCTGGAGATAGTCGGGCGGCTGGATGAGGAAGATGACCGTGTCGGCGCCCGACTCGGTGATCCGCCGCGCGGTATCCGCGGGATTGTCGGTCTGCGACGAGTAGCTCAGGATTCCGGCCAGGTCTAGCCCGGCGGCCCGGATGCTCTGGTCGTATTTCGAGGTGAGCTCCGAGACGCTGGCGGACAACGCGGCCTGCACCAGCAGGACGCGTTTTCCGCCACGGTTGTGGACGAAGGTACCGAACGTGTCGACCGCGTTCCCGTCGGTGTAGGAGAACGAGAACATGTTCCGGTAGTGCGACCAGATGTTCTCGGTCGCGATTCCGGTCACCGGGACGCCACGGTCGGCGAGGTACTGGGCGCTGCCACTGGCGGAGAAGGAGGACTCGATGACGCCGAAGACGTTCTGCCGTTCCACCAGAGTGCGGGCGCCCTGGCTGTTCGCGTCGGCGGTCCCGCGGTCGTCCTGCCAGTCGTAGACGATCTTCCGGCCGTGGACGCCNCCGTGCTCGTTGGCCAGGCCGATGCGGGCGTCGATGCCGGCCCGGGAGGAACTGAAGGTAGGCGCGAGAACACCGGAGTCGGGATAGAGCAGCCCGATTCTCACCTCGTTCGGCGTGACTCCGGGACTGACGCACCCGGCCGATTTCGCCTCATGGGACGCACAGCCGGTCAGNGTCGCGGCGGCGAGCAGGGCCAGTGCGGGGGCTAGGCGGGAACAGCGGCGCATAAGAGGAGAAACTCCGGGGTCGGACGGTCTTCGGGGCAACGAGCGCGGGCCGGTTCGCCGTGACCGACCGGTCGGACCACCACAATGCGGCGGAGGGGGAATGCGGCGCCGCCGCCGGCAGCCGCCGGACGGGAACGCGGGATGGGTATCGAACGGGTATCCGTCATTTCGGCAGCTTAGGGTGCGTGTATCCAGCGGGTAAACCAATATGCCGGCGCGGCCTGCGGTAAATTTCGCCGCCGGCCACGGGCCGGCGGCGAACGCCGCCCGGGGATGCGCGGCCGGCCGGCTGCCGGTCGTGCACCTCGGCCAGGCCGCCGGCATCCAAACACCCCACGCCGACCACCCCGCCCGCCGACCACCCCGCCCGCCGGGCGACCAGCCTGCCGCGGCCCCCCGCGGCGTCGTCGCCACCCGGGCCCACCATGTGGAAGCACCGATGTCGCCGAACGGCTCGCGGCCCGGGGCGAGACGAATGCGTCGGTCGTGGGTTCGAGCCCCACCCGCCCCGCCACGCTCCGTGTCTAGCTTCTGACCTGGTCAAGTGGGGTTTGACCTATCGGTCGGGATGGTCGGCGAGGTTCCGTAGGTGCAGGTCAGCGGATGCGGGAAGTCGGTTCGTACATTGCCAGCTTCTCGAACTGACGGCTCCGGTTGTAACTCTCGGTGGTGGGTTCGGGTCGTTGGGCGTCGATTGTGGTCGTGCGTGGTCCCGCGAGGTGCTTGGGTACCCAAGTCCAGGGCTGGAGTGGGTCAGCCGCGGCCGGGTGCTTGCGGAGGCTCGCGTCCTTCATGCGGCCTGATGATCCCTACCGCGTCGGCATGATCGCGGCTGAGGTCGCCGTGATGACGTTCGTCCCNGATGTCGGCGAGGCCGCCTTGCTGGAGAGTGATCTGATCTGCGGCGCCGTCTGAGCGTTGACGGCGAAAGCCGGGGAGCAGGGCGAGGATCAGCAGGGCGTTGGCTGCGCAGGCGAGGCCGCCGGAGACCGCGGAGGCGGCGTCTGCGAGGGTGGTGGCGACGGCGCCCGCCTCAAGGTCGCCGAGCCGCGGCCCGCCGGTGACGACCGAGATCTGTAGGCCGGTAAGCCGGCCTCGCAGCGTGGCTAGAGGAGCGCGGCTGGCGCGGCTGGACCAAGTTCGAGCGGATCGATCCGACATAGCGCTGTCGTCGGCATGAGCGGTCGTCTGCGAACGGGTGTGTACGCGACCGGTCTCGTCAGACGGCCCAGTCCGACCTCTCAGTCCGACCGCTCAGTCCGACCTCGCGACGTCGCTCAACATGCCGGCAAGGAGTCGCCGGTCTATCTTGGTTGACGACAGAACAGGTAGATCCGCCGGTTGGATGATTCTTATCACCCGCGGGATCTTGTACTCGGACAGCGTGCCCCGCAGCGATCGACGGATGTCCTCCGCAAGCAGGGTGGCTCCGCCCCGGGCAACGACAACGGCGCCGACGATGCTGACCCGCTGCGGATCGGGCACGCTCACGACGATCGCCTGCTCGATCCCCGGGAGGCTCGCCAGCGCGGCCTCGACTTCGCGTGGGGAGACGTTGGCACCCGACGATTTGATCATGTCGTCGAGTCGGCCGTGGAAGAAGATGTGGTCGTCGCGGTACGAGCACAGGTCACCTGTGTGGTACCAGCCCGCGGCATCGAAGCAGGCTTCGCGTTCCTGCTTCACGAACCCGGCCATGAGGGTGTCGCCGCGGACGAGTAGTTCGCCGGGAGCCCCCGGGGCGACGTCTGTGCCGCTGTCCGGGTCGATGAGCCGGTGTTCCATCCCGGGCATGACCGGCCCGAGTGTCCCGGCAAGTTCGTCGGGATAGTCGGGATGAGAGACGGTGTGCGGGCCGGCGGTCTCCGTCATGCCGAGGGCTATTCCGAAGACCTGGTTGCGCGGTCGCTGGCCGGGGGGCAGCGCGGCGAGGAGGTTGCCTCCGCGTAGGGCGCTNAGGTCGCGCTGCGNGAACGACGGATCGGTCTCGAGCGCGGTCAACAGGTGGGGCCAGCCGGTGAGGTAGGTGACGCGCTCTCGCTCCAGGAAGTCGAGCAGCTCCGAGCCGGTGCTGCCGCTTCCCAGCAGGGCGCAGCCGACATGCATGGCGGCCAGGACGGTGTATGTCAGGCCACCGACCCAGAAGAACGGCATCGGGGTGAAGACGCGATCGTCGCGCCTGTACGGCATGATGGCGCCGAGCTTCGCGGCCTGGCGCATGAAACCGTTGTGAGTGTGCATGGTGCCCTTCGGNGAGCCAGTGGATCCCGAGGTGTAGATGATGCTGACGAGATCGGNCGGCGNCACCTCACCCTCGATTGCCGCCAGTAATTCGCGGGAGACACCGCTCGGCGTCGACAGATCGAGAGCGGAGGCCCACGCCGGTGCCGAAGACCCCCACACCCAGACTCCGCGAAGATAGGGAGCATCATGTAGCCGCAGCGCACCACGGGACTCGGCGAGTCCCTCGAGAGCGCTCTCCNGGCCGGCCGGGTAGTCACGGTTTCGGTAACGGTCCGCCGTCACCAACAGCGCAAGGTCGGAGTGGCGGATGACTGACCTGAGCTCGGTGCCGGTGGACAGGGNACTGATGGGAACGGCCACGGCTCCGATGCGAACGATCGCCAGCCAGACGATGATGAACTCGGGACTGTTGGGGAAGACCATCCCGACCCTGGTCGCCTTGCCGACCCCCGCCGCCACGAACTGGCCGGCCAACAGTGCGGAACGCTCGTCGGCCTCCCCGTAGGTCAGCCGCCGGTCATCGAACACGCAGAGCTCACGGGCCGGGTGGTGGGTGGCGCAATGGCGTAGCAGTGCCGGTACGGACGGATCGACGTCCGCGACGGCGGTCCAGTCGGCCACGCCCCTCATGTCGCCGTAGCTGTCTCCTAACCGGTGCACAAGCAACGTCCTTTCTGTCCTGATCGATCGAAGCCGAAGCCGATGCCGGAGCCGGAGCCGGGGGCGCAGCCGGGACCGGAGCCGGGATCGGAGCCAAGGTCGCGTAGTCGTGTCGGACGACTGCCGCCGGGCGTATGCTCACCGGTGCTATGGCCGTCGAGTTGCATCATCTTCGTCACTTCGTCGCCGTGGCCGAGGATCTCAACTTCAGTCGGGCCGCCCGTCGGCTCTGTATTGCGCAGCCCGCGCTCAGCCAGTCGATCAAGAGGCTCGAGGTCTCGCTCGGGCTTGAGCTCTTCGTACGCTCGCGCACCAATGTGGAGCTGACGCCTGCCGGCCATGCTTTTCTCGTCGAGACGAAGGCGACGCTGCTGCAGGTGGAGCGTGCGGAACTGACGGCACGAAGAGTGGCTTCGGGGGAGCAGGGAAGCCTCCGGCTGGGTTATGTCACCCCGGCGGTGTTCGAGATCCTGCCGGCGATCATCCGCAGCTTCAGCCGCGAGTCGCCGGACGTCGAGGTGATCTTCGAGGAACTGCCCGTGGAGGACCAGATAGACAAACTTCGGGGCGGCGACATCGACCTCAGAATCATCATGGGCCGGCGTGAACTGCCGCCGGAGGTTCACCTTCACCTCATCGGTCACGTCGATGTTGCGGCGGCTGTGCCGTCGACGTGGCCGCTGGCCCGCCGTGAGCAGATCCGACTGAAGGACCTGCGCCATCAGCCGCTCATCATGGTGCCCCGCGAACGACACCCGGACATCTACGACGACTTCATGGCCGCCTGTCGTCGACTGGGATTTTCGCCGACCGTCNCCCACCGTACCTCGAACCCGATGACGACCCTCAGCCTGGTGGCCGGTGGAATGGGCATCGGGCTCGTCGCGGGTGCGTCCACGAGTTTCTGGGTACGCGATGTGACGATAGTNCCCATCGTGGACTCGCCGGGGGACCCGATCGCCCGCAGCATGTTCGCGGCCTGGATTCCCCGTGCCCAGAATCCCGCCCTGGAGCGACTGCTGTCGAGCGTTATGGCGTTGCCGCCCGCCACGCGACCACAGCGACACGAGACCTGAGTCCCTTCGGTTGGCGTTGTCGACGAGTCGTGCCACCGCGACCGCAACAGTCTCACCGGGTGCCGCAGGCGTCCAATATCAGTCGTGTCGACATCCATACCGGCTGCGTATCAGAGCGCTCCGCCGAACCCACGTCGACAACGCGCGACGGCATCGAGAGTCTTGTGGTCGAAATAGGNGTTTAGTCCGGAAAGTCGCGGACATCGGCCGCGGCGATCGCGTCGGCCTGACCGAGCGAACGACAAGTGTCCCGACGCGCGGCACGCTGACCCGCACTTCTGCGCCGTGGCTCTGGCCAGCATGTGCCGGCGCCGTCATACGTCGGCGGTATCAGGGTACACGGAGGTCATATTGGACAGAGCTGGGCGCGCGGAGCCAGTCTCNAGCAGGCGCACCTCGCGCCCGCCCTGGAGACCCTCACGACGGGACTTGTCAAGATGCCCCTGCTCCAGCCGGAAACACCTGTTGAGCGCCGACCCATCGACTCGGACGGCCACTACTACGAGCCCTATGACGCGTTCACCCNCCACATCGAGGCGAAATACCGCTCGCGGGCCGTGAACGTGCGCGTCAGTGCACGAGACGGGTTGGGGCGTCTCTACTACGGCGACCAGAAGGCCGGCCTCATCCGGGTCGTTCAGTGCGACTACACGGGCGCACCCGGTAGTCGAGCGGGCGCCTTCCTCGGGATTCACGACGACGAGGACCCGGGCGGCTGGAGCCAGCCCGAAATGATCAGTGCCCATGATTTCCCGGCAATGATGCACCGGGCGAACCGTCTCGCGCTCCTGGACGACCAGGGCCTCGACGGCACGTTACTGTTCCCGAGCCTGGGTGTCTCGGTGGAGCACGAACTGCACGACGACACGGACGTCCTCTACGCGAACCTGCGTTCCTTCAACCGCTGGCTGGAAGAGGACTGGGGTTTCGCCGCGGACGGCCGTCTTTTCGCGGCGCCGATGATCTCGCTGGTGGACGTCGAGCAGGCGGTCGCCGAGACCGAGCGCGTCCTCGCGGCCGGNGCGCGGCTCCTGCACCTGCGGCTGGGGCCGATCTACGGGGAGTCCGCCGCCGACCCCGGGCGTGACCGCTTCTGGGGGCTGGTGCAGGAGGCCGACGTTCCGGTGAGCTTCCACGTCTCGGACGCCGGCTACCACGAGCTGTGGGGAGCGCAGTGGGGCGAGCTGCCGCGGCCGCCGCTGCAGCACCAGTCCCCGTTCAACAACTACCTCGCCGGGACCTCGGCGCAGGACACCTTCGCCAACCTCATTCTCAACAACCTTTTCGAGCGCTTCCCGCGGCTGAAGGTCCTGAGCATCGAGAACGGCNCCAGCTGGGTCAAGCCGCTGATGAAGCGCCTCGACAAGGTGGCCTTCATGACGCGGGGGCAGGCGGGCGTCGGTGNCCCCGTCGCGGGTCGACCGTCGGAGACCTTCCAGCGCAACTTCTACGTCTGCCCCTTCTTCGAGGAGGATCCGGTCGAGCTCGCGGAAGCCATCGGCTACGACCATGTGCTCTTCGGCTCCGACTGGCCTCATCCCGAGGGGCTGGAGCAGCCGCTCAACTTCGCGGACAAGCTCGTCGACCGTGCGGACCCGGTGGAGACGGCCCGGGTGATGCGTGGCAACATCGCCGGACTGATTCGGGTCGACGCGTGAGGCGCACCCGCGCCCGCAGCCGCGCGAGCGAGACCTCATGACGTCGAACTCCGACACAACCGGGCCCGGGTTCGGCACGACCCTCCCGGCGGAGGTCGACGTCGCGGTGATCGGGGCGGGCCACAACGGCCTCGTCGCGGCCTGCTATCTGNCGAAGGCCGGCCTGCGGGTGGCGGTCGTGGAGGCGGCGAACCTGCCGGGCGGGATGACGACGTCCGGCCCGTTCATCGCCGAGGCGCCCGGACACACGGTCAACACGTGCGCTGTCGACATCATCGCGCTCCTGCACTCGCAGATTCCGCGTGAGCTCTCGCTGCGGGAGCACGGGCTGCGCCTGGTCAAGCCCGATCCGAGCTACGTCTCGCTCCACCCGGACGGTTCGTCCCTCGCCCTGTGGCGTGACCCGCAGCGCACCGCCGAGGAGATCCGGGCCTTCTCGCGGCAGGACGCCGCCGCCTTCCTCGACTTCGTGAACCTGCTGGACCGGGTGATGGCCACGGCGGTTCCGGTCATGGGCGCCGACATGGCGCGGCCCTCGCCGTCGCTCGTCGTCGGTGTCGCCCGCGAGCTCGTCAGGAGCCGCAGGCGGATGTCCGACATCGTCGCCCTGCTCACGGGCAGCGCCAGCATGGCTGTGGACGAGCGATTCCAGCATCCGGTGGTGCGCGGGGCCCTGCTCAACCTCGCGGCGGGCGCCGGACCGGTGTCGGAACCCGGCAGCGGGCTCGGGTTCCTGCTGTTGGCACTGTTGACCAGGGTCGGTGTGGGCCGGCCTGTCGGCGGCATGCAGTCCCTCACGACGGCGCTGATCAACTGTCTGGAGAGCGCCGGAGGAACCGTCACCGTCGCCGCCCGAGTCGCCGAGATAACGCGTGCCGGGGACACCGTCCGCGGCATCCGGTTGACCGATGGTCGTACGTTGCGCGCTCGCGCCGTCGTGTCGTCGGTGGACCCGTGGACCACGCTGCGCGAACTGGTCGACGGTGACGTGATCAGCCAGTCCACCGCCGCCCGTCTCGACCATGCCAGCGCCAACCGGATCGGCTCCGGGGTGTTCAAGATCGACATGGCTCTCTCGGAGCAGATCGAGGTCACCGGCCATATCCGCGCCGACGGGGTCGACCTTCGCAGGCCCACCCTGCTTCTCGGCACGGCGGAGTCGGTGGTCGATTCCTACGCGGCCGCCAGCCGCGGTGAACTGCCGGCCGACCCGGCGCTCTGGGTCGCCGCGCCGTCGGGGGAGGACCCGACCCAGGCGCCCCCGGGCCAGGAGACGCTCTACCTCTACGCCCTCGCCGTCCCGGTGNACCCCCGCAGTGGCTGGGAGGCCATCCGGCAGTCGGCCGTTGACTCCGTCCTGACCAAGACGGGCAAATACGTCCAGCCGCTGGAGCAGGCCGAGATCGGACGCCTCGTCGAGTCACCGGAGGACATCGCGGCCCGCCTGCACGTCCGCAACGGCTGTATCACGCATCTCGACATGGGTTTCATGAATTCGGGACCGTTGCGCCCGGCGGTGGGGCTCGGGCTTGGCAGGACCCCGCTCGGTGGTCTCTTCCTCGGCGGGTCCGGTACTCACCCCGGCGGTGGAGTGAGCGGCCTGCCCGGCCGGACGGCCGCCCACCGGGCCGCCCGCTACCTCAGGAAGAACGGCTAGAGAGGTTCTGGTCCTGGGTGTGATCCGGCCGGGCGGGGCGCCGATCCACGTCATCCTGGACGACCTGTCCGGCCGCCAGGGCGTCACGATCCTGATCGGAAGCGGAGTGTCGGTAGCGGAGTGTCAGTGTTTCTCGCTGTCGGGCGTCACCCGTCGGCGAGGCGTTGGATGGTGGCGCCCAGCCAGGCCTGGAGATCGGCGGGGTCGCCGAGTTCGGAACGCAGGACCCGGCGGCGGGTCGAGACGCCGAGTACGAAGGCGTCGATCGCCGCGGCTCGGCTGTGGGCGTCCGCGTCGTCCAGGCCGGTGTCGCGCAGGTAGCGGTGCA
>NZ_LJFZ01000054.1:0-20413 GCF_001420875.1 Frankia sp. AvcI1 | reverse complement strand
CCGGCCGAACGGGCGGCCCTCGACGTCGCGATCACCGCGACCTACCAGGCGGCGGGGATCAGCTCCGACCCGCACAGCTGGGGCCGGCCGGCGCCGCTGCTGGCCGATCTCGCCGCCACACTGGCCGCCTCGGAGGACCCGGCGGCGGTGACACTCGGCACCCGGCTGCACCCGTTCACCACCGGGGCGTTCTCCGGCCTGTTCGACGGTCCGACCACTGGCCGCGGCGACGGCCACCTCGTCGTCTCCTCGCTGCGGGACCTGCCCGACGAGGTCAAAGCCATTGGAACGCTGCTCGTCCTCGACGCCGTGTGGCGGCGGGTGTCGAACCCCGCCGACCGGCGGCCCCGGCTCGTGGTCGTGGACGAGGCGTGGCTGCTGATGCGCCAGCCCGCGGGCGCGGACTTCCTGTTCCGGATGGCGAAGTCGTCCCGCAAGTACTGGGCCGGGCTCACCGTGGCCACCCAGGACACCGCCGACGTGCTCGCCACCGACCTCGGCCGGGCCATCGTCACCAACGCCGCCACCCAGATCCTGCTCCGCCAGGCACCGCAGGCGATCGACGAGATCACCCAGGTTTTCGACCTGTCCCAAGGCGAACGGCAGTTCCTGCTGTCCGCCGACCGCGGGCAGGGATTGCTGGCCGCAGGCACTCAACGGGTCGCTTTCCAGGCCCTGGCGTCACCGGTCGAACACCGGCTGATCACGACGAATCCGGCCGAACTTGCCGCCGAACCCGGCGACACCGACGACGGCTTCTTCGACCTCGCCGTACCCGCCGCCCCGGACGACCCCGACGGCCAGATCTACCTCGACGCCCCCTGACCGTCACCGCTGGAGACGCATGGAGNTCGTCACCATGGACCTGTTCGCCGCGGCGGCTCCCACGCCATCATCGCCGCTCACCACCTACCTGACCGNCCCCGCCGGTNTCCTCCACCACTTGCTGGGCCATCTGCGTGCCTGGGCCGTGGCCTGGGGNCCAATCGCCGGCCCGCTTCTCGCCCTCACCGCCGCCGGTTTGCTCATCCTGCGACGGCGGCTGCGCCGCCGCTACCAGCAGCGGCTCACCGCCGGCGCGCGCCTGGTCACCGTGCTGGCCCCGCCCACCGTCGACCCGGCAGGCGCCAGCGCGCTGTGGGCGAACCTGCTCGGCCTGCTGCGGCCGTCCTGGCGACGGCTCGTCGGCCAGCCGCACCTGGTGTGGGAGTACCTGTTCGACGCCGACGGGGTCCGCATCCAGATCTGGGTGCCCGGCGTCGTGCCTGAGGGATTCGTGGAGCGGGCCGTCGAGGCGGCCTGGCCCGGCGCCCACACCCGCGCCACCCCCGCCCGCGCGCCGCTGCCCGTCGCGGCCCGGCCGGGCCGGCGGCTGCTGGCCGCCGGCGGGGAACTGCGCCTGGCCCGGCCGGAAGCGCTGCCAATCCGTACGGATCATGATGTTGACCCGGTCCGGGCGCTGCTCGCCGCGCCCGGCGGGCTGGCGCGCACCCAGCGGGCGGTCGTGCAGATCCTGGCCCGGCCAGTGACGGGGCGCCGCGTCGCCAGGGCCCGCCGGTCGGCCCGCCGAGTGCGTGCTGGCGGCTCGGCCACCCTGCTCGGTGGCCTGCTCGACCTGCTCNCCCCCCNCCCAGGTCGCAGCCGGCGCACCCGCCGAACCCCAACGGCGACGAAGGTCGATCATCAGACCTCCCTCGCGCTGTCCGCGGAGGACCGCGCGATCGTCACGAAAGGCCGCGGCGCCCAGTTCGAGGTCCGCGTCCGCTACGCCGTCGTCGCCGTTCTCGCTGACACCGCCGACGAGGACACCGCTGCCCGTGTCAGCGGCCAGCTGCGCGGCCGGGCACATGCGATCGCCTCGGCGTTCGCCGCCTACGGCGAGCACAACTACTACAAGCGCGCCCGGCTACGCCGCCCGCTGCCCGTCCTCGCCGCCCGCCAGCTCGGCCGTGGGGACCTGCTGTCCGTCGCCGAGGTCGGCGTGTTGGCCCACCTGCCGGTGGACGAGGCGACTCCCGGCCTGCAACGCGCCGGGGCGAAAGCGGTCGCCCCGCCACCCGGTGTCGCCGCCCCCGGGCCGACCGTCCGTCCGCTCGGCCGTTCCGACGGCGGCCATGCCCGCCCGGTCGGCGTGCGGGTGCCCGACGCCCGCCACCACCTGCACATCCTCGGTGCCACCGGCTCGGGCAAGTCCGAACTACTCGCCCGCATGACCTTGGACGACATTGCCGCGCACCGAGGCGTGGTCAACGTCGATCCGAAAGGCGACCAGATCATGGACATCCTCGCCCGCTACCCGCTGGACGCCGTCGACCGCCTCGTCCTGTTCGACNCCGAATCGTCGGGCCGGCCGCCGTGCCTCAACCCGTTGGACCAGCCCGACNGGTCACGCGCCGTCGACAACCTGGTCTCCATCTTCTCCCGGGTCTACCACGAGTCCTGGGGCCCACGGACCGACGACATCTTCCGCGCTGGCCTTCTTACCCTCGCCGCCCAGCCCGAGGTCCCCGTCCTGACCCAGCTGCCCCGGCTCCTGACCGACGTCGCCTACCGGGAGCGTCTGGTCGGCGAGATCAACAAGGGTGACGGCAACGAGATCCTGGCCGGCTTCTGGCAGTGGTACGAGGCGCTGTCCGAACCGGCGCGGGCCCACGCCGTCGCCCCGTTGATGAACAAGCTGCGCGGGTTCCTGCTGCGCCCGTTCGTGNGGGCTGCGATCGCCNCCGGCCCGTCCACCGTCGACATGGACACCGTCCTCAACGACGGCGGAGTGTGCCTGGTCCGCATCGCCCAGGACGCCCTCGGCGTCGAGACCGCCGCGCTGATGGGTTCGATCGTCGTGTCCGCGGTCTGGCAGGCCACCACGCGGCGCGCCCGGATGCCCCAGGGGAAACGGCCCGACGCCAGCCTGTTCTTGGACGAGGCCCACCACTTCTTGACCTTGCCCTACGCGCTGGAGGACATGCTCGCCGCCGCCCGCGGCTACCGACTGTCGATCTCGATGGCGCACCAGAACCTCGCCCAGCTGCCGAGGCACCTGGAAGAAAGCATCGCCGCGAACGCCCGCAGCAAGATCTACTTCACGATGTCGCCCGCCGACGCGAAACGGCTCGTCCGCCACGTCGAACCCCGCCTGTCCGAGCACGACCTGGCCAACCTCGGCGTCTTCCACGCCGCCGCCCGCCTCGTCGTCGCGGGCGAAGAGGCACCGGCCTTCACGCTGCGCACCGAGAAGCTGCCCGCCCCGGTGCCCGGCCGCGCCGCGCAGATCCGCCGCGCGCTGCGTCGCCGGACGCCCACCCCCGCGCCGACGCCGCCGGACCCGCAGGCCCCGCAGCCCCAGGCCGACCCCCGCCGATCCGCCCGCTGACCACCACGGAGTTCTCATGGTCGCCTACCCGCATCCCCAACGTGCCCTGCGCATCCCGCCCCGTGCCCCCGGCCGGGTCGTCGCCGACGCCGCGCTTGTCACGTACCTCGCCCGCCACCTCTCACCCCGCGACCGGTGGATCACCCGGCTGGCCCACGAGCACCGGGTACTGACCACCCACCAACTCGTCGAGGTCGGCTGGTCCAGCCGACGGGCCGCGAACCNCCGACTGTTGGAGCTCTACCGCTGGCGGGTCCTCGACCGCTTCCAGCCCCTGGTCCCCGTCGGACAGGGACTACCCCCGGCGCACTACGTCTGTGACATCGCCGGCGCCAGCGTGCTCGCTGCCGAGGACAGCATCGAGCTGCGCGAGACCGGCTACCGCCACACCCGCGCGATGGCCATCGCCCACTCCCTGCGTCTGGCGCACACCGTGGCCGTCAACGGCTTCTTCACCGCCTTGATCTCCCACGCCCGCCGCCCCACCCCACCCGGCAAGCTCACCGCCTGGTGGTCCGAGACCCGCTGCCTGCGCGCGTTCGGGGACCTCGTCCGCCCCGACNCCTACGGCCGCTGGACGTCCCCCCGAGGCGAGATCGAATGGTTCCTCGAACTCGACTGGGCCACCGAGCAGCTCAACCGGCTCGTCCTGAAGATCGGCGACTACGGTCGGCTCGCGGCGGCGACAAGGATCAGCACACCGGTGCTGTTTTGGTTCCCCACCGCAGGACGGGAGACCAACGCCCGCCGCGCACTCGCCGCGGCACTGGCCGGACTCGACCAGCCCGACATGGTCCCGGTCGCCACCACCGCCGCCACCCTCGCCCCCGCCGAGGCCCAGCTCGATCCCACCCTTCCCCGCTGGCTGCCCCTGACCGCTACCCGCGGCGGCCGGCTCCCCCTCGACCAGCTCACCCGCGCCTGGCCCCGGCTACGACCCCCCGACCCGGTCGACGGCCGACCCGGCGACACCCCTATGGGGCCGGGGCTGCGTCCGCCCGCGCCGATGCCCCCAACCGGTAGCTGGGGGTGAACGNCCACGACCAAGTACCTCGCCGCCGCCGTCGCCACGGTGGTCCTGCTCATCGTGATGATGGGGGCCGCCGCCGCGCAGATGGCCGAACGGGTCCTGTGCGTGCCGGTCGTCGGCTGGGTCCTCGGCTGTAGCAGCAGTGGCGGCAGCCCCAGCCAGACCGCGCTCGACGACATCCCCGCCGACTACCTCGCCTTCTACATGCAGGCAGCAGCGACCTGCCCCGGCCTGTCCTGGACCACCCTCGCCGCCATCGGCAAGATCGAATCTGACCATGGCCGTAGCCGAATGCCGGGTGTGACCAGCGGCGTCAACGAAGCCGGCGCCGGCGGGCCGATGCAGTTCCTCGCCCCCACCTTCGCCCAGGTCGTCGCCCNCCNCCCGCTACCCGCCGGCGGCGCGAGCCCGCCGTCGCTCTACAACCCCCAGGACGCCGTCTACGCCGCCGCGNCCTACCTGTGCGACAACCACGTCGCCACCGACCTGACCGGGGCGCTGTGGCACTACAACAACTCCGACGTCTACGTCGCGCAGGTCCTCACCCAGGCCGCCCAGTACACCTCGACCTACGGCCTCGGCGCCGACACCGTGCCATCCGATGCCGGCTACGCCGCCGTCCTCTACGCCCAAGGGCAGCTCGGCATCCCCTACCTGTGGGGTGGGGACGGGCCGGGCGAGGGCGGTTTTGACTGCTCCGGGCTCACCAGGNCCGCCTACCTGGCCGCCGGGATCGACCTGCCCCNCACCGCGCAGACCCAGTACGAGGCCGGACCCGTGGTCGCGTCCGGAGAATCACTCCAGGTCGGCGACCTCGTCTTCTACGGCACCCGCACCAACATCCACCACGTCGCGATCTACATCGGGAACGGGCAGATGATCACTGCTCCGGGCCGCGGCAAAGTAATCAAGATCGCCGCATATAGGTGGAAAGGGGACGATTATTTCGGAGCTACTCGGCCATCCATGTAGGGCGCGCATGCGCATTTGACGCGACNCCCCCGCGGAGGGGNTTGGGAGCGTCTACCGCGATGGGCCTCGCGGCCGGGCAGGTGGTGTGATGGCTGGATTTGAGCTGGAGCAGTCGTCATTGCCGGGACGGCGGGTGGTTGGGAGCCGGTGGGGTCAGGGCGAGGGTGACGAGATCGAGCGCGCCGCGGGCGGCGCGGTCCAGTCCGGTGGCGGTGCGCTCGAAGCTCTCCCGCGGATCGGGGCCAGCCAGCGGCGGGTCGGGCATCCCGTGATTACCCAGGGGGCCGAGGATCACCTGCTGGACGGACTCGATCGTGTCCAGGATGCGGCGGACGCCGGTGAGGAGGTCGGCTCGGGTCGTGTCCGCGTCCGTGGCCGCGGTCGTGGCGAGATCTGCGGNGGCCAGACCGGGGATGGTGTTCCCGAGGTCGCGAGCGAGGCGTTCTGCCGCGTGGGCCAGCAGGTAGAGGAGCCTGACGGCCTCGGTGTGGCGTGCTATCCCCGCCAGGTCGGGGTCGTGCAGCGTCCTGCGCAGAGNGAGGGCGTGGGAGGCGACGCGTGCGCTGGCCGGCGCGAGCGGTGCCCTGTCCAGCGCCCAGGCGACCCGGCTGCTGTGGAAGCCGAGACCCGCGACGCCGCCGAGTACCGCCAGCCCTCCCGCCGCGAGGCCATGGACATCACCGGGGCTGGCGAACGGTGGCCACACGATCAGGCAGGCGACCGCGGGAAGCATGAGCAGCAGCTGGGCGACGATCGGGATCAGCATCCGGCGACGCCGGTAACGCCGGGCCGCTCGCTGGACCTGTGTGTCGATGGTCAGCGCGTCCTCCACGTCCTGGATCACCTCCTTCTTCCCGCGTCATGGCGCCCGTCGACCACGGGACGAGCAGCCGCACGGCTTCGAGGAAACACGAACTGGTCTCTCGCCATTCGGATGATGACCGAGGGTGCACCGGCAGCCGCGGGAGCGGGAACACTGTCCGCTGGATCACGGCGCCTATGTTCAGGCGGTCGGATGTGTTCGCGATGGTGGTCATGGGGTCGCGCACCTTTCACTGCTGGACCGCCTGTCCGCGTATTGATGCGGCGGTCTGTGACCGAAGCGTGCCGTGGCGCGGATGCCCGTCAGCCAGTGGGCGTCGTGCTCAGCTGTCGGTGAGCTGGCGTAGGAGACGGACTCCGGGCATACGGTCGTCGGCCCGCATCGGCACGTCGAAGATCTCCGGCTCGTCGAAGACTGGCCGTCCGCCTGGACGGCGGGTGTAGGGGGCGAAGCCGAAGTCGGCGCCGTCGGTGGTGTCGTAGGCGGTCCAGGCGATGGTCTCCTGCTCGCCGGGGCGCAGCGGATGGTTGGAGACCGCTCTGGCGCTGAAGATGCCGGGTTCGGTCTCGATGACGACCTGGGGAACGGCGAAGGCGAACCGGCGCAGGCTCAGAGCACGGGCGTGCTCGGCGGCCTTGTGCTCGAAGGCGGCGGTGGCGTCCTGGTCACGCTGGTAGTCGTAGTCGGACAGGATGCGACGTCCCTGGTCGCCATCGAGGATGACGATCGCGGGCGCCTCTTTGCGGTCGATCGCCCGCTGGACACGGCCGACGACGTCGGTGACCAGCGTCCAGGTGTCGTCGTTCATGCCGCATGTCCTTCGTGTCGGGGGGCAGCGTCGGGCGGCTCAGGTGCGGGCCGGAAAGGGCGGGCACTTCAGCGCGGCTCCGGGTCGCCTTCTCGCCGCAGGTCGGCGCGCAGGTGCAGGGTCTCGTCGAGGATCTCGCGCAGCAGCGCCATGCCGGGGAACGTCCGCGACGGGTTCACCGGGACGGTTACGGTGAACTTCTCGTCGCCGTCGAGGCCGAAGGTGTAGGTGNCGTCGGGGTTGCGGGTGAACAGCGCCATCCCGGTGGAGGCGCCTTCCTCGACATCGAAGATCGTGTAGGCGATCACGTTGTATTCGTCGAGGTCGTCGCGCAGCGGCCCGGTGTAGGGCGAGCGCAGGCGCATCGATTCCTCGCCGACGGCCGGAAGCGGGGTGACGATCATCGGCACGGCGATGATCAGCCGTTCCAGGTCCGTGCCGGCGACCTCGCGGGCTAGCTGCTGCTCGTACCTGACGGCCTTGGCGGGGTCACGCAGGTAGTCGGCGAAGCGGTGCTCGCGGGTGGGTTCGCCTTNCAGGACCGCGAGGGCGGGCTGGTCGCCGGCCCGCAGCGCGTCCTGGACCTCGCCGATGGTCGTGTCCAGCAGGATGTGGGACTCGATGTTCACCGCGGCGTCCTCTTCGGTGGTCGGGTCGGGTGTCGTGGCAGGGACCGGATGGTTCCAGTCTGGTCTGGCGGGTAGCGGCCTGTCCTCGACAGGGTCCGCTACCCGCGCGCCTGGCCCGACCCGCTCCGTGCGCGTCACAGTCTTCTGATGTTGTTGCGGGTGGTGGTCACCGTGCCGTCGGCGCCGAGGTCGACGACGTACCGGTCACCGTCAACCTTCGCGATCCGGCCGAACCTCCAGAGGTGGCCATCGCCGACCCGCACCTGCACAGGCGTGCGGACGGTCAGGCTATCCTGCTCGTGGGCCATGATTGTCTGTCCTTTCAGGCGGCGCGGCGCAGCCGGCCCGGCCACCGCCCCTGCTGGGGGCGGTCTCGTAGGGTGAGATCGGCGAAGTCGAGGCGGCCGACGATTTCCCGGGTCGGCCAGTGAATGAGCCGGCCGCAGCGCAAACAGCAATAGTGACCACGCCACCGAGCCGACCCCGGCGCAGCCTCGCGATGTCCGATGACGGGAACGAATCCCTCGCCGCCCGGGGTGTTGTCACACCGGCACAGCCATTCCTCGTCGTCGCCGCGGCGGGCGATGAATTCACGCACAGCAAACACCTCTCTTTCCCGAGGGCGAGGTCGGAAGGGAACAGGGTGACGAGAAGCCCGCACGCCGACGCGGCGCCGCTCTGCGGTCACCGGGACCGCGGGCAGCGGGTGTGCGGCGATCGCGGTCGCCCTCTCGCCCGTACTTGACCCGGCGGCGCCTGATGATCCGCGCGGTGAGGGGCTGGACCTCGCCGAGCCCGGTGCGCGGCTGTGCACCGCTGACATCTCGACCTCGCCGCCGGGACGCGACGGCCGCCGANCCCCTGCCGCTGGCTGTTCAGCTTCGGCCGGCGGGAAGGACACGCACGTCGAGGACATCCGGATCTTCGAGCGCGAGCAGGGCGGTGGCGTAGGCGTCGAACGGCGTGTCGTAGGCCGTGTCCACGCGGTCCGGGACGGTTGTCCACCCGCGGCGGTGGCGGGACCGCGTCTGCACCTGGGTGGCGGTGCCGGTCAGGACCGCGATGAGGTCGGCGGAGGCGTCGCTGTCGAGACCGCGGCGGACTGGGCCGGTCAGGTAGGCGTCCCNGGCGATCACGTCCTTCCCGCGTAGCTGCGGGGCGTGGACCCAGGTGAGCAGGGTGGCCCGGCCGTTACGCGGCAGGCCGTCGACCTTGCCGTTCTCGTTGACGTAGAGCGTCGCCGCGGGGCTGGTGAAGTCGATCGGTTCGATGGAGCCGCCCACGAGGGTCTGGGCGGCGCGCAGGCTGGTTTCGTCGTGGTCGACGAGGCGGACCGGCAGCGCCGGGTCCGCCGGCACCACCACAATTTTGATCATTGTCGGGGGCTTTCCAGGAAAGCGGCCTGCCCCTTTGTCCCGCGCTGGAAGGTGGTCAGGGGTGGTCGCTGGGGCTGTGGGGGTGACGGGTCGGGTCCAGTGGCCGGTGTGCGGGTCCCAGACGGCTTCGCGGTGGAGGCGGTTGAGGTCGGGAAACGCCTCGTACGGGGCGGGCATCATCCAGTCGAATGCCCGGCGCTCCACCTCGCCGGGGTAGGTGCCGGTCCATGCGGTCGGCCGAGGGTGCCGGCGCGGACGCGGACGAGGCGCACGATGGTGAGCACGGTCGGCCGGGTGCGGTCGAGGGGCGGGCGGAGGATGTCACGGTCGTAGGTGCCGAACAGCAGCCCGGCCGTGACGGTGCGCACGGCCTGTGCGGCAGGGCCGGCGGCGGGTCGGTGGCCGTTAGTGGCGGGGGTCCAGCCGGCGGGCGGGACCACCACCTCCGGCGGCGGAGCCGGTGGCACGCGGAAGATCAGGGTCACGTGGGTCGGGTCGCCGTGGTGGTCGACGTAGAACGCGCCGTCGGGCAGACCGATGAGAGCGGCGCCGAGGGTGGCGCTGTCCGCGGCCGGGCGGACGGTCACGTGGATGGTGTCGGGCCGGGGACGGTGGACCGACACCCGCGGGTCCGAGGGCATGGCAGGGCTCCAATCGAGGCTTTCCGGGCGTCGACGCCCGGTGGGGTTGGGGGCCGGTCGCTGCCCGCCCGGTCGAAACACCGGAGCAGCGGAGTCGCGGACGCGGCTGGTCAGAGATCGCAGGTGAGGGTGACGGGGCGCGGTGGACACGGACACGCGCCTGTCCTCGGCACGCTGTGTCACCCGGTCGACGGGGTGATGACCATCTCGTCCGGGCGAAGCCTGCGGATCTCCTGCGGGCCGACGAAATGACGACGACGGCCGACGCCGATATCGACACAGATCCCGACGCNGCCGGCGTCGTCCTCCGAGCGCTCGCCGACAATCGCCCAGAACGGGAAAGGCCACGCCTGCGGGGACTCCTGCGGGTCCCCCGCGGTCAGGGCGACCACATCCCCGGGCTTGTAGACGCGGTGGGTGTGTCGCGTCGCCGTGGCGCAGCGCAGTCGGCCGCAGGGCGGTGTGGCCGGCGGGCGGACCGCCTGCCGGTACGCGCCGATCTGGTTCCAGACCGCTGGATGTTCCACCGCAAGAAGCCTTCTCAGATCGTCCTCGATCATGTGCGGGGCCTTCAGGCCGGGGACGTTCTCCATCCGACCTGACAGCACCGTGACCGGCGGGTGCGACTCGTCGTGGACCCGCCACAGCACCGTCGCCGGATCATCCGGGCATCGCCCGAACGTCGCGAAGTGAATACCCATCAGAGCGCCCCTTTCTGGGCGAACGAAACAGCTGAGGAGACGTCCGCGCCGATAAGCGGCACGGGGTAGCCCGCGCGCGGACCGCCTGGTCGTGGAATCAGGGACGGTCGCCGTCTGTCCGGTCGAGGCGGCGGAGCAGGTCGAGCGCGGACGCGGCCCGTTGAACATCGCGGGCGAGGGTGATGGCCTCGGCGCGTTCGCCGACGGCGCGGGCCTGCCAGTCGTCGGCCAGGGCGTCGCCGTGGGCGATCAGGACATGCGGACCGAGCCGCCAGATGATCACATTGATGGCGAGGGCGGCGAGGGCGAGCTCGTCGGTGTCGACCGCGACCCAGCGAACCTGCGCGGGGTCGCCGCCGTGTTCCCGGATGGTCTGCGCGGCGGCGCGCAGCAGCCCGCCGGTACCGGCGGCGGGTTCAAGGACCGACTCGCCGGGCTGCGGCGTGCCGAGACAGGCGGCGAGGAGGTCGGTCATGTCGGGTGGGCTGTAGAACTGGCTGCGCGCCGTGCGGGCACCGGGGGTGCGCAGCACCTCCAGCAGCGGGCCGAACAGGTCGACGTCGTCGCGGGCGACGGCGAGCAGCTCGTGCAGGCCCGCGCCCAGCGCCGCCTGCACGATCCGGCGCACCGCGTGCAGCAGCTGACGGTCGGGGGGTGGGGTGGTGAACCACGGCATCGTCAGGGGTGCGATCCGGGGGGTCAGGTCGGGACGGGTGTGGGCGAAAAGCCGCCAGGTCGCGCGCAGGAATCCGAGCAGCCCGGCGTCGTCGGCGTCGGTTAGCTGGGCGGCGACCCAGGCCCGTTCGTCGGCATCGGCAGGGGTGCGCAGCGCGAGCGCCGCGACGACCGACAGCGGGATCTCGGGCCGGTCGGAGCTGTGGGCGGTGTGCCAGGCATGGTCGACCGCCTCGGCGATCCGATGGACCTGGGCGAGCGCGTCTGCCCGGGTGGCAGGTGTCGGGCCGGACGGGCTGCGAACAGGCCGTGACGATGCGCCCATCGGAGCAGCCTCCTTTCGGATAAATGCCGAGCGCCCCCGGCCCCGGAAAAGGGGCGGGGGCGCTCGGCCGGTGTGGTGGTCGGGACGTCAGGTGGGTCGGGTGAGGTGGTGGACGGGTGCGGCCCGGCCGGTGGTCATCGCCGCGCCCGCCAGCGTCAGCAGCGTTTCGGCGACCTCACGTGGCACGAGCGTGCGCAGGCGGATGTCGGCGTACTCGGCCGAGTAGGGGCCTTCGATCGGCAGCATCAGCCGCAGGGAGGGCTTGAGCAGGTCGACGACGATGTAGAGGCTGTCCGTGCCCGGCCACAGGTCCAACTCGAAGCGGGGCGCGATGATGCGAGACATAGAGGAACCTCCCGGTGCGAGGCGGACACGGCCCCCAGGACGGGGAAGGCGCAGGGGACGGCGCGACCCCGGAGAGATCGAGCGCGTCGTCCGACCGCGCGCGTCCAGCGACGCGTCGGCCCGGCCGCGCGGGTGAGGCGGCGGACAGCGGCACGCCGAGGTCGCCGAACGAGGATCGCTGTCTGCTGTCCGTCGGCGGACCGCAGCTCGCCGACGACCATGACCCGGCCGGCGGCACGCAACGTCTGGGCTGCACGCTCGGCGAGCAACCCGTGGGCGAGGACCGGCACGACGGCGGCCTCGCCGTCGTGCCGGTCCTCGGACCGCCCGTAGAGCCGTGGGACGCGGACGACGGGGAAGCGGACGGCGGCAGCGCCGCGCTGGTCGGTGACGCGTCAGTCGGCCAGCCGGCCGCGCAGCGCCGCGGTACTCACCGAACCTCCCCGAAGATCATTCGATCGGTGTAGGTGAGTAATCGGTGTAGGTGAGTAGAGGACAGGCCCGTGTCCCAGCCCTCGCACTCGCCAACGGGGATGGGCCGGCCGCCGTCGATGATCAGGAAGAATCAGACGCCGACATCGGCGGGGCCGTCGCCGTTCTTCCCACCGCTCAACCCGACCATCAGGTTGATCTCCACGGTGGTGGTCGGGCTGGACGTGCGCAGGACCTCGAACCCCTCGCCGTGGTCGACGATCGTCCAGCCGGCGGGAAGCTCGTCGGGCAGGTCGATCGCGATGCCGGTGTGCCGGTCGATGATCGGCAGGTCAGCCGTCCTCGGCGACGCTGACGCCGAGGATGTGGTCGGCGGCGTGCTGGGCCTGAGCGGCGGCCTGGACGACCAGCTTGCTGTCCTCGCGCAGCACGTCGAGCCACGAGCGCAAGTAGGCGGCGCTGTTCTCGACCAGCGCCTTCTGGTCGATCCCGGCGATGGCGCACAGCAGGGCCGCGCCCATCTCGGCGACCAGTTCCTCCTTCGAGTAGACCGGGTCACCGAACCGGCCGAACGAGCCGNCACGCACGCCGTCCCGGTCAAGGCGGGATTCGTGACCGGTGGAATGGGTGAGTTCGTGGAACAGGGTCGCGTAGTACGCCTCGGCGGAGTCGAACGCCTCGATCGGCGGCATGGTCACCCGGTCGACGGCGCCGGGCTCGTAGTACGCCGCCTCACCGGTGCGGACAGTCGGGGCGTCCGGGTAGCCGTCGGCGATGGTCTCGGCGGTGGCGATGCGTTCGACGTCGGGCCGGCCACCGGCGGCGTAGGTGGGCTCGGTGCCGTCGGCCCAGTCCGCCTGGTCGGCGTTGAACACCCGGTAGTAGCGCAGCAGGAAGCGGNGCTCGTCCTGCTCGTCGTCGGCCCGTGCCTTGTGGAGGTAGGACTTCCAGAAGACGACCAGGGTGGAGTGCTCGCCCTTACGGACGGTCCCGCGACGTTCGTTGATCTTCTTGAGGGTGCCCCACCACGGTGAGCGGTAGCCGTTCGCGACGGCGGTCAGCCCGAGCAGGAACGGGTTGACGCCCCGGTAGGGCTTCCCCGTCGCCAGGGACAGGGGCACGCCGACGTCGACGTTCCACGGCTGATGCCACGGAACCGTGCCGTTCTCCAAAGCATTGACGACGGTGTCGGTGACGATCTCGTACACATTCTGCCGCGTCACCTCACTGCACCTCCTTATGGTTTCCAGCTCGACGCGCGGGCGGCCCATCAGGGCCGCCCGCGCAGGCAGAGGGCTGTTCGTATGTGCGGGGATTGCTCTGATCCACCGGAATGCGGGGGCATGGCGATGCCCGACGGCTGGTCGGTACGNCTGAGTCAGGCGCGCGTGGACCAGGTAGTGGCTGTCGGGCGGCATGGAGGTGCCTCCGAATCCGATGAGGGAAGGTCGCGGTCGCGGCCCGACGCTCGCGTCGGGCCGCGACCCGGGCGGTCCTGACCGGGGCCGGTGCGGTCGCGCCGGGCTCCCGGTCTTGTCACGGGACGGCCGTTGCCGCCGGCCGGGGTGGGCCGGCCGGCAGAGTGAAGGCGATGTCCGTGGTGTCGGGGTCGGCGACGATCGACCACTCGTCGAGCAGCTCGGAGATCCGCTCCGTGACCGCCTCTTCGTCCTCGTCGGCGCTGCCCTCATCGGTGAGGATGCTGATCAGCCGGCCGCGTGGCTCGCCCAGCTCGTCGGTGAAGGTCTCGACCTCCAGCTCGGTAGCGGCCGGGNACACTGCGCGGGTCTCACCCTCGATGAGGATCTCCAACAGCAGTCGCCACTCGTCGCGGGCGGTCAGGAACGCGTCGCGGACCTNCTCCTGCCGCCGCTGGGCACATGCGTACGGCGTCTCGGACCGTCGGCCCAGCGCGCGACGGACCAGCGTCGCCCATCCACGTCGCAGGATCTCCGCGCGCATCACTGATCTCCTTGGGGAGGGCCGCCGACCGGGGCGGTGACCGGCGGGTGTGTGTCGCGGGCGGCGTCGGCCGGCGGCGTGTCGACCAGATCCACATGCAGCGGTTCACCGGCGGTGTCGGCCTGGCGCAGCGCGGTGAGGGTCTGCTCCGCGAACGCGCGCAGGCCCTTGCGGGAGTACCGGGCCACGGGCTGGCGGCGGTGCCACACCGGGTCGTGCATGCCGTACTTCGTGATCCCGACGCCGCGATCGGTCTCGGTCTCGTTGCGCAGCTCGGCGTAGTACTCCTTGCTGCTCCCGAAATGGCGGATCGTCAGATTGACGAGCAGCGTCGCCGGGTCGGTGTCTTCGTCGACCCGGCGCACGGTCCACTGGTAGGTGAGGCGCCGGTTGGCCTCGTTGACGAACAGCTTCGGTTCGCGTTCGGTGATGAGACTCATCGCCGTCGTTCCTTTCTCATCATCCCGACCGTTACGGGCGCGGGGCGGTGTTGGGTGTTTCGCGGAGGTGGCCGTCGAGGCAAGGCCGTCGCGGGCTGGGGTGCGGTGCGGCTACTGGCGGGCGTTGCGCCAGGTGTCGGCTTTCTCGCGTATCCGGTCGAGGGCTTGGTCCCAGTCGGGGNGGTCGTACGAGCCGTCGATGCCGTTCTGGTTGTCGTGGAGCAGCCCGACATGAAACTCGTCAGGCCGAACGCTTTCGGCGATCACGGCCCACAGCGGGGTGTAGATGCCCGCGCGAGGGATGTAGATACCGGCTACCACCGGGCCGCCGAAAAACCGTCTGGGCAGAGGAAATTCAGGTGCCATTGCCATTGGTCCGTTCGTGGGAGAAATTCAGAGCCCGGGGCGTTGGGCGTTGGGCGTCCGCGACGGGTCGTGGGTGCCAGACGGGCCGGCCGTCGTCGTCGGCCCGTTCGAGATCGAGCGCGTCGGCCCAGACGGCACAGCTGTGGCAGGGGCGGGCGCAGCGGGNGCAGTCGCCGTGTTGCAGGACGTCCCGCCGGTGCTGCTCGACCCAGGCACGAGAGACTCGGGCGTAGGTCCAGGTGTCGATGTCGTGGGTCAGCCGGTCGCGCAGCGCGGTGAGGATGCGCACGATCCGATCCGGGTCGTAGCTGGGCATCGAGTGGTCACCGATCCCGGCGGCGCGCAGCGCTTCGTGTCGCTCGCCGTGGCTGCCGGTCAGTGGTGCCAGCAGCGCGTGGGCGTCGAGGCGATCGTCGTCGGTCGGCAGGCCGCCCCGGTTGACCGGCCGCCGTCCCAGATCGTCGAGGTCGGCCGCCGCGCGGGCCGGGCGGCGGCGTGGTGGGCGGCCCACCGTCAGCTCCGGGGCGCATCGGAGCCCGCGGCAAGGACGGGTGCCGATGCGGCGGCGGGTGCCGTGTCGAAGCGGATCAGGTGGCCGTGCTCGTAATCGTCGCTGATGGCGCCGTCGACGGCGGCGAGGTTCGCGACCTCGTCGCGGATCGCGTCCCACTGCTCGGGGGCGCTTGCCGGGGCGACGTCGATGGTGGTGTTGTCGGCGAGGAGGACGCCTTCGGCCGAGGCGGTCGGGTAGTCGTCCCAGTCGACGTCGCACAGCACGGCGACCGCGTTCGGCCAGGTCTGGCGGACCAGGGACGCGAGCCCGTCGTCGCTGGTGATCCGGCGCCGTAGCTCGGCGTTGATCGCGGACAGGGCCTCGCTGAGGTCGGCCTCGTCGGCAGTCGGGAGAGTGGACAGGTCGAACAGCATGGGCCTACCTCCCTCGGGTGGGCGGGGTGCGTGGGAGTTGGACGAGCCGGTTGTCGGCGTGGAAGTGGCCGGTGTCGGCGATGCGGAGCAGGTCACCGCGGACCTGCTTGGCGACGTGCTCGAAGGCGGGGTCGCCGTTGCGTTCGGCGAGGACGTCGGTCAGGGTGCACACCACGTCCAACTGGTGATCACTATCGACGCCGATCTCGGTCGCATCCCGGTAGGCGCCGACGCGGCGGACGTTGCGGGCGATGCGGGTCGCGAGCAGGAAGACGAGCCNGTCGGTGGTCTGGGCGTGGGCGAACGCGGTCTGCCGGTAGGCGTGGTCGGCTGCCGCGATCGCGGCATCAAGGTCATCCATGGCGGTACGTCACTTCGGGTGGTGGCCGCACGTAGCGGCGGGCGGGTCAGTCGGTGGGCAGGGGCACCCATTCCGTGGGTGGGGTGGGGTTGACCTGCTCGGTGTGGATCAGGTCGCGGATCTGTTCATGCAGGTAGTCGCCGGTGTCCGCGAGCCCGGGGTCGTCGGCCCAGACGATCGAGCCGACCAACGACGTCGTATCGGCAACCACACCGCCGAGAGCGTCGGTGGTGTGGCGGTGGCCGCAGTGCGGGCACTCGACGACGGTGCACAGCAGGTAGGCCGTCCAGGTTCCGTCGGCGAAGTGGCCGCGTTCCTCGGCGACGATCTCCGGGTCGCCGAGCGGTGCGGCGTAGTAGTCGAGGTCTTCGGCGATGTGGACACCGACCCGGGGCGGGGCGGCGGTGGGCGCGGTCATGGGCGGCTCCGGTGCGGGAAGGGCGCGGAGGGAAGGCCGCCCCCCGGGCGCCGCGGTGGCCGGCCCGCGTGTGGACCGAACGGCGGCCGATCAGGTAGGCGGATGCGCGCGAGGCGGGTCGGGGACGATTTCCCAGGCCCAGTCGTAGGCGCCGATGTAGTACAGGCCGTCCGGGGCGGGCTCGACGACGGTCGTGGAGTCCCACCGGCCGCTGTGCACGGAGACCGTGCCGTCGTCGCCGATCGTGATCGTGTCGACCTCGTCGGCGGGTACGGTCGCGGCCAGCGCAGCGGCCTCGGCCGCCAACTGGCGGACCTGGCTGGCGGTGAAGCCAGGAACGGCCCAGCCGTTCCACCGCTCGTCGGTGGCCGGGACCTCGTACTCGCTGTGGACGCCGCTGATGGTGACGCGCATGGTTGCCGCAGGTGGCATGGTGCACTCCAAGGGTGAGCAGCGCGGACCGGTCAGCCGGGCCAGCGTGCCCGGCATGGCCGGCGGGTCAGCCGGTGGGCAGGCAGCAGATCAGCGGGATGCCGCGCAGGTCGAAGCTGGTCGCCTCGGCGGGCAAGACGTAGCGGGACTGCGACNTGTAACGCAGCCGGTCGGTGGAGTCGGCGTCGAGCGCCACGGTGGCGTGCTTGCCGTCGATCTGGGCGATCCGGCCGGTCAGCCCGTCGAGGTACTTCGGCTTGACGTTCGCGATCCTGACAGCGACGCCGGTGGTCAGCGTGGCAGTCCGGATCGAGGCCAACGCGGTCCGTCGCTGCTTGATCGCGGCGGCGAGTCGGGTCAGGTCGTCGTCGGTCNCGTGGGAGAGCACGAAGTCGGTCGCGCTCTGGAGGGTCGGAGTGCTCTCGGGCATGCGGCGGCCCTGCCTTCCTTTCAGTGGGTGGGAAGAGGCGCGGCCCGGTCACCCGGCCCGCGACGAACGGGGGTGTCGGCCGTGGCCGGGGTCAGCCGACGGTGAAGCCGACCCGGCCGGACACGCACAGCGGCTCCGGGCACATCACCGTGTTGCCGTCGTGGCGGCGTGCGTCGTGGAAATCGAAATCGACGTGTCCACGGTTGGCGCGGAAGATCCACGACCCGCCGTCGGCATACCAGTCGGCGCCGCACCGGTCACAGACGGCGTGGCAGGTGAACACGTCGGAGTCCTCGCGGATCGTGTAGATCAGCGCGTCGGTGTCCAGCTCGGGCGGGCCGGCGTACACCAGCCCGACGTCGCGCGACCGGTAGTCCCCGACCGCGCCGTGCACGTACACGCCGGGCCAGACCACCCCCGGGCGGGTGACGATGTCCCACTGGTCGGCCGGGCCGATCAGCGCGCACCGCCACCGGTAGACGACCCCGACGGTGTGGAACGGCCGGAGCACGCGGATCGCGGTCAGGCTGCGTCCCTCGTCGAGGTAGCTGGAACTGGACGTCTCGTAGGCAAGATCGTGCACCGTGAGGTAGCCGAGCTTCTCCAGCTCCCGCAGCCCCTCGGCATTGTCGAGGTGGGCCGGACCGTCCACGGTTCCGGGCGCCACAGCCTCCCGGCCGATCTTGGTGAGGGCGTCGGCGACGTACAGACTGGTGTCCGCGTCATAGCCGCCCGGCCGGTCGGTCAGCCGCAGCACGCTCGCCAACGCGGGAGCGTCGGCGACCCGGACGCTGTTCAGGATCTCGGTAACCGTGTCCTGCGCGTCGACGGACAGCTCGTGGTAGTCCACGCGGGTCTCCACGTCCACGGCGTCACTCCTTCCGTGACGCCCGCCCGGTCGCGGCGGGCGGGCAGGCTGACGCCGTCCCCGGACCGAACGGTCCGGGGACGGCGATGTGAGATGGTCAGCTGCCGATCAGGTAGGTGCCGTCGTGTAGCGGTGTGAGTGGCCGGTGCCCGCCCGGCGCGTCCGGGGACGGCACATGTAGCAGCAGCCGGCCCGCGAGCACGCTGTCGGCGTCGTCAGGCACGCGGCGCACCGTGAACGTGAACGCCCCGCGCGGGTCCCCGACAGAGATGTGGACAGTCACCGAGTCCTCGGCGTCGTCGGTGGCGACGCCGGCATGGTTGCACCAGCTCAGCGGCACCGCCTGCGGCACGTGCCCGCCCGCCGCCGGTTCACCGTCGTCGGGGTCGGCGTCGGGGCAGTCCGCGCCGGAGGATTCGCCGAGCCACCGGCCGTCCGCGGTCTCGATCAGTTCGTCCCCGCAGGCACCGCACCGGTGGGTCGGGCCGTCGCCGTCGATCTCGACGGTGACGGACTCGGAGTCGTCTTCCAAGGTGTCGACCGGCTGGCCGTCGACCAGCAGCGACATCATCACCAGCAACCGCCTCCCTTCAACCGGTCAGGTGTAGGTGTAGATCCGTCCATCCGCGTCGGTGTGGAAACCGGCTTCGCCGAGGGTGATCGGGAAGCTGAACGGCCGGCCGTCGTCGTCGAGCAGCTGCACCGCCGCGCCCCTGCCGGGCGAGGTCTGGACCTGGCAGGACATCCGCCGGCCCGCGACGCCCAGGTGCATACACACCTCGGTCCAGGGCAGCACCACCGACCGGATCTCACCCGGACCCACAAAACTGATCATGAGAAGATCCCTCCGCTCAGGGTCGGACAGGGCAGGACTGGCGGGTCAGAGGACCCNCACGGTCCAGCTGTCGCAGTCGTCCTCACGTCCCGCGACCTCCAGCTGAATGTCGCCGTAGACACGGGCCTGCTGATGCAGCCGGTCACCTTCCGGGCCGAAGCCGCGATCCCACAGGCCCGCCCCGGCTCCCTGCCGCGAAAGCACGTAGTCCCGGCCCANCTCCTCCGCCGACGGCGCCCGGTCCCCGAGACGGGACGCGAGGGAGAACAGGTCACCGAGACCGAAGAGCAGCCAGTCCCGGATCTCCTCCTCCGGGCCCCCGTCGAGGAACTCGATCTCGGTACCGTCGAAGCCGCTGCCGTAGAGGTTCGTCGTCTCCTCCGGCGCCCACTCCACGACCGCCGACTCGATCAACTCCCGCCAGACCCCCAGCCGAAACCGGGTCTCGAAATCCGGCGAGACAGTGCCACGCACAGACACAGATCACTGCCCCTTCCTGGGTCACCGGCCGGTCCCGGCCGTAGGCAGGGGGCACACTCGCGCGGGTGCGCCCCCTGCCCGCGACCCGCTCACACCGACGGCCCAGCCCCCGGGCTCGTCGTGGGCTTGTCCGACCGCACCGCCGCGTCGACCAAGTCCTGACCGAAGATCGCGATGGCCATCANCAGGTGCACGACCAGCACCTCGACACTGACCAGCAACAGNAGCTCCAGCAGGCACAGAAACGCCGCCACCCCCAGGTGGTGACNCCCCGACCGCTGGCCCAGGTCCGCCNCCAGCCGCTTACCAAACCGACGCATACATTCCTCCAAAATCAGCGTCGAACGGTTCGCTACTTCCGTGCGCCGGAACGCACCCCGGCCGTTCGGCCGAGGAAACGTTCCGGAAAGGGTGCGAGTGCNCTCCGCCACGTCCGGCTCAGCGCCAGGCAATCCAAAGATCGCCGTAGATGCCTCTCGCCTTGAGGGGGCGCGGTCCGTCCAGCCATTCCAGGCTGTACTTGTAGATCTTGCAGTCTATTCCGTGGTAGATCCTCGCCAGACGGTCCAGAACGGCGAGGAAATGATCCCTTCCTCTGNGATCGATAAGCGCCAGAGCACGCGCTCGATCGCCGATGATGTCGACCAGAATTCNCTCCTTCACGACGGCATCGCCGGGATGCGTTCCGTGGGCGTGCCAGGGTGCGAGGTTCCTTCACCTTGATACGCCGCCGGGAACGCTCCGACCGTCCGGCCGGGATGCGTTCC
>NZ_LJFZ01000053.1:0-23830 GCF_001420875.1 Frankia sp. AvcI1 | reverse complement strand
CTCGGCCTCGGGTTTCACCCGGCCGTTTAACGCCCCGCGTACACCCGCGAGCAGACGGAGCCGCGCTGTGTGAGGAGCGACGCCGAACAGGTCCACGGAGACCACCGTCCGCAGAACCCCAGGACGATCACAGTTCTCCACCCGGACGGGAAGCAGCTTACGGGCGAGTCCTTCCGGGTCCGCGGCCCGCGCAGCCCGCCACTCTTCCCCGCCGTAGACCGACGAAAGATACGTCTTCGACAGGACCGCGATCGTCCGCGCCGCCTGGGTGACGCCCTGTTCCATCTTGAATCGCCAGTCCGACCCGGGCACGAAATCCCACGCCTGGATCAACACCCGGTAATCGGCGGCCTCGAGCTGCCAGGCCACCCACTCCGCCCACCGTTGATCAGCCTTGGTGTAGGAGATGAAGAAGTCCCACCCGGCCGCGCCGTCGCCAACCCCCGACATAGAGCAACATCTTTCACCATGGGCACCGTCCACGGCACATCGCGTCAGACCTTGGCATTGCTGATCGTCGCGGGGGTTGTGACGCTCCGAGGTGCCCGACGGGTCGACGCGCCCGCGGGGACGACGCCCCGATGGGGTGCCGACCGGAGGGAGGCGGGGCCCCGTCGTGGCGCGGCGGCACCGCGCAGGCGCGGCGCGCACGGCGGGGGCGCGGCGTGTGCGGCACGGCCCCCGCGGCGGCCCGAAGGGCCGCCCTTGAAACCCATAAAGAAAGTTCGCGACAGACTCTGCTATGACGTGTTGGTGCTGGTCAGAGGTCGGCGGCTCCGGTGATGGTGTGCAGGTGGTCGGCGAGGTTGCTGGCTCCTGGGTGGCCGGTGGCCTTGATCTCGCGGTAGACCTCGGTGAAGCTGTCGGCGATCATCGCGGATGNGGTCAGGGGTGTTGCGTCGATCGCCTGGTGTGCCAGCCGTAGGGCTGCGTCGGGGTCTCCGGTGCGGGCGTGGGCGACAGAGAGACTGGCCTGGAACTCCAGAAGATCGCGGGGCATGTTCGGGTCCGCGTTGTCGATGGCGGACTGAACGAGAGGGATTGCGGCGGCNGAATCACCGCCGAAGATCATCGAAACGCCATTGAGATAGAAGATCACTTCGGGGGTCACGAAATAGGCATAAGGGGGTGCGTCGTCCGGCGCGGCCTCGCCTATGTGTCGTTGGGCTTCGTCGGCGGCGGCTCGGGCGGCTTCACGGTCTCCGGCTCGGCCGTGGGCGACGGCAAGTTGTCCGGCGAGGATGGCGTTTTCGGTGGTGGTGAGCCGTCCGCGGCTTCCGGCTCGCGCGGATCGTAGAAGATCGATGCCGGTGCGGGGGTCTNCCTGTCCGCATGCCTGAACGGCCATGCAGCGCAGGATGTTCGCGGCGATGCCGGGGTTGTCGGCTTCGTGGGCGGCACGCAGTCCGACGAGGTAGAGGCGTTGGGCGGTGCCGTGCTGGCCGCTGTCCTGCGCGGTCCAGGCGGCCATGCGGGCGAGTTCGGCGGCGATGCCGTGGAGTGCCTGGCCGTCGGTCTGGGTATAGCTGGNGTTGCGTAGGACGCGGACGACGAGTTGTAGCTGTTCGAGGATCATGCCGTTGACGGCTTGTCCGCCTAGCTTGTCGTCGAGGCGGCGCAGCGCGTCCATGGTGGTGGTGAGGTCGACGATGACGGATGCGTCGGCACGTCGTCCGGAGAGCGCAGCAGCGATGCGGGCGGGATCGGCGACGAGCCATTCATGGGNGGCGCCGATGAGGGTCACGCCGGTAAGGGCGGTGAACTGGCGGCGATCGATGGCCGTCACCTCCTCCCATGCGTTGGACAGCCCGGAGGTTGTCCAGAGTTGCCGGACCCACTCATCGTGTGCGCCTGGCGGGCCGCTGGGCAAGGTGTGGCGGGTAACGATGGTGGGGCGTTCGGTTTCGCGCGTGCAAAATCCCAGGTCGACGCGGCTCGTGGCCATGACGTGGGCGTAGGCGGATTGCCAGTCCTCGCCGGGATACGCCCATCCTCGTTCATGTCTCATGATCGTCTGCTCCGAGGCGATCGGCGGGGAGAACGGCACGTCGACAGGTCGGATGGCGCGGACCTTGCGGGCGAGGGTGGCGCGGCTCCAGCCAAGGGCGTGGCGGGCGGCGGTGAGGCGTTCGGGTTCCCATCCGGGGTGACGGGCGCGCAGTATCCGGCCGCGTTCCTGTTCGGACTCGACGGATCGGGACCGTGAGAGGGCGGGCATCGGCTCTCCGAGCGCAGGCAGACGAGGGCAGAAAAAGGGTAACCGTCCGGTGACGCATTCTTTCGCGGTTCGTCTGTGGTCCGCCGGGCTGGCGGCCCTAACACTTTCCTAACCCGGCCGTGCGGGATGACGTCGAGGGCACCGGTATGTGTTGGGTGCCGGGCGGCAGATGCGTTTACGTGCCCCATCGACGGGATAGCCGCATCGGGTCCTTCCCCGTCACTCTGAAAGCACCAGCGCGAGCAAAGCCGCAGGTAGCGGACGCCGCGGTGTGCCTGCCGCCTGGCGGGGCGCTGGTCGTCAGGTTCGCCGGAAGGGGGCTGGCCATGGCTGGGTGCGAGGAACGGGCCGGGATCGGCGGGTCGGGAGACCGCGTGCCGGTCGGGTCGGTCGTCCAATGGGGGCTGGCGACCTTCGGTTCGGGGCGGCAGTTGGAGGGGCTGATTGGCCCGTTCGAATCGCCGGCGGCGGCGGAGGGGCACGCGCGGGAGCGGTGCTATGGGGATTGGACGGTGGCGCCGATGTTGTGCGTGACCACGCCGGAGGGGGTAGCGGTCCTGTGAGTCTGATCGAGGGTGACGGTCCGGACGACTCCCGGTATCGCTGGTTGCCGGAGGTGGTGTTACCCGACACGGATGGTCTGCTCGTCTGCGCGGAACCGGTGTGGGACGGGCAGGCCGGGCGGCCGAAGATGGAAGCGGACTTCTGGCCGGTCGCGGCTGGGGTGCTGCTGGAGGCTGCGTTCGGTGCGGCCGGGCGGCCGGGGGTGATGGCGGTGGTCGTGCACCGCGGCAGTCGGGATCTGGTCGCGTCGCGGTTGGCGATGGTGGTGGGCCTGCGGCTGGCGGTGCGCTCCGCCCGGCGGGGGCTGGTGCTGTGCGGCGGCCCGTTGAACGGGTTGGATGCCACGTTTCAGGGGCGGCGGCCGGTGGCGCATGAGGTGCTCGTGTGGGAGTCGGGGGATGTGTGGGTGCCCCGGCGGGTGTGGGAGGTCATGGCACCGGACCGGTATGAGCAGTGGGTGAGCCGGCGGCAGATCCTCGGCCTGGACCGGCGGCCGTGACCGCGTCCGGCGGCCAGACCGGTGACGGGCCGCCGTCGTTGGTGGAACGGCTCGGGCTGGTGTTGTCCGCGCGGATCGCCGGGGAGCTGCCCGACGCGGACCGCGACATGGTGGAGGTGGTGGTGGGTCGGGTGTTGGAGCTGCTGGCCCGGTCGGCGGCGGTGAACCGGTCGCATCCGCTGGCGGACGCGACGTTGTATCTGATGGCGCATGCGTTGGAAGACCAGGATCTGCACCGGTCGTTGGCCGGTATCCGGTTGCAGCTTCCGGGGCTGACCGTGGACACCGCGGCGTTTCACCGCGAGGCGGAGTTGCTCCGCTGGCTGGGCCGACGCGGGGGACCTTCGCAGGATTGATCGCGGCATTGTGAGCCGGTGACGGGTCAGAGGTCACGCCTTCCTGCCACCGGGGGAGGGCCTCGTGCGTCTCGTCCACACGGCGGGGTCCGCTCCCCTCGTGATCGGCACGCCGGCCGGTCACGGAAGTCGGCCCCGGACTGGTAGGCGCCCCCTCGCCACCGGTCCGGGGCCGCACTCGTGCCCAGACGAACGCCTGTTTCTCGAGCACGGTGGGGTGGCGGCGGGGCGGGCGGGGTGCGCCCCGGGGGNTCTCCGGGTCGCCTCCGGGTCTGGNCCGGGCTTTCTCCGCGTGCACTCCGGGCCGTCCACTCCGTGTCGGCTCCGGGCTGACGCGCGGTGTACTCCGCGTCTGCGCCGGCGGAATTCCGTGGAATAACCGAATCTGCACTGTTCCAAACCGGTATGCGCGGCGGCAGGGTAGGTGGAGCGGGAACCATTCCGGTTTCCGCTTCTCCCCTTCCTGACCCCCGGGGTTTTCCTGTGCGCTGCCGCATTCTTTGCCGATCACGTGAACGGTCCCAGTGGGCACCGGCCGTCGATCCCACCCCACCCGATGGGAACATGCGTTCGATTTTGGTCGTTGGGTGGGGTGCGGGTGGGGCCTTGATCGTCCTGCCGCTGGTTGCGTGTGCTGTGACGCCAGGTGGACGGGCTACCTCGTGGGGCCGCGGTGGCGGTCCGGGTCGGGCTCGGGGCGTGTCTCTGACTGCTGCCCTGTTCCTGTTGACCCTCGTTGCCGGGCCCGTGCGGCCGGCGGGAGGGGTCCGCCTGGAAGCGGTGTTCGTCTGATGCAAGCTCGACGTGACGGCGGGAACGGCCCCGACGGTGAGCCGAGGACGGATCCGGACGATGATGTTCGTCTTTACGATCCGGAAGAGGCTGCGACGTTGCTACGGGTGCGGGAGTCGACGTTGCGGGAATGGGTGCGCCGTCGCAAGATCCCACACCGACGGTTGGGGCGGGCCATCCGGTTCTCTGCCGATGACCTCCGGAAGATCATTGCCGGGTCGGGGGTGGGGCCGGTGACGGGTACCGCCGCTGCCGGGCTCGTGCCGGCCTCGGTGGTACCCGTCCCGCTACCGAAACGGCGCCGATCAGGCCGATAGCTTCTCGTCCCGGCCGGCGTCGGCGGCGCTCGTGACCCCGGTGGCGCCCATCGCCTCGGCGGCGTTCGTGACCTCGGCGGCGTCCGCGTCGCCGGTGATGAACGCGGCCTGTAGCGCGTCCAGGTCGCCCCGGTCGACTTCGGGCAACAGGTGGCCGTACCGGTCGATCGTGGTTGTGATCGACCGGTGGCCCAACCGGCGCTGGATGCTGGGCAACGGCCGTCCGGCGGAAATGAGCCAGGCGGCGTGCGTGTGCCGAAGATCATGGATGCGGAGCCCTGGGACCAACCCGGCTCNGAGGACTGCGGGCCTCCACACCCGGTTGTAGAAGTGGGAGTGACGCACGAGGGAGCCGCGCTGCGTCGTGAACACCATCTCGTCGCCCTCCTTGCCGCTCCACACCGGAATGAGCACGTCGACCAACTTCGCGGGCAGCGTGACGGTCCGCCGTGACGTGCGGGTCTTCGGCGGGCCCAACTGGAGAGATCCGTCGGCCTGGCGTTGCAGNGACTGCCGGACGGCGGTCNTCCCGGGGGTACCGAGAAGATCGACGTTCCGGGCGGTGAGGCCGGTGGCTTCCCCCCATCGCAACCCGGTCAGGGCCAACGTGGTCACCAGCGGCCGATAGTGCGGGGGCAGGGCGGCCAACAGCCGTTCCAGCTCGGCGGGGGTCAGGAAGTGCATCTCCTCCCCGCTCGCCTCCGGCAGTCGGGTCCGCGCGCACGGGTTCCCAGGGCGCATCGCCTGCGGCTCGTGGTCCACGGCGGCCTGGAACAGAACGGACAGCAACCCGTGCTGGTTGCGGATCGTCTTCGGGGCCAACCCCCGTTCCTGCAGGCCCTTCACCCACTGGCCGACGTCGGTGCTGGACACGGCGGTGAGTTCCAGGCCACCCAACAAGGGCAACACGTGGTTGCGGAGGTCGCGTTCGTAGTCCTTCGCGGTGCGNCCGCGCACCCCGGACAGACCCGACAGCCAGTACGTCGCCCACGTCTCGACGGTGCAGGGCAGACCGGCGATCGGACGCGGCGGGCGGCCGTCCTCCACCACGGGCGTCGGGCGGCGGTTGCCGGCGGCTTCGACCAGCGTCTTGTAGACCTCGGCCTCGGTACGGGAGGCGAACTTCTCGTACTCCGGGGTACTGCCTCGGCCACCCTCACGCCACATGACACGGACGTGGTTCGCGCGCTCCTGAATCCAGGCCACGCGGCCCTCCTCTCGGCAAGACCCGAGAGACAGCCTAGATCAGCGTGCTACCCGATGACCATGATCGGTGCTACCCGCACCGTGCTACCCGACCCNAAACACCTGGTAGAACGGCTGGAACTCTGGGGTGGGTGACGGGACTTGAACCCGCGACCACCGGGACCACAACCCGGTGCTCTACCAGCTGAGCTACACCCACCATGATCAATGATCGCGCCGCCGTGACCGACCGGGCCGCGCCGGCAATCCCTTACCGGTACGGATCCCGAGTGCGTCGCCTGGGGCGTCTCACCGAGCGAAGCCATCGTACCGGGCGAGGTCCCCTCGTGGNCAAGGGGGTCACGGGTGACGTGGGCGTCACGTTGCGTTCGCGCGGTCCGGGGTGGTCGACGGGGTGCCCTTCGGCGCGGCGCCCCCGCTCGGGGCGGCAGGCGCGGTCGGGGCGGTCGGGGCGGAGGCGCCGGCGGGGAGCGCGGCGAGGATGGCGTCGGTCTGGGCGCGGACCTCGGCCGCGATCGTCCGCGCCTGCTCGGTGCCGGGGCCGGGTGGCGGCACGAACAGGGCCTGCCGGTAGTAGCGCAGCTCCTCGATGCTCTCCTGGATGTCGGCCAGCGCCCGGTGGCCACCACGCTTGACCGGCGCCGCGTAGTACGTCCGCACGTACCAACGCCGGGCCAGTTCCTTGATCGACGAAACGTCGATCATGCGGTAGTGGAGGTGGGCGTCCAGCGCCGGCATGTAGCGGGCGAGGAAGGTGCGGTCGGTGGCGATCGAGTTGCCGCACAGCGGCGCCTTGCGCACCTCCGGCACGCGGGCGCGGACGTAGTCGAGGACCTGTGCCTGCGCGTCCGCCAGGGTCAGGGTGGAGGCGCGGACGGCGGCGGTCAGGCCCGAGCTCTGGTGCATCTCGCGCACGACGGGCACCATCGCCTCGAGCGCCTCGTCCGGCGCCGAGATGACCAGGTCGATGCCCTCATCGAGGATGTTCAGCTCACTGTCCGTAACCAGGCAGGCCACTTCCAGCAGCAGATCCGACGCGGCATCCAGGCCCGTCATCTCGCAGTCGATCCACACCAGACGATCCATCCCGTTGACACTAGGGTCTACGGCTCGCAACGTCACGCGCACCCCCGGGAGGTGGACNGTGTGGTNGGGCTGACGACGGTGGATGTCAGCCGTTCACACCCGTGTCGTTACTCACAGTAAACGTTATGGAGGTGTGATCGTTGGCCACCTGGGTCGGGATGGCGGTCAGCGTGTACTCCCCGTTCGGTACCTCACTGGTCTGNCAGCCCCCGACGTGCGGGTTGAACACGTAGGNGGGCTGGCCCAGATCCAGCCGATACGGGGCGATGGGCCCGTTGAGCACGAATTCCAGCGGGCCGCTGTACCCGGTTGACACCACGCGGATGGTCCGGAAACCGGAGATCCGCTCGCCCGGGCGGATGCCGGTGAAGGCCAGCGGTGTGGCCGCCGGCGGCGGGGCGGGGGCCGCGGTGACGACACGATCGGTGGCGGTGAGGGTCGCCGTGGCCGCAGCGTGCTGCTGTGGCTGGTTCTTGTCGTACCCGAAGACCAGGATCGGCATGAGTATCAGCGCCGCGAAGAACAGCGCCAGGCCGATCCAACCTCGTCTGAGGGCGTCCACGTCGTCCGGGTCCCTCCGCCATGCCGGCCCAAGGGGGATCCGATCACTCTAATGGGCCGGTTCGCGGTGCTGACCAGCGCCCTCGTCTCGGACCGGTCATGCTCGGGCCGGCATCCTCGTCTCTGGACGGGCAGCGGGGCGGGTGCCGTCAGCGGGTGCGCCGCCGCCGGCCGGGTGGCCGGCTTGGCGGGTGCGCCGGGCCGCGGTTGTCGCGCGGTCGTTGGCGCACCCCTTGTCGGCTGAGCCCCAGGATGCGCTGCTGTGCGATGCGCTCCTGCCGAAGACAGCGGCCACTATCCACGCCCCGACCGTAGCCGTGTTCGGGGCTCTGCGCGGCCGGCGTCACATGGTGTTTACCTCGCCCACGGCGTGTCGCTTGCAAACCGTATGCGGTCTTGTCCGGCCACGCCGGTCCCGTCGGTTCGATCCGCCCAGCTCACGGCGCTCGGGGCGGCTCGCGGCGGGGCGGATGGCCGCCGCGCCGCCGTCCGGCCGGTGTCCGGGGACACCGGCCGGACCAGCGGGAGAGCGCCAGGGCGTGATCAGGCCGCCAGGGCGGTGGGGGAGTGCCCGGCGCGCCCCGGTGACCGGCCGCCGTGGTCGGCGTCGAACGCGGGCTCCAGCGCCAGGTCCAGCACCTCCCGGACGTCGGTCACCAGGTGCACGGTGAGCGCGTCGCGCACCGGGGCGGGCACGTCGTCGAGGTCCGGCCCGTTGCGCTGGGGCAGCAGCACGGTGGTCAGGCCGGCCCGGTGCGCGGCGAGCAGCTTCTGCTTCACCCCGCCGATCGGCAGCACCCGCCCGGTCAGCGACACCTCGCCGGTCATCGCCACGTCGGCCCGGACCGGCCGGCCCGACAGCAGCGACGCGAGCGCCGTCGTCATCGTCACCCCGGCGCTGGGCCCGTCCTTCGGCACGGCACCCGCGGGGACGTGCACATGGACGCCGCGGTCGGCGAGGTCGCCGACGGGCAGCTCCAGCTCCACCCCGTGCGAGCGCAGGTAGGACAGGGCGATCTGGGCCGACTCCTTCATCACGTCACCGAGCTGACCGGTCAGCGTGATGCCGCCGCCGCCGGTCTCCGCGTCGNCCAGGGAGGCCTCGACGAACAGCACGTCGCCGCCGGCGCCGGTGACCGCCAGGCCGGTGGCGACCCCGGGCAGGGCCGTGCGCTCCGCCGACTCCGGGGTGTGCCGGGGCCGGCCGAGGTAGCCGGTGAGGTCCCCGGCGTCGATCGTGACCGGCAGGGCGGCCGCGCCGAGCGCCACCTGGGCGACGACCTTGCGCAGCAGCCGGGCGATCGAGCGCTCCAGGTCGCGCACCCCGGCCTCGCGGGTGTACTCCCCGGCCAGCGCGTGCAGGGCGTCGTCGCCGACGCTCACATCGCCCTCGGCGAGCCCCGCCCGGTCGAGCTGGCGGTGCAGCAGGTGGTCGCGGGCGATGACGACCTTCTCGTCCTCGGTGTAGCCGTCGAGGCGAATCAGCTCCATCCGGTCCAGCAGCGGCNCCGGGATGGCCTCCAGCACGTTCGCCGTGNCCAGGAACAGCACGTCGGACAGGTCCAGCTCCACCTCGAGGTAGTGGTCGCGGAAGGTGTGGTTCTGCTCGGGGTCGAGCACCTCCAGCAGCGCCGCCGTCGGGTCGCCCCGGTAGTCCGCACCGAGCTTGTCGACCTCGTCCAGCAGCACCACCGGGTTCATCGAGCCGGCCTCGCGGATCGCCCGCACGATGCGGCCGGGCAGCGCCCCGACGTAGGTGCGCCGGTGGCCGCGGATCTCGGCCTCGTCGCGCACGCCGCCGAGCGCCACCCGGACGAACGAGCGGCCCATGGCCCGCGCGATCGACTCGCCGAGCGACGTCTTGCCGACCCCGGGTGGGCCGGCCAGCGCCAGCACCGCACCGCCACGCCGGCCGCCGACGACCCCGAGACCGGCGTCCGCGCGCCGCCGGCGCACGGCGAGGTGCTCGATGATGCGGTCCTTGACGTCGTCGAGGCCGGCATGGTCGGCGTCGAGCACCGCGCGGGCGGCGATGATGTCGTAGGAGTCCTCGGNGCGGACGTTCCACGGCAGGTCGAGGACGGTGTCGAGCCAGGTGCGGATCCAGCCGCCCTCGGGCGAGGAGTCGGAGGTGCGCTCCAGCTTGTCGACCTCCTTGAGCGCCGCCGCCCGCACCTTCTCGGGCAGGTCCGCGGCCTCGACGCGGGCCCGGTAGTCGGCCGGCTCCGAGCCGCTCGCGCCGTCGGCCCCGCCCCCCGAGCCGTCGAGCTCGGACAGCTCCTTGCGGACGGCCTCGAGCTGGCGGCGCAGCAGGAACTCGCGCTGCTGGCGGTCCATACCCTCCTGGACGTCGCGGCGGATCGTCTCGGCGACGTCCTGCTCGGCCAGGTGCTCCTTCGTCCAGGTCAGCAGCCGCTCCAGGCGGGTGCCGACCGCCGGCGTGCCGAGCAGCTCGATCTTCTGCGCGGTCGTCAGATAGGAGGAGTAGCCGGCCGTGTCGGCGAGCGTGCCAGGATCGGTGATCGCGGACACCGAGTCGACGACCTGCCAGGCGCCGCGCTGGCGCAGCAGGTCCGTGACCAGCGCTCGGTACTCCTTGGCGAGCTTGTCCACCCGGGCGGCCTCGTCGGCCNGGGAGCCGGCACGGGTGCCGGCCGGGTCGTCGAGCGCGCCGAACGGAGTGGCCGCACTGTCGTCGAGGACGACCGCGTCCACCCACTGCACGCCCGCGCCGCTGCCAGCGCCGGAGGTGGCGTCGGCAGTGCCGGTGCCGGTGGTGTCGGTGCCGGCGGGGGCAGGCCGCACGCCGCCGACCTGGGCCCGCGCCGTGCCACGCACGACCGCCGCCGAGCCGCCGCGCGGCAACCGGCCGACCTGCTCGATCACCCCGACCGTGGCGACCTCGGCGAGCTCGCCGCCGACGCGGGGGACGAGCAGCACCTCGGCCGGCCGACCGGCGGCCCGACTGGAGATCCCCGGCGCGCGGGCGTCGGAGGAGCCGGCTGACCCGCCGGTACGGGCGGCGTCCACGGCGGCTCGGGTCTGCTCGTCGGACATGTCGAGGGACACGACCATGCCGGGCAGAACAACAGCGTCGTCGAGCGGCAGGACGGGCAACACCCGGATCTGTGGCATGTGGTCCACCCTCACGTGAGGAAGTTGAGTCACCTGGACTGAAGTCCCATCAGCCTACCGTTGTTCCCGACGTTGCTCGCCCAGAGCGAACATCTGCGGCCGCCCGCCGCCCGCCGCCCGCCGCCGCCCGCGAGCACCCCTGCTTATCCGGAGGGTGCTGTGACCGATATATCCCTCTGGATAAGCGGGAGGGCGCGCCGCTACGGGGTGGGTCGGGTGAGGGGCGCGGGTCGGGCGAGGATGTCGGGGGCGGGAAGGATTGCGGCGGGGGCGTGGTTGTGGGGTCAGGTAGTTGCATGTACAACTGTCTAGGACGCTGGGACGGGCCCGCCAGGGCCGGCCCGCCGGGCGGCCGCTAGCACAGCCAGGAGGACGACATGCCCGCCGTCACCGCCGACACCGTCCGGCTGCCCCGGCTGGCCGAGCCCGCGCTCGGCGCCGTCGACCGCCCGGTGCGCACGATCACGACCGCGCCCAGCGGCTTCGAGGGCGAGGGGTTCCCGGTCCTGNGCGCCTTCGCCGGCGTCCGGCTCACCGACCTCGATCCGTTCATCCACATGGACGAGATGGGCGCGGTGGACTACGGACCCGGCGAGCCCAAGGGCACTCCGTGGCATCCGCACCGCGGCTTCGAGACCGTCACCTACATGATCGACGGCACCTTCCAGCACCAGGACTCCCACGGCGGCGGCGGCCTCATCACGGACGGTGCGACGCAGTGGATGACCGCCGGCGCGGGCATTCTGCACATCGAGACGCCGCCGGAGGAGTTGGTCGTGCGCGGCGGCCTGTTCCACGGCATCCAGCTGTGGGTCAACCTCCCGGCCCGGGACAAGTTCACCCCGCCGCGCTACCAGAACCTCGAGGCNGGGCAGGTGGAACTGGTCGCCTCGCCGGACGGCGGCGCGCTGCTGCGCGTCATCGCGGGCGAGGTGGGCGAGCACCGGGGCCCGGGTTCGACGCACACGCCGATCTCCGTCGTCCACGCGACGGTGAGTCCCGGGGCGCGGGTGCACGTCCCCTGGAACCCGGAGTTCAACGCGCTCGCCTACGTCCTCGGTGGCCGCGGCACGGTCGGCCCGGCGGGGCGGCCGATCGAGGCCGGGCAGCTCGCCGTCCTCGGCGCCGGGGACCTGGTGACGGTGGCGGCCGACGCGCGCCAGGACGCGGCGACGCCGGGGCTGGAGGTCCTGCTCCTGGGCGGGCGTCCGATCCGCGAGCACGTCGAGGCGTACGGGCCGTTCGTCATGAACACCCGGGCGGAACTGATCCAGGCCGTCGAGGACTTCCAGGCCGGCAAGCTCGGCGTCATCCCGGCCAACGCCCTCATGCCGCACCGCGGCTGAGATCGGTCGCGGTCCGGGTCGCTCGTGGTGCGGGTCGCTCGCGGTCCTGGCCGGTGGCGTGATCCAGTCCGGTGGTGTGATCCGGGCCGGACCGTCTCTGCGCGATTCGGACGATCTGCATCGTCGCGTTCCCGGAATGACTCGTTCGGGCAATTGTCTCGGTATGCTGGATCAGCATCCGGATGACGGGATCGGACGTCCGGTGACGAAATGCCCGCAAACGGCCGCCGGGGCTTGATGCCGGCGGCCCGCGCGCCTACGTGGATGCGCGTGGCGTCCATACCGTCGCTGGCCGGCCGTGCTGGCATGGGCGAGGGGGCGTCGTGTGGCAGGAGCCTGAACCGACGGGAGGCGGGCCCGACCGGGATCCGCGGCCGCGCCGGATGGAATGGCCGGCGGCGAGCGTCCTCGGTCGGATGGCAGCGGAAAGTCGCGCGGAGATCCTGCGGCTCGGTACGTATCGTGAATACGCGAGCGAAGAGATCGTCATGCACGAGGGCGACCNCACGAACTTCGTCGTCCTGTTGCTCAACGGCTGGGTGAAGGTCACCGCCGCCACCGAGAACGGCGGGTTCGCCCTGCTCGCGATCCGGCACGGGGGCGACCTCGTCGGTGAGCTCGCCGGGCTCGACTCCGAACCGCGGGTCGCGACCGTGACCGCGGCCGGTGCCGTGCTCGCGAAGGTCGTGCGGGCGGACGCCTTCGTCGCGTTCCTGCGCCGCCAGCCCGACGTGCACCAGGTGCTGAGCAGCACGATCGCGGCGAAACTGCGCTCGGCGACCCGGCGGCGGGTCGAGTTCGGTGGCTGCTCGGTCGCGGTACGGGTGGCGCGGGTGATCCTGGAGCTGGAACGGGCCTACGGCGGCTCGTCGCCGGACGGGCGCCGATCCGTCGGGGTCTCGCTCACCCAGCCGGAGCTCGCCGCCCTCGTGGGCGCTGCCGAGCCGACGGTCCACAAGGTGCTCCGGGACCTACGCCAGCGCGGCGTCCTCGCCACCGGCTACCGGGCCGTGGTGATCCAGGATCTCGACGCGCTGCGGCTCGCCGCAAACCCGTGAGAATACGGGGCGGCCGTCCTCGTTGCCGGTGACACTGAAACTCCCCCGGCTCCGACCCGCGGAGGTTCAGCGTGAGTGAAAGGCCACCGGGTATCCGGCGGTTGTGTGTCGCGATGGAGATCGACGGGGATGCCGGCGAGATACCCGGCGTGGTACGGCCGCGGCGGTGGCGGCGGGATCTCGGCGCCGTCATCGAGGAACTCGGCCGTGTCGACGCTCTGGACCGGGCGCACTGGAACCCGCCCGCGGTGGGAGGCGGGGAAATCGCCTTCCTGNCGCCCGGAATCGACGAGGGGTGTTTCGTCGCGGAATTCGTCACCACGCTGCGTTCCGCCCTCGTCCGGTTGAACGGCGGCGTGCCGCGGACGGAGCGGGTTCGCCTGCGGGTGGCGCTGCACCAGGGAATCACCTTCCTCGACGGTTCGGGCTTTATCGGGCGGGCGGTGGTGAAGGTCGCCGCGCTGCGCGACTGCGCCGCGTTACGAGCCGAGTTGCGGTGCCATCCGAGTGTCGATCTTGCCCTGGCGGTGTCCGGCGATCTCTTTGACGACGTGGTCGAGCACGACTATCCGGGGTTACGCGGCCGCGACTTTCGGTCGGAGCAGGTGCGGCTGGGGTCGGGGCCCGACGCCGATGCCTGGTTGCTCACGCCCGTCCTCACCGGGGCGACCGCCCGGCCCGCCGCCGCGACGGCCCCCCGGGACCCGGCCGCCGCGGCGGCCTCGCGGGGCCAGACCGTCGCCCGCCGCCCGGAACAGCCCCGGCGGACGGCGGGACCCCCGCTGTCCGCCGTCATCGCGGCGCCCGCCGAGGCCTGGCCGGTCCGCGCCCGCTGAGCCCTCGGGGCCGTGCCGGCTCGGGCAGACTGGCGGGATGTTGCGACACGTCACGGCGGTGCGTTATGCGACGCCGCTGCGGGAGGGTGGGAGCCTGCCCGGCCTGATGGAGGGCGACGACCTCGGCACGTGGGTCGTCAAGTTCAGCGGCGCCGGGCAGGGACCGAAGGCGCTGGTCGCCGAGGTGATCGTCGGCGAGCTCGCCCGCGAGCTCGGGCTGGCGGTGCCCGAGCTCGTCGGCATCGACGTCGACCCCGAGCTCGGCCGCACCGAGCCGGACCAGGAGGTCCAGGATCTGCTGCGGGCCAGCGCCGGGCTCAACCTCGGCATGGACTACCTGCCCGGGTCCATCACCTACGATCCGCTGGCTTTCGACGTCGCCCCCGAGACCGCCGCCCAGGTGCTCTGGCTCGACGCCCTGACGCTCAACGTCGACAGGTCCTGGCGCAACCCGAACCTGCTGGTCTGGGGCGGGCGGCTCTGGCTCATCGACCACGGTGCCGCCCTGTACCCCCATCACGACTGGGCGAGCGCGNCCTCGGCGGCCGGCCGGGTCCTGCCCGGCATCGCCGACCACGTGCTCCTGCCGGCGGTGGCCGCGCATCCCGCGACGTTCACCGCCGCCGACGCCGCGCTGGCCCCGCGGATCGACGCGCAGCTGCTGACCGCGGTTCTCGACCGGGTGCCCGACGCCTGGTTGGATGTCCCGCGCGCCGACTACGTCCACTGGCTGCTGGCGCGGCTGGAGGCCCGGACGACCACGCGTGACGCGGTCACCGCGGCGCTGGCGCAGGCACGCCCGGCCACCGAGGTGGCGCCGGGCGCCCGAGTGGCGGCCGCCATGGTCGCGAGCCGCCGACGCGACGCGACGGGGCGGCCGGACTGGCTGCGGGCCGGGGACTGGCTGCGGACCGGCGGGACGGCGCCGACGGAGAGCCGCGATGCGTGAGCTGTTCGAGTACGCGGTGATCCGGATCGTCCCGCGGGTGGAGCGGGGCGAGTTCGTCAACGTCGGCGTGATGCTGTACTGCCAGCGCTCCCGCTACCTGGATCTGCGCTGCCGGCTCGACGAGGGGCGCCTGGGCGTCCTCGACCCCTACCTCGACCCGGCCGTCGTCGTCGCCCATCTGGCCGCGTTTCACGCCGTCTGCTGCGGCGGCGAGCAGGCCGGCCCGGCCGGGCGGCTCACCGCCGGCGAGCGGTTCCGTTGGCTGACCGCGCCGCGCAGCACCGTCCTGCAGACCTCGCCCGTCCACACCGGCCTGACCGCAGACCCGGCTGCCGAGCTGGACCGCCTTGCTTCCCTCCTGGTCGACCCCCCGGGCCCCCCGTCGGCCCCCGACACCACGACTCCTGACCGGCCGCGTCCCGCGACAGGCCGCGCCCCTTGACCGGGCGGTGCCCCCTTGACCGGCGGCGACTCCGCGACGGCGGGTAATGGTCGTCCCGACAGGTAGCGCCTGCCTCAGCGGGTGTCGGCGGTCGGCTCCGTCCCGCTCGACCCGGCGAGCGGCGGCCCGGACGGCCCGGACGGCTCGGACGCGGACCGGCGACGCCCCTGGAGCACCGCGACGAGCTGGTCCGTGGCCAGCAGCAGCACCGTGAGCCACGACACCGTCGCGACCCGGCCGAACGCCTCCACCCAGTCGCCGTTCGTCGGCAGCGAATGGCGGGCCTGCACCTCCAGCACGTACAGGGCGCTGACCGCCAGGCAGGCCGCCGGGCCGATCCGGGTCAACCACCTGCCCCGCGGGGCGAGCAGCGCGATCACGGTGGCCAGGGCGACGACGATCCCGGCGGCCACCGAGACGAGGACCGTGGCGAGCAGCCCGGCCCCCACCGCCGCGTACGCCGTCGTCCGCCCGTCGATCCGCGCCGGACGGATCGACCAGGGGTCGACCGTCGGCAGGTCCGCAACCGCTCCGGGCCCGGCCGCGCCCGCCGCCGCGCGCCGCCGCCGCGTGCGGCGGGTGGTGAGCAGCAGCAGGGCCAGGAAGAACACGACCGTCACCGCGGACAGCACCAGGGNATAGCGGACGATCTGCTGCGGCGCCCAGGTCAGGGTGACGGTGAACGCCGCGGCCGTCGGGTTGATGCGCCAGCCGTTGGCGTAGCCGTCGACCAGCCGCGGCTGGCCCGCGTCGGCGCCGTTCACCGTCGCCTTCCAGCCCCGCGACAGGCTCTCGCCGAGCACCAGCCAGAACGGCGTCCCCGGCTGGGCCCCCGTGACCTGCGCGGTGAACGACGTGGCGTCCGAGGACTGGACGGTGATCCGCGGTGCCGACCCCGCGGTCGAGGTGCCGGCCGCCGTGCCAGCAGTGGCAGTGCCAGCGTCGGGGGTGCCAGTAGCGGCGGTGGTGCTTGCGGCGGGGGTGCCGGCGTCGCCGGCGCCCAGCCAGGGGCCGCCGCCGGCGTCGGAGGCGAGCAGGAGGCGGTCGATGTCCACGCCCAGCTTGGCGCCGTCCCCGGTCTTGATCACGTGCTCTCCGGGGCCGAGGGTGAGTGCCCCGCCGCAGGTGGACACCCGCAGGCCGAGGCGGTTCACCGCGTCGGAGGTGGAACCGTCGATGCGCACGCCGACCGGGTGGCCGTCGATGCTCAGCAGATCGTCCCGGCAGGTCCCCGCAAGCTGCGCCGGGAGCAGGCCGGTGGCGCCCTGGCCCGCGCTCGGGGCCTCGGTGGCTCCGCTGGCCAGGCCCGGCAGCCCGATTTCGGCGATGCCCACCGGCATCGACAGGGGCGACCGGCTGATCGGGTCGATGCTCTTGACCGTCCGCGCGTCGTCGACGACGAACCGCCAGGTGCTGCCGGTGACGGCAGGGAAGGTCAGGGTCACCTGTCGGGTGCCGCCACGCTGGGCGGTGTCGGTGACCGGCGGCACCGGCACCGAGCCGACGACCCGGCCGTCGACCACCAGCCCGATCCGGGTCGGCACCGAGTGCCGGCCGTCGGCGACGAGCGACATCGTGACCGAGGAGGCGGTGATCGGGGTCGGCGAGGCGACCTGGAGCCAGCCGCCCTCGGGGTCACCGATGCCGGGGCTCCACGCGGTGGTGACGTCGCCGTCGAAGGCGCTCGACGACCGGGCCGCGAGCGAACCGGGCAGACGGCCGGACGAGGACACGACGGGCAGGTTCGCCGGCCGGCCGAGCAGGCGGTCGATGTGGTCGTCGGCGGCGTACGCGGAGATCCGCGCCGTGCCGGTCAGCGCGAACGTCCGCGCCGTCGGCAGGGCGAACGACCGACTGATGATCTCCTCGGTGTCCTGCTTGAACGGCTCGGCCGGGTTGGCCCGGTCCCGCGACATCTGCAGGGCCAGGCGGTGGCCGAGGGAGGAGGCCCCGGCGGCGTCGAGGCTGTCGCTCGGCATCCGCAGCACCTCGTCGGCGGTCAGNGCCCTGCCGTCGGCACCGGGGATCTCGACCTCGGCGAAGCCGACGGCGGAGACGTTGTCATAGGTGCGCTGGCGGCCGTAGTTCGTCGCGTCGACCCGGATGTGCAGGGTGCGGAACGTGCGGGTCGGGAAGCTGACGACCTGGCCGACCTGGGTGCGCGACGACGGGGTGAGGTCGACGGTGACGGGGGAGCCGCCGTCGAAGGTCAGCGTCGCCCGGGTGATGTACCGGTTGCGGGGCCCGGACAGCGGCTGGGTGAGCCGGACGTGGTCGGTCGTCGTCGGCGCGGCCAGCGTCGTCTGCCACGCCTCACCGGTCGGGTCGGTGAAGGCGCCGACCCGCCAGGCGGTGTTGATGTCGCCGTCGATGCCGCGCACCGGCCGGTCCCATGGGCCGTAGGCGAAGGAGTTGCCGTAGGCCGANGCCGTCACCGCGGCGATCTTCGCCGGGGTGCCGGGGGCGTGCAGGGCCGCCGTCGTCTCGTCGGCGGTCGTCTCGTTCTCGAACAGCGGCAGCCGGTTGTCGTTCGGGTCCTTCACCAGGGGGGCGACGCCGGGCTGCTCGACGTAGCCGAAGTTCTCCCGGACCCCCGTCCAGCGCTCGGCCCGCANCCGGTTGGTGTCGCTGACGAGCAGGTCGGCGCCGTCGTCGAGGGCCTGGGCGAGCTCGCCCGGCTTGCCGGCCAGCTCGGGGGCGTAAAGAATCGCCCGCCCGGACGCGACGGGCTCGGCGAGCAGCCCGGAGGCGGCCGCGTCGACGAGCGCCTCGCCGTTGCCGCTGACCAGCAGCGGCCGGGNGGTGGTGGCGGTGCGCACGATCGGCTGGGTGTTCGACACGCCGAAGACGGCCAGCGCCGGGGGATCGGGCACCGAGGCCTTCGTGCCGAGCGTGATCTCGTCGGTGAAGGGGATCCCCGGATCCTCGGCCACCGGCGGTCCGTAGGTCTGCGGCGCGCCGAGCCCGGCCGGCCGGGTGGAGGTGAACAGGTCCCACGTCGAGCGGGGTCGCGGAGTGCGGTAACGCTCGTAGGCGAGGTTGCTGCGCAGCATCACGTCGCCGACGCCCATCAGCCGCGCCAGGTCCGGCACGGCGGAGGTCTCCAGCACGCCCTCCTGCATCCGCCGGTCCAGCGAACGGACCAGGTCGACGGTGCCGGCCTCGCCGTACGGGATCAGCTCCCGCAGGACCAGCGGCCGGTCCATCAGGCCCTCGGTGACCGGGTCGAGGGTGCTGCCCCAGNGGTAGTGCGAGAAGTCCGCGCCGGGCAGCTCCAGCACCCGCGAGCCGTCGTCGCCGGCGTCGAGCGCCTTGGCGACCTGCGTCTCGTACGCGGGCACCTGCTCGGGCCGCTTCAGCAGCGGCTCGACGAACTCGCCGCGGAACAGCGGGGACATGTCCGCGGCGATGAGGACCAGCACCAGTCCCATCGCGAGCTGGGGAACCCCCGGCCGCCAGCCCCGCGCGCCACCGCCGGCGGTGGTGGCGCGCGCGCCGCGCCCGCGGCCGCCGCCCGGACCGGACCCGGCCGCCGCGCGTGCCGCGTACCGCTCCTCCAGGGCGGCCAGGCCGCCGGCGAGCAGCACCGACAGGCCGAGGGCGACCATCGGGACCGCGCGCGGCAGCGAGCGCAGCGCGAGTCCGGCCGTCGACCCCTCCGCGAAGTCCTTGAACAACCGACCCCAGGGGGAGGGATCGTCGTAGGGGTAGACGCCGACGGCGATCGTGGTGCNCAGCAGGATGAGCGCGACGAAGTAGCCGCGGTGCCCCCAGCGGATCGCCGAGGCCGCCGCGAGCGCGAGGATCGGCAGCGCGAAGCTGACGACGATCAGCCACAGGTCGTGCGTGTAGTGGGTGGCCGGCCCGATCCACGGGCCGAGCGCGTCCTGACCGTAGAAGAACCAGTTGCCCAGGCCCCGCAGCACCTCGGACGCCTGCGAGCTGCTGGCGACCGTCTCGATCGTCTCGGTGAAGGCGAGCACGTTCAGCCCGTAGCCCGCCTGTGTGTACAGCCCGGCGATCCACCACGCCGAGGTGACGACGACGGCCAGCACCGCCCGGGTGCACATGCCGGTGGCGGCGCCGAGGNGGACCTCCCGCGTGCCCCACANGGCGAACGGCACCCACAGCAACGGCGCGAACAGGATGAAGATGAGGCTGGAGGCGTTGATGCTGNCGATCGTGGTGACGACCAGCGCGAACGCGGCGGGGAAGCGCCAGCCCGCCGGCCGCCAGCCGGNGCGGCCCGGCTCGGCCTCCCGCAGGCCACGCACGGTGATGCCGATCAGCCAGCCCAGCCCGGCGTAGGGCAGCAGGATCGCCGAGATCCGCGCCTCGTACTCCAGGATGTAGGGCGAGAGCATGTAGCCGGCGGCGGCCACGAACGCGAACCGGTCCGNCCAGCGGAACGAGCGCAGCAGGAAGAGCACACCGGTGCCCGCGCCGAACAGGATCGAGCCCGTCCACAGCCGCTGCGCCACCCAGTCGGGCAGGCCCGCGGTGTCCAGCAGCCAGTAGAACAGCCCCTGCGGGTACAGGTAGCCGATGTTCTGGTGGGTGACCGTGCCCATGCCGATCGCGGGGTCCCACATGGAGACCGCCCGGCGCAGCATCCGGCCCGGATCGAGGTAGAGGTACGCCTTCGTGTCCGCGCCGATCCTGCCGGGCGCGGTGGCCAGCAACGGCAGGTAGGCCACGGCGGCCAGTACCAGCGTGGGCCAGGACGGCAGCAGCCGGCGGCCGCGCGGCACCGCCGCCTCGGCCCGACCGGCCGGGCCCGGCCGGCCACCGGTCCGCGGGTCCGGGCGTCGCCCGGCCGGGGTCGCCGGGTCCGCGGTGCGCGGGTCCGCGGTGCGCGGGGACGGGGTCTCGGCGGGGCCGCCCGGCGACTGGGGGCGACCCCCGTCGGCACCGGACGGTGACGTGGTCAGGGTCACCGGATCACCGGGGTGGTCGCCAGGGTCACCGGCGCTGGCCGATCACGTTCGCGGCGCGGGCCGCGGGCGAGGCGGACCCGCGCTGGCGGGCCGCCTCCCGCACGAGCGCGGCGAACGTGGCACGGGCCGTCTCCGCCCAGGTGAACGTCGCGGCGTGGGCGAGGGCACCGGCGGACAGCCGGGCCCGCAGGTCGTCGTCGGAGAGCACGCCGGCCAGTGTCTTGCCCAGATCGGCCGGGTCCTCCACCAACACGCCGGTCTCACCGTCGACGACCGCGTCGGTGTGCCCGGCGATGCGGGTGGCCACCGACGGCGTTCCGCAGGCCGCCGCCTCGGTGATCGTCATTCCCCAGCCCTCGCGGGCGGACGCCGAGGTGAGCACCCAGGCGCGCCGGTAGAGCGAGAGCAGCTCGTCGTCGTCGACGCGCCCGACGAGGCGCAGCCACGCGCCCGCCCCGGCGGCCCGGATCTTCTTCTCCAGCTCCGGCCGCTCGTAGCCCTCGCCGACGATCACCGCCTCCATCGTCGGGTGTTCGTCGTGGGCCCGTAGCAGGCCGTCGATGAGGACGTCGAAGCGCTTGACCGGCACCAGCCGGCCGACGGCGACGACGAGGGGATGCGGGGACCGCTCGCCGGCCGGGGTGAACGCCGGGTCGATCCCCGGCGGCACGACGGAGATGTTGCGCGGCGGCAGGCCGAGCAGCTCGATGATCTCGTGCCGGGACGACTGGGACAGCGTCAGGATCCGGGTGCGCCGGTAGAACGGCGGGGCGACCTTGAACTCCACCGTCTCGCCGACCTTCGCCAGCTTCGGCGAGAGCACCATCCGCCACATCTCGGCGTGCACGTGGTGCAGGAACACCACGCGCGGGCAGCGGGCCCAGACGGGGGAGAAGAACGGCATGCCGTTCCAGATCTCCACCAGGCCGTCCCACGGGCCGGTGCGGCCCAGCGCGCCGGACAGGGCGGTGNGCGGGAAGACCGAGTAGCGCCCCGCCTTGCGCACCACCGCGTAGCCGTGGCGGCGGACCGACTCCGGATGGCCGGGGGCGAAGGCGGTGCGCAGGCTCACGTCGATGCCCGCCTGCGCCCAGCGCTCGGCGACCTTGTCGGCGTGCAGCTCCGAGCCGCCGGACTCGGGGTCGTCGAGGTCGCGCCAGGCCAGCACGTGCACGCGGCGCAGGCCGGAGGTCTCGACGAGCTCGGCGAGCGAGGGGGGCCGGGGGACGTCCTCGATGCCCGGCGCGCCGAGCTGCGGGGCCAGGATTCCCGGCGGCACCGCGGTGCCGGCGCCGGCCTGGGGCAGGATCAGGCCCGCGGGCGTCGGCGGGATCGTCGCGCCGGGGCCGGGGCCGGGGCCACGGCCGTTGCTCGGCGCGGTCATGCCCGGGCCGTCCGACGGGCCGCGGCAAGCACCGACAGGCCGGTGACGACGGCCAACGCCGCCTGGCAGGCGAGATCGGCCCGGGCGGTCGCCGTCGGTGAACCGTCAGCCCACAGCAGCAGGGGGACGGCCGCCGCGGCGGCGAGGCCCAGGGCCAGCAGGACGCCTCGCTCTCCGAGAGCGAGCAGGTAATGGGTGAACAGCACGGTAGCTCCGAGACAGGTCATCGCTGCGGCCAGGGGGAGGAGCGCGCCGGAGGCGTCGGTGAAACGGGGGCCGAAGGCCAGGGAAAGCAGTTTCTCCGGTGCGATGAGAGCGGCGGAGAGCAACCCCATCGCCGGCACGAGGAGTATCGCGATCGTCGCGCCGAGTTGATGCAGAGCATGCTGCCCGAGATGCCGGCGGTCCGCCGCCTCCGGGAGCAGGAATCCGGCCAGCACCACCGCGGCCAGCACGATCACCTTGCTGGCGACGGAGACGGCCGCGTAGGAGCCCGAGAGGTCCGGGGCGAGCCGGCCCTGCAGCAGCACGTCGACGTTCTGCAGCAGCCCGAGCAGCGCCAGCGCGACCAGCGCGGCGCCGACCTCCACCGCCAGCCGGGTCGGCGCCTTGACAGCCACCGAGGCGGGTGCGGCCAGGACGGGCGGAGCCGAGGGCGCGGCGGGGGACGGCTGCGCGCCGCGGCCCATGGTTTCCGGGCTTCGGTAGAGAGTCCACCGCACGTGGGCGAGGGCCGCGAGCACACCGAGCAGGACGCCGATCGCCGCGCCGGACTCGTCGAGGCCGACGAGCACCAGGCCGATCGTGAACACGGTCTTCACCGCGGCGTCGACGAGCAGGTTCGTGGCCAGCGCCGAGTACTGCCGGGCGCACTGGAGCAAGCCCCGGTCGACGCACAGCAGGCACCACGCGGCCCCCGCCGTGATGATCTCTGCGACGCCGCCGGGGCCGGGCAGCGACAGTTCGCGCGCCACGTACCCCCGCCCGATGATCGCGAGCACCGCGACGACCAGCACGGTCGCGACGCCCACCCGGCGGACCCGGTTCACCCAGTCGGCCATGAGGTGCAGCCGGCCGCTGTGCTGCCAGGTGGTGACCCGCCGGACCACCCCGACGAGCAGCGCGCTGCCCGGCATCGACACGACGAAGAAGATCGCGATGAGCTGGGCCACCGCGCCGTAGGACCGGGTGCTCATCGCGCGGGCGATGATCAGGGTCACGCCCATGTTCGCGGCGTTGGCGAGCAGGCCGGCGAGGGCCAGGGGGACGGCGCCGCGCAGCGCACCGCGCAGCCGGGTGCCGCGGGTCTGCCGCAGCCGCTTGCGCAGCGTCCAGCCGTCCGCGGCCTCACCGGCGCGCTGCGCCGGCGCGGCGTCGGCGGGAACAGGTCCGGCGACCATCGCCCCTGTCGCCGCCATCGCCCCTGTCGCCATCGCCCCTGTCGTCAGGGGACCTGTCGCCATCGCCCCTGTCGCCAGCGGCCCTGTCGCCAGCGGCCCGGCGGTGAGCGGGCTCACCGCGATGGGTCCGGTGGTGCTCGAGCCGACGGCGGCGGACCCGGAGCCGGTGGGGAGCGGCCCGGTGGTCGCCGGGCGGTTCAGCGCCGGCCGCACCGCCATCGGGCCGGTCGAGGCGGGATCCGAGGCGGCCGGCCCGGGTCTCGGTCGGTGCGCCGCCGCGCGCCGGACAGTGGGCGAGAGGTCCCCCGGCGGGACGGCGTTGCGGTTCATCAGCGTCCTCCCCGACGACACACGCAGGCGTCATCCCCGGCGCGCGCCGGGGAATGCCCGTGCGTGGCCGGTTCACCCGCGGCGGGGCGGCCGGCCGCGCGTTTCGTCCGGGGAAGGGCGTTCACCTGATCGTCAACGCCTTGCCTGTTGACTCCGCCTCAAGGGCCAGGTCGGCGTCGACCATCATCGCGATCAGCTCCTCGAACCCCACCCGCGGGGTCCACCCCAACACCTCCCGCGCCTTCGACGGATCCCCCACCAGCACATCCACCTCCGCCGGCCGGAAAAACCGCGGATCCTGCTTCACCAACCCCGACCAGTCCCCGATCCCCACCCGCCCGAACGCCGCATCCAACAACTCCCGAATACTGTGCGTCACCCCCGTCGCCACCACATAGTCATCCGGCGTCTCCT
>NZ_LJFZ01000052.1:0-32029 GCF_001420875.1 Frankia sp. AvcI1 | reverse complement strand
TCCAGGCTGTGCTCGAACGGACCGACGTCCTCGATGTTGACGTCCCACCTGCTGATGAGGCCGACGATCGCGGCGAGCTGCCCGGGCCGGTCGTCGAGCACCACGCCGACCCAGCCCCACGACCGCGCCGTGGCGCCGGCCTTACGCGGCAGCAGCGCGCGCCCCGCGTGCCCGTCCCGCATGAGCCGGGTGACCGCCGTGGTGACATCGTCGGCACCGGCGGCGTCGAGGACGTCGGCCAGGGCCGTCAGCCGGGAGCCGAGGTCGCGCACCCGCCGGGCGATCGGCCCCCGGTTGCCCTCGACGATCCCCGCCCACAGCTCGGCGTCGCTGTCGGCGAGCCGGGTGGTGTCCCGGAACCCCTGCCCGGCCAGCGGCACCTCCCCCGGCGCGAGCCCCACCAGCACCCCGGCGAGCGCGCTGGCGACGAGCTGGGGCACGTGCGAGACGGTCGCCATCGCCTCGTCGTGGCGCTGCGGGGTGGTCCGCACGGGAGTGGCGCCGCAGGCCAGGGCCAACGCCACGGTGGCGTGCAGGGCCGCGGCGCCGGTGTGCGGGACCGGGCAGACCGCCCACACCCGCTCGGCGAACAGGTCCGCACGCGCCGAGACCGCGCCGTGGCGCTCCCGCCCGGCGATGGGATGNGCCGGGCACCAGGTCGACAGGTCGCAGCCGAGCTGGACGCCCTCGACCAGCGGACGGACCTTGACACTGCCGGCGTCGCTGACCGTGTCGGCCAGCCCGGCGCGGGCCAGGGCCCTGACCTCGGCGGGAATCGTCGGCAGCGGGGTGGCGACGACGGCGTGCTCCACCCGCTCCCCCGCCGCCCAGGGCTGCCCCGCGCCCATCTTCGCGGCGATCGCGACCTGCGCCTCGTCGGCGTCGCGGAGCAGGACCTCCACGCCCTGCGCGGACAGCGCCAGCCCGATGCTGGCGCCGATGAGCCCCGTCCCGACCACACCGACCCGGCGCAGCCGCGGCAACTGGGCGTCGTCCCAGCCCGATCCGACCATGACCCACAGCCTATGGCCACATCCGTCGCCCNACGGCAGGCGGCCGGACGGACGCNGCCTCGGCCTAGAGCCCGACGTTGCGGTAGAGGGCGCCGACCTCGCCGCGGGTGAGGTGGCGGGCCCGCCCGGAGCGCAGGGTGCCGAGATGCACCGCGCCGAGCCGGGTGCGGACCAGCCGGTGCACCGGATACCCGACGGTCTCCATCATCCGGCGGACGATGCGNTTGCGTCCCTCGTGGATGACGATCTCCAGCATCACCCGGCCGTTCGCCTGATCGACGAGCTGCACCGAGTCCGCCCGGGCCGGACCGTCCTCGAGCTCGACGCCGGTGCGCAGCGTGNGCGGCACCTCGCGGCGCAGCGGCCCGGAGACCTCGACCAGGTAGGTCTTCGGCACCTCGAAGGACGGATGGGTCAGCCGGTGGGCGAGCTCNCCGTCGTTGGTGACCAGCAGCAGCCCCTCGCTGTCACCGTCGAGGCGACCCACGTGGAACAGCCCGCCACCGCCGTCGAACTCGGTGAGCAGGTCGGCGATGGTGGGCCGGCCGCGGTCGTCGGACATGGCCGACAGCACCCCGCGAGGCTTGTTCAGCGCCAGGTGGACCAGGCCGGTACGGGTGACGATCCGGTCGCCGTCGACCTCGATGATCGCCGTCTCCGGGTTGACCCGGCGGCCCTGTTCGCGCACGACGACACCGTCCACGCTGACCCGGCCCTCGGCGATGAGCTCCTCGCCGCGCCGACGGGAGCCGATGCCGGCCGAGGCGAGCACCTTCTGCAGCCGGATGCCCTCGTCCGCGGCGGACGCCGGGGCCCGCGGCGGACGCACTGGACGCTCCGGGCGGTCCGATCGCGCGTCCGGAGCCGGCCGCGCCTCCCCGCGGGCAGGCCGCCCCTCCCCGCNGGGTCGGCCCTCCCCACGGACGGGCCGGGCCTCCCCACGTGCCGGACGACCCTCCCCCCGAGCCGGACGACCCTCCCCACGCACGGGACGACCCTCCCCACGGACCGGACGGGCCTCCCCACGCACGGGTCGACCCTCCCCACGGACCGGACGGCCTTCCCCNCGAACGGGGCGAGCCTCCCCACGGTCCTCGCCACGGGCGGGACGGCCCTCGCCACGAGCCGGGCGAGCCTCCCAGGTCGATCGAGCATCCCCGCGGGCGGGACGGCCCTCGCCACGAGCCGGCCGAGCGTCCCCACGGACCGGACGGCCCTCCCCGGGTGCGGGGCGGCCCTCGCCACGGACCGGACGAGCTTCCAAGCTCGGCCGAGCATCCCCGCGGGCAGGACGGACCTCCCCGCGGGCAGGACGGACCTCCCCCCGGTCAGGGCGGACCTCCCCGCGGGCGGGCCGGGCCTCGCGGGAGGGGCGGGCTTCCCCTCGGGCGGGGCGGGCCTCCCGGGTGGGGCGGCCGTCCGCGGGTGGGCGGCCGTCCCGGCGGGCGCGGGCGTCGCGCGGCGCGCGGGGGCGGTCAGCAGCAGCGTTCATGGGGCAACGATGTCATCCAGATCGTCGAGTCCGGGCAGCAGGGGGGCCAGGGGCGGCAGCTCGTCGAGCCCGCGCAGGCCCATCCGTTCCAGGAAGTAGTCAGTCGTTCCATACAGGATGGCACCGGTTTCGGGATCGTGCCCGATCTCCTCGACGAGCCGGCGGGCGGTCAGGGTGCGGATCACGCCGTCCGCGGAGACGCCACGCACTGCGGCGATCCGCCCGCGGCTGACGGGCTGCTGGTAGGCGACGACGGCGAGGGTCTCCAGCGCCGCCTGGGACAGCCGGGCGGACTGCCCGGCGAGCACGAAGCCCTCCACCCAGGGGGCACACTCGTCGGCGGTGTAGAACCGCCAGCCGGCGCCGACGTGGCGCAGCCGGAAACCTCGGCCGTCGCGGACGTAGTTCTCGGCGAGGTCGGGAAGCAGTCGCTCGATCTCGCGGGCCGAGGCGCCGAGCCCGGTGGCGAGCTCCGCGACGCCGACCGGCCGCTCCGCGACCATGAGCACCGCCTCCAGCAGCGCCGCCAGCGGCGGTCGGTCCGCCTCGACGCCCCGCGGCGGTCGTGCCCCACCCGCGGCGGCCCCGGCCGCGGTCTCTCCCGCCCCGGCGGCCCCGGCCGCGGTCTCCCCCGGCGCTTGCGGCGGTGCGTCCGGCGCCTCGCCACCTGCACCGGCGTCCGGCTGTTCGCTCACGATGCCGCCTCCCGCGGTTCGTCGTCGGCCGAATCCTCGCCGTACAACCCCCGGCCGACGGAGAGCAGGTCGCCGTCCGCGGCCGGGTCGACGGCGATCCAGCGCACCGTCAGCTCCCCGAGGGGGATCTCCTGGTCAAAGGAGATCCGGCCTTCGCGGAACAGCTCCAGCAGGGCGAGGAAGCGCGCGACCACCTCGATCGTCTGCTGGCAGCCCGCGCACAGGGTGCGAAAGTCCGCGGCGCCGAGCTCCCGCAGCGCCATGATGATGGCGAGCATGTGCTCGCGGACGCTGATCCGGGGCAGGTGCACGTGGTCGGTGGCGACCAGCGGCGGCAGGGGTGGCTCGCGCAGCTTCGCGGCCAGTGCCGCGAGCTCGGTGGGGCCGATGCCGATCTGCACCTCGGGCAGGGCCGCGGCGTAGCGGGGCTCCAGCGGCACGGCGCGGGGCACGTGCCGGGCCTCCAGGGCCATCAGCCCGGCGAACAGCGCCGAGGCCTCCTTGTACGCCCGGTACTGCAGCAGCCGGGCGAACAGCAGGTCGCGGGCCTCGAGCAGGGCGAGGTCCTCGGACTCGTCCTCGGACAGCGCGCCGGGCAGCAGCCGGGCGGCCTTGAGGTCGAGCAGGGTCGCGGCGATCACGAGGAACTCGGTGGCCTGACCGAGGTCGAACCGGTCCCCCAGCCGGCGGATGTGCGCGACGAACTCGTCGGTGACCTGGGACAGCGCAACCTCGGTCACGTCGAGGCGGTGCTTGGCGATCAGCGAGAGCAGCAGGTCGAACGGGCCGGTGAAGTTGGCGAGCTCGACGACGAAGGGCGTGGTCCGCCCGCCGCGGGCGGTCGGCGTCGCCGGCTCGCCGGCACCGGCCGCGCCACCGCCGGCCGCGCCGGTGCCAGCTGCACCGGCGTCGGCATCGGCATCGGCTCGGGACCCGTTCATGACGTCACGTTACGCCCAGGTCGGCCGGCGATGATCTCGGCGTCAGGCCAGGTTGAGGCCGATCAGGGAGGCGAGCCCGCGCAGCAGCGGGCCGATGAGCTGGCCGACGACCGAGGGGAACCCGACGAACAACACCGGCAGCAACAGCAGCGCCAGCAGGATCACCAGGCCGATGTTGCCGTCGGTGAGCCGATGATGGGCGCTGCGCCAGCCCGACGACGTCCCACCGAGCAGGAACACGAGGCGCCCGCCGTCCGTCGGCGGGACCGGGATGAGGCTGACGATGANCATCGAACCGAAGGTGATCGCCAGCCACAGGGTGAGCTCGGCGGCGAAGCTGTCCGGCACGGTCACCTCGGTCACCCGGTCGCCGAGGTAGATCCGAGCCGGGTCGCCGACCACCTGGAACAGCGCGAGCGAGCCGAGCGCCAGCAGCAGGTAGGCCAGCGGGCCGGCGAGCACCGCGGCCGCGACGTGGAAGCGCCGCCGCCGCCACACGTCGTTCATCGGCACCGACTCGGCCCAGCCGTGGCCGACGATGAACACGGCGAGCCCACTGAAGGGGCTCAGCCGGTCCTTGACGCCGGTGGTGAGCCGGCCGCTGCGCAGCGGAGTCGGGTCCCGGACGACCCGCGCGGTGAGGACCTGGGCGGCGTCGTGCGCGAACACCCCGATCAGGAACGCGACGACGATCCCGAGCAGCGCCGCCGGCTCGGCGAGATGGAAGAGCACGTTGCTACCTTTTCGCCCCGATCATGCAAAAGCCCGGATTCAGCCGACGAGCGGCGGCGTGTTGTGCCGGACCATCAGCTCGCGGGCCAGCCGCCGGTAGCCGGCGGCGCCGACCGAGGTGGGCGCGTAGGTCGTGATCGGCTCGCCGGCCACGGTCGTCTCCGGGAAGCGGACCGTGCGGTTGATCACCGTGTGGAACACCTCGTCGGGGAACCGCTCCACGACCCGGGCCAGCACCTCGCGGGCGTGCAGCGTGCGGGCGTCGTACATGGTGGCGAGGATGCCGGCGAGCTCGAGGCGCGAGTTGAGCCGCTCGCGCACCTTGTCGATCGTCTGCAGCAGCAGCGCGACGCCGCGCAGCGCGAAGTACTCGCATTCCAGCGGGACGATGACGGCGTCCGCCGCGGTCAGCGCGTTCACGGTCAGCAGACCGAGCGAGGGCTGGCAGTCGACGAGGATCACGTCGTAGTCGTCGAGGATGGGAGCGAGCGCGCGGGCGAGGCTGTGCTCGCGGCCCACCTCGGTGACCAGCAGCACCTCGGNGGCGGACAGGTCGATGTTGCTCGGCAGCAGATCGAGGTTGTCGACCTGGGTCTCGACGATGACGTCGCGGACGTCGGAGTCCCCGCCGAGCAGCAGGTCGTNCACGGTCAGGTCGAACTGCATCGGGTTGATGCCGAGGCCGACCGACAGCGCGCCCTGCGGGTCGAAGTCGACCAGCAGCACGCGGCGGCCGTACTCGGCGAGGGCGGCGCCGAGGTTGATCGTGCTGGTGGTCTTGCCGACGCCGCCCTTCTGGTTGCACATGGCCACGATCCAGGCGGGACCGTGGGCGGTCAGCGGGGCGGGGACGGGGAACGACGGCAGCGGCCGGCCGGTGGGGCCGGGCTGCCCCACCCCCTCGTCGACGCTCTCGCCGCCGGCTTCGAGCCGCCCGTCCTCGGACAACCGGGGGTCACCGACGGTCACCTCACCGTAGGTGCGGCGTTTCGGGGAATCGACGGAGGGAGCGTCGGCAAATCGGACCACGGAGGGGTTGCTCCTTCTACAAAGAGCAGAAACGGACCGGTAGGAGCGTACCGACACTCACCCGTTCCCGGCGGCGCTGGGTGGCCNTAAAGCGGCGTGTCGCGCCATCGGGGGCGGTGCGCGTTGGACGGGTCACGCTCGCAGGGGTACGAAATCATGCACCAGGGGTCACCGATGGGGTTCGGTCAGGCTTGCACCGCTTCGGAGGCGGCCCGCGCGCAGGCCCGCCGGTTCGGTGGTCTTGCCGGTCGCGCCGTGATGTGGGTCNCGCCGTGATGTGGGTCCGTGGCGATGTGGGTCCGTGGCGATGTGGGTCCCNTGGTGATGTGCGCCGGGTGGCGATCCCGGTGTGGTGGCGATGAGGCGTTTTTTCGAGTGAAGGGAGCTCTTCCTATGGGCGCACAGACGGTGGAAGCGGTGGTGGCCCGGTACAAGGGCGCGCCGGTCGGTCTGGAGCGGATCATCGTCCCGGACCCGGGGCCGGNCGAGGCCCGCGTGCGGGTGCGTGCGTGCGGCNTGTGCCACACCGATCTGCACTACCGCGAGGGCGCGATCAACGACGACTATCCGTTTCTGCTCGGCCACGAGGCGGCCGGAACGGTCGAGTCGGTCGGCGAGGGCGTGACGGAAGTCGCCCCCGGCGACTACGTGGTGCTGGCCTGGCGGGCGCCGTGCGGCACCTGTCGGGCCTGCCGACGCGGGATGGCCTGGTACTGCTTCGACTCCCGCAACGCCGCTCAGCCGATGACGCTCGAGGACGGCACGCCGCTGGCGCCGGCGCTGGGCATCGGGGCGTTCNCCCCGCTCACCCTGGTCGCCGCCGGCCAGTGCGTGCCCGTGGACCCGGCGGCGCGACCGGAGGCGGCCGGCCTGATCGGCTGCGGGGTGATGGCCGGCTTCGGCGCGGCGGTGAACACCGGGCGGGTCACCCGCGGGGAGACGGTGGCGGTCATCGGCTGCGGGGGTGTCGGGAACGCGGCGATCGCCGGCGCCGCCATCGCGGGCGCCCGCACGATCATCGCGGTGGACGTCGACGAGCGCAAGCTGACCTGGGCCCGCCACTTCGGAGCCACCGACACCGTGGACGCCCGCTCGGCCGACCCCGTGCAGGCGGTGCGCGCGCTCACCGACGGCTTCGGCGCCGACGTCGTCATCGAGGCGGTGGGCCGGCCCGAGACGTACCGGCAGGCGTTCGACGCCCGTGACCTGGCCGGGCGGCTGGTCCTGGTGGGGGTGCCGGACCCGACGATGACCGTGGAGCTGCCGCTCGCGGAGGTCTTCGGCCGCGGCGGCCACCTGTCGTCGTCCTGGTACGGCGACTGCCTGCCGAGCCGCGACTTCCCGATCCTCATCGACCTGTACCGCCGGGGCCGCCTCGACCTCGACGCCTTCGTCACCGAGACGGTCGGGATCGGCGACGTGGAGGAGGCGTTCACCCGGATGNGCCGCGGCGACGTGCTGCGCAGCGTCGTCGTCCTCTGACCACGACGGCGCCGTCCGACACCGGCGGCACCGTCTGATCAGGCGTCCGCCGACCGGTGCCGCGTCCCCCGGGCGCGCCGCGTCCGGGGGACGCCCGCGGCCGCGGGTGCCCCCGCGAGCGGGACCGCCGCCGCTCCGCCGAGGGTGGCGGCGGGGGGGCGCCGTCCGCCGCGCTACCGCACGGGTGGCGGGGCGGTTCGAATCCCGCAGGCGCCCGATACGGTCGACGCGTCGGGGATCGCCGCCGGCCGGCGGCCCCCGGCGCACGGCGGGCGGACCATCCGGGTTTCCGACCCGATCGGGAATTCGGGAACAGAGGAGCGGGCGCCATGACCGGCAATGCGGGACTTCGGGTGGACCGCGTGATCACCCGCGGCGACTTCACCCTGGACGGCCAGACGTTCACCGTCGACAACAACGTCTGGCTCGTCGGCAACGACCAGGAGGTCCTGGTCATCGACGCGGCGCACGACCCATCGGTGATCGCGGCGGCGGTCGGCNCCCGCGTCGTGACCTCCATCATCGCCACCCACGGCCACAACGACCACATCAACGCGGCGGCGGAGCTCGCCGACCTGGTGCGCGCGCCGATCGCGTTGCACCCGGCCGACGTGATGCTGTGGCGGACGATCTACCCGCACCGCGCTCCCGACCGCTCGCTCGCCGACGGACAGCTCGTCGCGCTGCCCGGCGGCGGATCGCTGCGGGTGCTGCACACCCCGGGTCACTCCCCCGGCGGGATCTGCCTGTTCGGCGAGCTGACCGGCGAACCGGTGCTGTTCAGCGGGGACACGCTGTTCCGGGGCGGTCCGGGGGCCACCGGGCGGTCCTACTCGGACTTCCCGACGATCCTCGCCTCGATCCGCACGAAGCTGCTCACCCTGCCGGCGAACACCGTCGTGCACACCGGCCACGGTGACGACACGACCATCGGCGAGGAGGGCGTCGACTACGACGACTGGGTGCGCCGGGGCCGCTGACGGCCGGTCACAGCCGTCCCGCCGTGTGCCGCTGACGGCGATCACCACCGTGGGTGTGCCGCGTCGCCCACATCGGCGCGACGACGGCGATCAGCGCGACCGCAACACCGACCTGCAGGACGTGCCGGATCCAGTCGACGCCGCCGGTATGGCGCACCCCGATCGCGCTGGCGATCACGTTGCCGACCAGTGCGCCCACGATGCCGAGGACGACCGTCAGCCAGATCGGAATGTCCTGCCTACCCCGGAGGATCAGCCGGGCCAGCAGGCCGATCACCAGGCCGGCAAGAACGATCCAGATGATTTGAAACACCGCACACCCCCAATGAAGAGCCTGCCCTGGTTTTCTCCGTCACCACCCGGCCACAAACCCATCCGACACGACCGGACAATGGGAATAAACCGGCCGGTTCACCGTCGAGGCCGGGCCGGAAATGCGGTCAGCGCGGCAGAATCCGGGCGTCGACCGCATGCAGATTGACGGTCTGCAGACCCTGATGCACACCGGGGAGCACATCGACGAGGAAGTATCCGTGTAGCCGGTAGAAGCCCTGCGCGAAGTCGAAACTGGCTCCGCCGCCGGTCAACCCGGCCAGCCGGTAGGTGGTGCCGGTGCAGCCCTGGCCGGGACCGAAGCCCGGCTTCTGCCCACCGCCCGGCGCCGGGCACGACGCGAACAGGGTGAAGTTCGGCAGCGGGTCGCTCCCGAGATCCGGGCCGGGGAAGAAGGCCCGGGCATTGTCCTGGCCCGGTGCGAGGACCTCCAGGAAGACGACGCCGGTGTTGTGAGCGGCGACGAAGTCGCCGAACTGCCGGCCCTGCGCGAGCTGTCCGATCGCCCCGCGGAACGCCGGGACCGCCGACAGGGGCACCATCTGCGCCGCGCTCAGGGCGGTGACGANCGGGGACCCGGCACCCGCGAACGCAGCACCCGGGAACCCGGCGCCCGAGGACCCGGCGCGCGAGGACCCGGCGCCCGAGGACGGAGCACGCGAGGACGGAGTAGTCGAGGACGCGGCGGCCGGGGACGAGCGCCCGTCGGGCACGGAGGCCGGCCGGCCCGGGCCCGACCGGGATCGCAGGCCCAGCCCGGCGGCGGGGCCGGGAACACCGGAGGGGTTGACCTGGATCACCCGCGGCACCGCGGGTTGCCGGGACGGGGTGTGGTCGGGCTCGTCGGCGGCATGGGCGGCGCCCAGCGCGGCCAGCCCCGCGACCGCCGCGGCCAACGCGGCCAGGGCCGCCGTCCGCCTGGGATAGCGGGCTGCCTGACCAGCCCGGCCGCGCGACTCGCCGGTCCCCCCCGGCCCTTCGGCGATATCCGGCTCCCCGGCCTCCCGCTCCCCGGCGGCCTCGTGCCCCCCGGCGGCCTCGCGCCCCTCTCGCCCGAGGGCGAACTCGCGCCTCCCGGCGTCGGCCGGCTCTCCCGAGCCGAGCGCGGACGCCTGGCCCACCGGAGTTCCCCGGCCCGTCGCGCCCGGGCTGCCCTGACCATCGCCCGGCGCGGGTCCGACCTGCGGCGCGGCCCACACCTGCTCCGCGGTCCGCCCCGCGGCTCGCGCGCCAGGCCGGGGCCCGACGGGTCCACCGGCCCCGCCGGCTCCAGCACCGCCGGCTCCAGCACCGCCGGCTCCAGCACCGCCGGCTCCAGCACCGCTGGCTCCAGCACCGTTCGCCGTCGACCCATCTGCCTGCGCCCCGGCTCCGGCGGACGTCCGAGCCCGCGCAGTCTGTGTCGCCCCGGTCGGGCCGGGCGGGCCCGCCGCATCGGCCGGGCAGGGCGCCGCGGTCGAGGTGCCCTCGCCCGGGCGACCCGCCAAGCCTCGCGCCGGCTCCGCCGCGCCGGGGTGAGCCTGGCCGGCCGCGAGTTCCGGCCCGGCCGACCCCTCCCACCCGGCCGGGCCTCTCCAGACGAACGAACCGTCCGAACCGAGCGGGGCAGGCGCCTGCGCGGGCAGATCGGCCCTGTCCGTCGCCGGCAGGTAACCCACAGCACCCGCGACGGCGCCCGGCGGCGGGGACGCCGCGCCCGCGGGCGTCGGTGGGCTGGACCTTGCCCGGCGCCCCGCGCCCAACCGCGCCAGGCCCGCGCGGGCAGTCCCTCCGGAGCCGGGCCGCTCGTCCGGACCGCCGGGCCTGTCCGGACCGGCGGCACGAGCCACCGGTCCCGATCCCTCCCACGCCTCGGCGCCCATCAGGTTCTCGGCCCCGACACCGCCACTGTGCGCGCCGGCCGGTGCCGGTCCCCCCGACGACGGCTCCCCCGCTTCCGTCGCGCAGCGCGGCAGCATCGGCGCCCTCGGCATCGGCATCGGCATCGGCATCGGCGCACTCGACATCGGCGCGCTCGACATCGGTGACCCCGGGTCGGCAGGGTTCGGGCCTCGCCCGAGCGCGGCGGCAGCCGGCGGCGCGGCGTCGACCGCCGCCGCCGACCCGTCCGGGACACCGGAACCGGGCACCCGCCGCCAGGGGTCGGCTGCCGCAGCCGCAGCCGCCCGGTCCTCGCCAGGTGAGTCCAGGTCGAGGCCGGTGCCGGCCGCCGCCATCGGATCCCGCTCCGTACGGTCCGCCGGTGCGCCGAGGGGTGCCCAGGGGGTCATCGCGTTGCCCGGCCCGCGGCCGCGGCCCGAGGTCGGCTCGGCGGCCCCGGCCGGATCCTGGTCGCCGTGTGCCGGCGCGGAGCCGTCCACGGCGCGGCCCGCCGCCGCACGCTCGTCGGCGCCGACCCGCCGGCCGATCCCGGCGCGCCGCCCGGCCGGCGAGGCCGAGGTTCCCGGGGTGACCGGCACCGGCGGCCGCGTGATCTCCCCGAAGACGTCGGACCGCGAGGATCCGTCAGGGCGCGCGGAACCGAAGGACTGCACCGAGCCGAAAGACCGTGCCGAAGCGTCAGGCCGCNGGGAGCCGTCCGGCCTGGCGGAAGGGTCGGGTGGTGCGGACGGGACGTCGGGCACCGACGAGCGGGCGTCCAGGGCGGACGGCGAGGGGTCCGGACGTTGCCACGGGCTGTCGGCCGGGGCGGGCGTTCCGGTCGGCCCCGCGAACATGCCCGGCGCCCAGCCACGCAGGCGTCGGGCCGCGCGTGTCGTGGGGCGACTGGGCTCGGGGGCGCGCTGGACCGGAGCGACGAAGCTGACCGAAGGGCGCGGCGAGGGCAGCCCGACCAGCGTCTGGCTGTCGTGGAAGTCGCCGTCGCGCAGCCGGTCACCGGCCCGCGACGACGTCGGCGACGGGGTGAGCGTCGGCACGTGGACGTAGGCCGCGGGGTCGATGGGCGGCGGGTTCCAGGCCTCGCGCAGCAGCCGCCGGGTACCCGTGGCCGGATCGTCGGTGGGCCCGATCAGCCCGCGCAGCAGGTCGTCGGCGCTGGGCCGCCCGGCGGGCTCCTTCACCAGCGCCGCGATCACCGACGGCCGCAGCTCGGCGGGGACGTCACCGGTGTCGGCCTCGCTGTGCACCACCCGGTAGAGCAGGGCGTCGGCGCGGCCGGTGCCGAACGGGGGACGGCCGGTCGCCGCATACAGCACGGTCAGGCCCCAGGCGAAGACGTCGGCCGCGGGACCGACCTCGCCGTGCCCGGTGACCTGCTCGGGCGCCATGTAGCCGGGGCTGCCGAGCAGAACCCCGGTGCGGGTGGCAACCGTGGCGTCGACCGCCGCCGCGATGCCGAAATCGATCACTTTGGGGCCGTCACCGCTGAGGATGACGTTGCCGGGCTTGAGGTCGCGGTGGACGATGCCGGCGCCGTGGATGGCGGTCAGCGCCTCCGCGAGGCCGGCGGCCAGCGCGATGACGACCGGCGTCTCCATCGCGCCCCGGGTGGCGATCGTCTCGGCGAGGCTCTGCCCGGGGATGAGCTCGGTGGCCATCCACGGTTCCTCGGCGTCGGGGTCGGCGTCGACCAGCCGGGCCGTGCAGGCGCCGCCGACCGCCCTGGCCGCCTCGATCTCGCGGCGGAAGCGGGCGCGGAACTCCGGCTCGGCCGCGAAATCCGACCGGATCACCTTCAGCGCGACCAACTGGCCGGTGTCATCGTCGGCGCCGAGGTACACGATGCCCATCCCGCCGGAGCCGAGCCGCGCGGTCAGCGCGAACCGGGCGACCCGCTCGGGGTCACCCGAGCGCAGCGGCCTGGGCGGCACCACGCCCTCCTTACGTCGTTCTTTCCAGCTTCGGCGATCGTCGGCCCACCCGCCGGACGGCTAAGGGGTCGGCCGGCGCCGGCCCACTCCCGGCAGGGCCGAAGGTCCGGTCGCCGGCATCACCGCACCGTGCCCGCGCAACCTGTGGTGCGCATGTGCGCCGGTCGGGCCACGCGTCCCACGCCCTCATCAGACGACTCCGGGGGTCGGGGAAGTTCCGTCACCGGACGTGGGATGACCCGACCTGACACGACTGGGCGTGACCCGACCGGAGGTGCCACGCATCACCGCCGGGCACCGGGATCCCTGACGCCGCCGTTCGCGCAGCTCCGCTCCGCCGTCCCGAGGGCGCGGGCCGGAAGTCCGGCCACTCACCGCCGTCAAAGCAATGGACAAAGCGCGGCGGCAGGGGGTATTGGGCCCCACTACCTTCGCCGGAAGCGGCGGGAGGTGTGCCCCCGGAGACGGAACGATGCGCTGCGGTGTCACAAATTGGACTGTACCGATGGAACCGCAGCTACCCGGCCATTCGACTCCCCGGACAGCCACCTATCGGTTACCCCAACCGNCCACTTCTCCCGGCGGCCCCCAAGGCCTTCGGCCGAAAACGTCCCCAAACCGCGGCGGAGAAGCCGGTGACGCCACTCGGAGGCTTCTCCGCCGCGGCTTTGATCAGCTTTCGGGGATGTCTCGCCGCACCCTCACGAGAATGACTCGATCAACGAGTTCGACCCGCTCCTCGGAGACGACGGGCGCACTCGGCGACGAGGTGTGACCGGCCTCGCTGCCGGCACCGCCGCGCACGATGATCCTTGCATTCCGGCCGGCGGCGGCGACCGGGACGCCCGAACCGGTGATTCCCGCACAGGCGGTCCGACCCAGTCGGCGAATGGCCCTCGTTTCTGCCATGAAACCTCCCAGATCCAAAGTTGTTCGAAACATTACCCGACAACGAGAGAACGACGAGCGCCCACCCGGTCGGCTCCGGTGAATCCGAGGCAACCAGTGATCCACCGGCACCGACCGCGTCCCCGGTTCTCCGCCGGCGCAATGTTCGCTGCCACGCTCGTGCCGACGGTGGAACGCGAGGTCCACGGGGTTCTACGACGCGCCGGACGCCCGTCCCGCACCCGACGTCACATCCCGACCGGGCGCGCCACCGACACCCCCGCGGGAGCCGTTCGACCCCCCGTCCCGGTGTGACGCAGGCGCAGGCGCGTTCACAAGGGTCACCCATGAGACGGGCTTGGCCACCCCACCAGAACGCCCCTGGGCTACACCCACACCCCATCCGCCCTAGCAACGGACATCTCGCGCCGCCAAGGCCGGTGAGCCCTGCTCACCCTGCGCCGATGGCCCGTATGGGTGGTCCGCGCACGGTCCTGCCGCGCGGCCCGGTGCCCGCGGGCCGTCCGTCCTGCCGCGTCGGAGCCGGACGTCCCGGGTCACCCCGGCCGGGGGACGGGGCAGTGGCGGCGCTGCCTCGGCGCGACCGCGTGGGGCGATCGACCGGGGCGGCCATGGACGACGTGACCGCGTGGAAAGTCGCNGAACCGGAGGCCACTCGATGGTCGTGAAGTCGATGGTCGTGAAGATGCGCGTGCCGTCGCCGGAATACGATGCCTCGGCACCTCGGCGGCTCGGCCGCTACCGGTGCGGCCGCGTTTCACCGACGGGCGGAAACGGGTCCTCATCGGGTTCTCCCGCTCCGCCCGGACCCGATTGTTCACCCGCGCGGATGGTCGGGCGGTGGCGAGGGAGGGGACGGCAACCCGTCGGCAGCCGACCGGACGGGAGCCCCGTGCTTGTGTCGCGGCAGGATGAGTGGCTGGTCGAGGTCGGCGACGGCGGCCGGAAAGGCCGGCATCGACCCGTCGTCCCGCGCGCCGGTACCACGGGCCGGCATCGGGGTTCGGGGCGACGGGGATATCCCGGTGCCGAGGATGGGCGGAATACCCGCGCGACGCCCATCGCATCACCGGCCGCCCACGCAGAAGGGCGTTTCCCGGGTTCGGCGTCCTACCGGCCGCGAGCCGCCTTGCGTAGCTGACGCAGCTCGCGGCGCAGCCGGATCTGCGGAATCACCCCGATGAGCAGGCCGATGACGAGCCCCGCGGCGGCCGAGGCGGCAAGCGCCGCGGCAACCGACATCCGCTGGGTGGAGCCGAAAAGCCAGATACTCACCCGGGCGTCGTTCTTGACGACGAACACGACGACGGCAATGGCGATGACCAGGACCAGCACCGTGATCGCGTACGTGGTGTAGGCGACCCCGCGCCGCCGCGGCGGGCCCTCGCCCGGCGCGCCGGGCGCCGGCGGCGTCCCCGGCGCCGCCGGACCACCCGCCGTCCCCGGAACCCCCGGAACCCCCGGAACCCCGGGAACTCCGCCGGGCCCGGTGGGGTAGGCGGCGCCCGCCGGGTAGGGCGCGGGCACCGCACCCGGCGAGGCACCCGGGCCGACCGGTGCCGCGCCCGGCGCCGCAACCGCGGGGCCGCCGGGAGGCGGCGGGCTCGCGGGGCGGGTGTAGTCGATCCTCTTGCCCGGCTGGTCGGATCCCGCCATCGTCGCCCCATCCATCATGATCGCCCGCACGGCCGTGCCCCGCACCGTCCAGTGCCGTCCCCTGTGCCCAGGGATTGTAGGCGGGTGCGTGCCCTATGCTGAAGATGCGGACGAGGTGGCCGGGCGGCCGCGTCGGCACCGGTTCACGCCGGTGCCGCCGAGGAAAGTCCGGGCTCCACAGGGCAGGGCGGTGGGTAACACCCACCCGGGGCGACCCGCGGGACAGTGCCACAGAAAACAGACCGCCGGTGCCGGTGACGGCGCCGGTAAGGGTGAAACGGTGCGGTAAGAGCGCACCAGCGCCCAGGGTGACCTGGGCGGCTCGGTAAACCCCGCCCGGAGCAAGGTCAGAAGGCCCGCGGCCGTAACCGGTCGCGAGCCGCGCAGGCGTTCGAGGGCTGCCCGCCCGAGTCTNCGGGTGGACCGCTGGAGGCTGTCGGCAACGGCAGCCCGAGAGAGATGGCCGCCACCGGCGAGCCGCAAGGCGACCCGGCCACAGGACCCGGCTTACAGGCCACCTCGTCCGCAGCACCCCGCCCGACCTGCGCAGATCGGGGCAGGTCCGGCGTGGCCCGGGGGCCGCGCCACGATCGCAACTCGGACGGAACCGGTTCAGTGCGGTGTGTCGCGGGACAGGTCAGCGAGCCTGTGTACGACTGCCAACAGCGTGCGGGCACGGCGACCATGCATGCCTATCGTACTCATCGTGTCACCCGCCGATGACGATGACCTGATCCGTCGTGCCGACCTGCGGGACCTGGTGGGCATCGCGCAGCTTCAGGCGATGCTCGGCCGGGTACGCGGCGAGCCGGTGTCCCGAACGCGAGCGCAGGTGATCGCCGGCATGAAGGGCTTTCCGGACCCGCTGATCAGCCACCCGTCCGCCGAGGACCCGCAGATGCGGCTGTGGCTGCGCGCCGACGTCGAGGGCTGGTTGGACACGAACCGCCCCGGCTGGCGACGGGACGTGCCGTAGCCGCGGCACCTGCCACGGGCCCGGCGCAGGCCCTGAACCCGGCGCACGTCGCGCCGGACCAGGGCAGACCGACGCGCAGGGACGTTTCCCGCGTCCGGGCCAGGGCATCGATCCACCAGCTCCGGCCGGACTCCCGGCTACGCCGGTGGGAACGGGCGCGGCCCNCGGAAGGTGAGCAGCAGGTTGTCCCGCTGCTGGCCGGCACCGGTGAGGACGGAGCCGGACGGCACGTGGTCCAGCAGGGCCTGCATCACCTCGCCGATGTCAAGGCCTGCGTCCAGGCAGAGCTCGAAGGAATCAGGGGTCCGCATCGAGTGCACGACCACCGAGNCCCGGCAGAGATTCTGCATGCCATCGCTCGGCACCGCGACCGCCGAGCCGGACACTTCGATCATGTGGGTCTCTCCCGCGCTCGAGGCCCCGATGGCGACGCGACAAACCGGACGGGGCCATCCTGTTACGTATGTCTGCCGCACGGTAGCGATCCCGTGGACGTGCGTACAGTGCGTGAGCACTGAGACCACACCCATCCCTAGTGTCCACAGCATGCCGCCACCCGAGAGCGACGAGTCGGTCCGCCGCTCCGCGCTGCATGATCTCGTCGACATCGACGAACTACGGACCCTCCTCGGGCGCACCTCGCGGCGGGGCGAACGGGTCGCCCGCAGCTATGCCGACAGCATCAGCAACTCGAAGGGCTTTCCCGACCCGCTGGTCGAGCATCCGCGGCTGCGGCTGTGGCTGCGCGCGGACGTCGAGGAGTGGCTGGACGGGCATCGCCCCGGCTGGCGGGACCCCAGCCCGCGCGCCACCGGCTGATCGCCCGCACGCCGAGCGGGATTCGTCCTCGGCACCGGGCGTCGAACCACGTCCGGCGCCCTGTCAGTCGGACGAAATGTGTGAGGCCCTCCGCATATTCGCCCGACATAGTTGGATTAGGTGGGTGCACTCACGGGGACGTGCACGCCGGATCCGGCAGCGAGCGCACCTCGTTCNCGCCCATCGACAGTGCGACGCGGGCATCGTGGCGATGCCCTGCGCGGGCAGGCCGCGATCCACCAGCTCACCGGTGACGGTGAGTCACGAGCGGAGGGCTCTATGCCGGTGAGGCCGTTGCGCGCCGTCGATCCGCGGGTGGTGGGGCCGTACCGGCTGACCGCGCGCCTGGGTAGCGGCGGCATGGGGATCGTCTACCTCGGCGAGGACGCCGCCGGCCGGCGCAGCGCGGTGAAGGTGCTGCGCGACGAACACGCCGGCGACCAGCTCTTCCTGCGCCGGTTCGCCCGGGAGGTCCGGGCCGCCGCGGCGGTCGACAGCCCCCGGGTGGCGCGGCTGGTGGACGCCGACCCGGAGGCGGAGACTCCGTGGCTCGCAACCGAGTACATCGAGGGCCCGACCCTGACGGCCGAGGTGGGACGCAACGGTCCGCTGTCGGCCGCGGCGCTGCAGACCCTCGCNGTGGAGCTGGNGATGGCCCTGGTCGCCATCCACGGCGCCGGCGTGGTGCATCGCGACCTCAAGCCCGGCAACGTGATGCTGGCCGAGGACGGCGCCAAGGTGATCGACTTCGGGATCGCGGCCGGGGTGCCCGGGACCGTCACCGTCACCGGCGTGGTCCTCGGCAGCGTCGGCTACATGGCGCCCGAACTGCTCACCACGACCGGCACGCCCGGGCCGGCCGCCGACGTCTTCTCCTGGGCCCTGACCCTGGCGTTCGCCGCCAGCGGGCGACCGCCGTTCGGGGAGGGTCCGCTCCAGGCCATGCTCCTGCGGACGTTGCACGACAACGTCCCGGTCGACGGGCTGCCCAACCGGCTCGGGAAGGTCGTCTCCAAGGCCCTCGACAAGAGGCCCGACCGCCGGCCCACCGCCCGCCAGCTCCTCGACCGCCTCCCCGCCGTCCCGCTTCCGCCGGCCGCAGCCCTCAGCCCGGCCACGACCGCGACCGCGGCCACGACGGTCACGACGGCGACCGCGGCGGCTGCGGCTGCGGCTGCGGCTGCGGCTACCAAGGCCGTTCTGCTGCCGTTGGACGCCACGACCGGCCTCGACGGCACGCAGGCGCACCCGTCGCCCGCCGGCGCCGGGTCACCGGTGGACCGCGGCCGCCGGGCCGCCCTCGCCGCCCCCGTCCTCGCCCTGCTTCCCACGCTGCGCCCCGTGCACCGCCGGGGGATCGCCGCGACGGCGACGGTCCTCGCCGCAGCGGGCGCGATCACCGCCGTCCTCGTGGCGGCGCCGGGGGAGACGGCTCGGTCCACCGCCAGCACGCCGCCCTCCCCCACCGGCGCCGCCGCGCGCCCCGCGGCGGTGACCCCCACCCCGGTCCCGCCCGCGGCCAGCTCCGCCGCGCCGAGCCCGGCATCGGTCCTCCTGGTCGGCGCGACAGCCACGCGGCCCCTGCCCCTGTCCACCGGGCCTCGGCCCACCGCAGCCGGCGCGGCCGCCGCACCGGCCGTCGAACCGGCCGTGGCCCGCGTCGTGCCCGCAGTGCGACCGCGGCCCGCCGGCACGCGCCCGAACACCACCCCGCCGCGGGGCCCGTCCGGCCGGGTCGACTCGCCGAGCACCTGCGCCGAGCCCGACGCGCGGCGGCTCCTGCCGTGGCTCGGCGCCGACGGCCGGTGCGGCCCGATCATCTTCGGGCAGCCCGAGCGCGCCGCCCGTGAGCAGGCGGGCGACCAGCACGCCAGGACGTCTCGCTCGCAGTGGCCCCGGACCAGCGGGCACGGCGGCGACGGGCACGGCGGCGGCGGACGCGGCTAGTCCGGGTCTGCGGTGGCGACGAAGCCGCTGCGGTAGGCCCACACCACCGCCTGGGTGCGGTCCCGAACGCCGAGCTTGCTCAGCACCCGCTTGAGCTGGGAGCGCACCGTCTCCGCGGACACGGTCAGCTCGGCCACCGCCTCGTCGCCGTGGCCGCCTCACCGGCGACGGTGATGCCCGGCTCGGCGTCCAGCAGCGCCCGCAGACCGCTGCGGACCAGGCCGTCGTCGTCCGCGAGGAACGCGGTGATCATGTGATGCCGTCCGGACGGGCGGGCAGCGTGGCCAGGACGCGAAAGCCGCCTCCCACCGGACCGGCGTCGAACGAGCCACCCTCCAGCCGGGCCCGTTTCCGCATGCCGACCAGACCCCGCCCCGCCACCGGCACGACGAACCCGACGCCCTCGTTGACCACCTCGATCCGGACCAGGTCCGCCGCTGGGCCGACTCGGACCCGGATCCGACCCGAGCGGGTGTGCCGCACGGCGTTCGTCAGCGCCTCCTGCACGATCCGGTACGCCGTCCGGCTGCCCGACGGCGACAGCGCGACGGGTTTGGCGCCAGGTCGACCTCCCGCCCCATCGCCCGGATCCGCTCCACGAGCGCCGGCAGGTCGTCCAGGTCAGGCGACCCGGCGACGTCCGACTCGCGCGGAGGCCGAGTGCGTATGGACGATCCGGCGAGGCGACGTCCGCGCGCATCGCCGGTGGGCGATCCGCACCTTCGCACTGACCTACGCCGCGGTGACGCTGCGGCTGTGGATGTTCGTCATGAGCGCCGTGCAGATCGGGGCGGGCACCGACCCGGAGGTGGCCTTCGACCGCGCCTACCACGTGGTCCCGTTCCTCTGCTGGGTCCCCAACCTGCTCGTCGCCCAGTGGCTGCTCACCCGCCCGGACCCGACCCCCACAGCTCGGCCGCGTTGACCTGGCCGTCGCACGACCGGCAGCCCGAGGACGCGCCNGGATGTCTGGAAATCCGGACCGCGATACCGAAGGTCTGGATCCGGCATCCGCACACCACAGCAACGCCACTGCCGGTCCGCCACGAAGACCACGTACCGGTCACCCGGAGCGAACTACGGTGGTGTAGTTCGCCACCAGTCCAAGTCCCAGCGGCGATGCCCAGGTAGGTTCGAGGGGAGGTCGATGGATGCCACGGCCGCGGCACCCGGTCAAGGAGTTGGAGGCAGTCCTCCGAAGCGGGGAAGCCCAAGGATGGAACGTCACCAAGGGTAGCGGGTACTTCCGAATGTTCTGTACGTGCGGCGATGGCCACTACAAGTGGGTGCATCTCACACCCTCGAACCCGCGGTACGAACGGAACCTACGGAGCTACTTGAGGAGCAGGACCTGCTGGAAGGAGGGCGGATCGTGAAGTACGAAGGGCTTGTCGAGCTCACAGTGACCGGCTCCATCGCCGATTTCGAGACTCACACCGACCAGCTCATGGATGCCCTGCTCACCCTCGAAGATCTCATCGACCCCGACGTGGGCGGCAACCTCGCCGAGGGTCGGATGGACATCACGATGACCATCGAGGCCGACACCATCCCCGATGCAGCCTTCAAAAGCCTCTCCGCGGTACGGACCGCAATTCACGCTGCCGGCGGCGCCACTGCGGGCTGGGAACACCTGATCCAGAAGATGACCGCAGAGGCCCGGCAGCTCGCCGACGCCTGAAGCCGGCCGGTGTCGGCGGGCTGCTCACCCGCCCGGACCCGACCCCGCCGCCCGGTCCTGTTCGACCTGAGCCGCGCCACCGAGTCCTCCCCAGTTTGTACAACTCGGGGATCAGTGTGATTCCGCTCGCCGCCGAGCCGCGCCCGCCCGGCGCTCGCGCCCTCGCCGGTCAGCCTGCCGGGGTCCCACGATCAGAGTCGGCAACCATCGCGTGATCTACCATGCCGACGACGGCCGAATCCTCATCACGATCGTCCGCGTCGCCCATCGAGGCGAGGCGTAAAGAGGCCTGGTGGGCTGCTCGTGGTCGCCGATGGGGTGTCAGCGTGACGAACACGGAACCACTCCCACACGTCCAAGCCTGATGCCAGCCCGAGCCTGGAAATCACGGTGTTCCCGCGGAGCTGTGCCTCCTGTCCGGGCTGATCCCCGGCTCGAGTCAGTCTCCACTCGGACCCGACCCGCGCCGATCAACACTCCGCCGCAACGAAGGCTGCTTACACACCGTTTACCCGCCAAGCCGTGGCAATCCTGCTAGATCAGGTCGCCAGATTCCTCCGGCCACCAGCTTCGTGTTCGACGATGACGCGGCCGACTCCTCCCCGTGGGCCGCCTGGCCGGTCGCACACCCGACCAGGACCAGGACGGTCAGCTCATCGGGCCGGCCCTTCTCACGGCGCGCCCCCGCATCGGCGAACAGTTCCGCCCGGGACGGGCCTTAGACCACCTTCCCGGGCCCTGCGCAAGTCCCGCCATCCNCCAGCCGGCCGGCACGCTCCTCGAGCCGGCCACCGAACCGGAATGGCTCGTCCGGCGTCTCCTCGCACGGCTCGTGACCCTGCCGTGCGACCCGACCGCCTTTCGACCCTGGGAAACCACCGTTGACCGCGCACGGGTCAGTCACGACGGACGCGAACTGCGGTTGTGTGTCTCCACCGACCGCGGCGAGGTCCCGGCCGGCGTCGACGTCGTGGAATTCGGCGACCGGGTCGAGGTGCGCGTCCGCGTCGGCATCGACCGGCAACAGCCGCCACAACCGATCCGTATCAGGAAGGTGCCCGATACCGCGCACGGTCGCGACGCCCGCCACGGTGGGGTTGCACGGCGATGGTGGATCGGCGTCGCCCTCACCCGCCCCCTCGCCGACCGCACCGTCCACGACGTCGGCACCCGCGATCGGGCCGCCTGGTGGGCTGCCCGTCTTGCCTGGCAGGAAGCCCACTGAGCCCGTGTGGAATCCCGGCCGCCCACGTCACGCCTGCGATTCGTGGCTGCGCAGACCTGTCGGCTCACAGACAGTACCTACGCGAATGTGGTGACACTGCTACTTTGGGTGACGATGTCTATCGAGCGGCCGGCGACGAGTCCCGAGCAGTCGCCGGCGCCGGACCAGTCCGGAGAGTCGCGCGTCGACCGCCCCCCGGAGCCCACTGGACGGTCGAGCATCGAGACAAAGGTGGATGCCCTCGAACGTCGCGCACTGTCGGATGACCGGCCACGGCCGCCCGAGCGCCGGACGGCAGTCGCACCCGACGCCCCCCTCTCGCCGATGGAACGCAAGCTGGCGCTGCTCGACAGCGCCGCGCCCCGCGATCCGGTCGGNGATGCGAGCCTGGACACGGCAGCCAGGAAGCGAGACGGCTCCGACGGACCGGAGAGGCTCGGTTGGAAGCTGACCCGCATCTGGCGGGACAGCCTGCCGACCACCGACGGACGGGCCTTCTACGAGAAGTCCGACGTGGAGATGCGCACAACCGCCGCGGAAGCTAGACCGGCCCCGGGGCAGTACACCGCCGACCTGCACGNCACCCCCTCGGAATTCCGGGTCGGCCGGACACGACTCGACGCCCGGCAGCTCAGCGCGCTCATCCGCGCGGACGAGAACTGGCGCGGCCGACCGGTGCGGCTGGTGTCCTGCGAGACTGGACAGGGCGACGACCCCGTCGCCCAGAAGGTCGCCGACGAACTCGGCGTCACCGTGACCGCACCGACCGAACTCGCCTTCAACGACGAGAGAGGTAATGTCGTCACAACGTCAAGGCGACGGAACGAGTTCGGAATCCTGGTGGCAACCCGACCACACGACGGCCATTGGATCGATTTCCACCCGACAACCAAAGGTGATGGCAATGCCCCAGATTATCGGTGATCTGAAGGTGGCCAAGGTCTTCGATGGCACAACGGANGGCACCCCCTTCATAACCGACCGCCCAGAGCTGCCCCCCGGTCGCGAACGCAGCGAGGTTCTGGCCTATCTGCGACACGCGGCAGTCATCCTACGGGCCGCNGGCCTCGACGTCGACCAGNTCGACCCGGCCCGACCGCGGCAGGTGCCCATGGCACTCCTGACGGATGGACTCTGGATCTGGGACGCCTCCGTCGCCTACTATCTGGAAGCGCACGATCTTCCACCCGAACCAGAGTTTCTCGAATATCTCCGCGGCCGGAACTTCACGTACGTGGCGCCCACGAAAGAACAGATTACGGCAGCGGCCGACGCACTCCGATCGCAGTAATTACGGACTGAAAGCGGGACGGTGATGGGGTGGGCGCAGGGAGACGTCTGGAGGTGTCGATCGACCCTCCGCCGTGGTTCNTGACCTGGTCGTTCACCGCGACCGACGGCGGACCGGCGCTGATCCAGGCAGAGGCGTTTCTCACCTCCAATCAGATTCCTCCGGCCACCAGCTTCGTGTTCGACGAAGACGCGGCCGACTCCTCCTCATGGGCCGTCTGGCCGGTCGCACTCGGTCAGGAAAAGCTCGATCAGCCCACCGGGCCGCCGCTTCTCACCGCACGCCCGCAGATAGCCGAACAGTTCCGCCCGGGACGGGTCTTCGTCCATCTCCCCTCGCCCAACGAAGATCCCACCATCCGCCAGCCGGGCGNCACGCTCCTCGAGCCGGCCATCGCACCGGAATGGCTCATCCGGCGTCTCCTCGCGCGGCTCGCCACCCTCCCGTGCGACCCGACCGCCTCTCAACCCTGGGAGACTACCGTCGACCGCGCACGGGTCAGTCACGACGGACGCGAACTCCGGTTGTGCGTCGCCACGGACCGCGGCGAGATCCCGGCCGGCGTCGACGTCGCGGAATTCGGCGACCGGGTCGAGGTACGCGTCCGCGTCGGCATCGACCGGCAACAGCCGCCACGACCGATCCGTATCAGGAAGGTGCCTGGTACGGCTCACGGCCGGAGCGCCCGCCACGGTGGAGTTCAACGGCGATGGTGGATCGGCGTCGCCCTCGCCCGACCCCTCGCCGACCGCCCCGTCTCTGACGTCGGCACCCGCGATCGGGCTGCCTGGTGGGCTGCCCGCCTGGCCTGGCAGGCAGCCCAGTGACAGACCTGCGGTGACTATTCGCCGTAGGTGGTCAGGTTGGCGGAGTGGTGGGTGTCGTTGAAGCCGCGCAGCACGGCGGGGCCGTCGGAGTACCAGTCGATCGTGGTCAGCGAGACCAGGTCCAGGTGCAGGCGGTACAGGACGGTCGGCTCCGCGGCCAGCGCGAGCTGGGTGAGGCCCTTGATCGGCGTGACGTGCGAGACGACGAGGACCCGCTTGCCGGGCTGCTCGGCGAGCAGCCGGTCGCGGACCCGGGCCACCCGGGTCACGGTCGAGATCAGGCTCTCCCCGCCGGGCGGCGGGACGTTCGGGTCGGCGAGCCAGGCGTTGAGCTCGTCGGGGAAGCGTTCGCGCACCTCGCCGAAGGTCATCCCCTCCCAGGCGCCGAAGCTGGTCTCCCGCAGGTCGTCGTCGACGACGTAGTCGCGGCCCAGCGCCTCGGCGGTCTGNCGGGCGCGCTTGAGCGGCGAGCTGACGATCAGGTCGAACGGCTCGTCACGCANCCGGTCGGCGACCGCGGCGGCCTGACTCATCCCCAGGTCGGTCAGCGACGCCTCCACCGTCCCGCTGAACCGCTTGTCCACCGACAGCGGTGTCTGGCCGTGGCGCAGCAGCACCGTCGTCGTCGGTGGGGCGGGCGGGGCCATCCAGCCGGAGAGGCGGTTGGTGGTGGGGGCTCGGTGCGGCGCCGGATCCGGTGACTGCGGGACCGACGGCTCCCAGCTGCGCCCGGCCGCGGCGGCGTCCATCGCCTCGTTGGCGAGGCGGTCCGCATCGGCGTTGCGGGCGCGGGGCACCCACTGGTAGCGCACGGCGGGGAAGGTGCGGGCGAGTGCGGCGGCCTCGTCGGCCAGGGGGCGCATCGCCGGGTGCTTGACCTTCCAGCGGCCGCTCATCTGCTCGACGACGAGCTTGGAGTCCAGCCGGGCCTCCACCTCGGCGTCCGGGGCGATCTCGGCGGCGGCCCGCAGCCCGGCGATGAGACCCGAATACTCGGCGACGTTGTTCGTGGCATGGCCGATCGACGCGGCCCGCTCGGCGAGCACCGCCCCGTCCGCGGCGTCACGGACCACGGCGCCGTAGCCGGCCGGGCCCGGATTGCCCCGGGATCCGCCGTCGGCCTCGACGACCAGCCTGCGCACCGTGCTCATCTGCCGCTCCCCTCGCCCTGACCGCCTCGCGCCCAGCCCGAACCGCACTGCCCGACCCGACCTGCCCGAACCGACCTGCCGCTACAGCCCCGACTCGGGGGTACGGACCAGGATGCGCCGACATTCCTCGCACCGCACGACCTCGTCGACGGGTGCCGCGGCGACCGCCCGCAGATCGCCGCCGGAGAGCTCGAGATGGCAGCCCTGGCAGCGCCGGCGCAGCAACGGTGCCGCGCCGACCCCGCCGGAGGACGCCCGGATCCGCTCGTACAACGTCACGAGCGCCTCGGGCAGCGTCGGGGCGAGGGCCTGGCGGTCCTGACGCATTCGGGCGGACTCGGTGTCGATCTCGGCGTACGCCTTGTCGCGGGCGGTGATCGCGGCGTCGATCTCCGCCTGCAGGTCGGCGCGGCGCTGGTCGAGGGCCGCAAGCCGTCCCTCCAGGCCCTCGACGGCCTCCATCTTCTCCAGCGCGTCGTCCTCGAGAACACCCTGGCGGCGGGCCAGGGAGGCCAGCTCCGCCTGAAGGTTCTCCAGCTCGCGGGAGTTCGTCACCGCTCCGGACTCCAGCCGCTGCGAGTCGCGGGCGGAGCGGGTCCGGACGAGCTCGATCTCGTTCTCCAGCTTGCGCTGGGCGCGGGTGACGTCCCCCAGCTCGGTGCGCACCTCGACGACATCGTCGTCGATGGTGCCCAGGGCGGCGGTGCGTTCGGTGATGACGGCGAGTTCGGGCAGCCCGCGGCGGCGGGCGGCCAGCCGGTCGAGGCCGGCGTCGAGGGCCTGCAGGTCAAGCAGGCGGAGCTGGATTGCTGGGTCGGCCTTCATGGACTCCTCACCGGTATGTCCTTCATCGGCGTCGGCCGCGATCGACGACGCCCTTGCCGGTACCGCGCCGCCCGGCCCGCGAGCCGAGCGGTCGGCGGGACCCGGGACGGACCCGGCCCGGCGAGCCGGGCATCCGCCTGCGACGCCGGCTACCGGGACGGAACGTGCAACCGCCAGGGATCGGTCACGATAGCGGACACCGATGCACTCACCGTACGTCCCCGGGTCCGCAGACCGGCCTCCAGACGCGCGGCGGCGTGCGCGAGCCACGGCCACTCGCTCGCCCAGTGGGCGACGTCGACGACGGCGATCGGATGCTCCCCCACCGTGTCGAGCACGTGGTGATGCCGCCCGTCCGCGGTGACCAGCACGTCCGCGCCGGCGGCCCGCGCGGCGCCGGCCAGTTCCCCGCCGGAGCCCCCACAGACCGCGACCCGGCGCACGAGCCGGTCCGCGGCCCCGGTCGCGCGCACCCCGCCGGCCGTCGCGGGCAGCGCCCGGGCGACGCGGGCGCAGAAACGCTCGAGCGGCTCGGGCTCGGGCAGCTCGCCGATGCGCCCCAGCCCCCGGCACACCGGCGCCGCCGCGCCCTCCCCGGCCGGCTCGACTCCGGCCGGCTCCGCTCCGGCCGGCTCGACTCCGGGCGCCTGCGCTTCGGGCGCCTGCGCTTCGGGCGCCTGCGCTCCATCCAGCTGAGCGTCGGCCGGCTGTGCCGGGTCCAGCGGGCCGACCTGGCGCAGCCCGAGGGCCGCGGCCAGCGCGTCGCTGACTCCGGGGTCGGCGACGTCGGCATTGGTGTGCGCCGTGTACAACGCCACCCCGGCGCGGATGAGAGTGGCGACGACCCGCCCGCCGGATCCGGTCTCGGCCACCCCGTGGATCCCGCGCAGGAACAGGGGATGGTGAGTGACGAGCAACTGAGCGCCGGCCGCCGCCTCGACGGCCACCTCGACGGTGGGATCGACGGCGAACAGCACCGTGGTGACGGGGGCCTCAGGGTCGCCGACCGCCAGGCCCACCGCGTCCCACGACTGCGCCCAGGCCGGCGGGAACGCCTCCTCCAGCACGGCCACGCAGTCACCGACCGTCGCCACCCTAGTGCTCACCACGGTGACCCTACCCGCACGGTCGCGGGCGTCTGTCAGCCGGTCACGCTGCCCGCCGAGGTGACGAGGTCCCGCACGCGACGCACCCTTCGCCCCGTAACGTCACCTCTGGCAACGCACCTGCGCAGGGGTGGCGAGCCACGAGGAAGGGGAACTCGTCATGGCGGACGTTTCGGTGCGATTCCAGGTCGCGGGGGATTCGGAGATCGTGCTGAACCTCTCGACCCCCCAGGCCGTCCGCCTCGTCGAGGCCATCATGCGCAAGGTCGCCGACGCGATGGCCGCCTCTGCGGGGGGTGGTTCCGGACTGGGCGGTCCCGCGATGGGTGGGCCGGACCGGTCGGCCGTCGGCTCCGGCTGGCCGGACGTCAACNCCGGGCAGAACTCCTTCCCCCCCGAGCGTTGACCCCACTCCCAGCGTCGACCCCACTCGGGACGTCGACCGCACTCCGGACGTCGACCGCATCCCGAGCGTCGAGCGCATTCCGAGCGTTGGCCGCATCCCGAGCGTTGGCCGCACCCCGAGGGTCCGAGCCCGCCTGAGGGGCTCGCCGCAGACCGCCGGGGCCGCTCGTCCGTCCGAGGGACCTGGGCCGCCCGCCGGCGGTCTGCCGGCCTGCCGGCCCCCGGGCGACGCCGCAGGGACGGCCGGCTCCGATCGTCCGGTCACGCCGGCAGGCACCCGGACCGGAATGCCACCCGGCCGCATGCGGACAAACCGGGTCGTATAAGACGGACCGGTACTCCCGGCGCTTGCTTCCGTAAAAGCCGACACAACAAAGCCGCAACACGATACAACTCCGCACAGCCATTCCTCACCGAAGGGAAAATGATCACGCATGGCGGGGGACGTACCGGTCGACGAACGCGCCCTGATCACCCCGGCCGACGCGGCGACCACCCGTTCGCTGCGGGCCGCTCCCGCGAGGACCGACGCGGGGGACCCGGCCACGGGCGGCGACGCGGCGACCGACGGCACCACGCCCGCCCGGCCCACCGGCGCCGACGGCGGCGAACGGACCCTGCACCGCTACGGCCGGGTCCAGGTACTCGGCCGGCCGCGGGACGACGCACCCGACGGGCCGCGGCTGCTCGCGGCCCGCGCCGGCGCGGGCCTGCTGCCCCCGGCCGACGGCAGCGTCGTGTCGACCACGGGCGTCTCCCCCGGCCTGAACCGGGCCGAGACGCTGGGTCTGGACGCCTTCCGGCTGCGCGCCAGCGCCGCCTACCGCCGACTGAAGCAGGATCGCCCGCGCGACGGCCATGCGTGGGACATGGATCGCCCCTGCACCGACGTCCCGCCGCCGCGGGGGTCCACCGGGCCGGGCCCGGACCGCCCGGGGCCGCGCGCCGTGGCCAACGGCCAGTCGCTCCTGCAGAGCCCGCTGATGACGCTGACCGCCGCGGGCGCCGCGGACGCCACCGGCGACAGCGGCCCCGCCGCGGGCCTCGCGGCCAACACCGCCGGCTCCCCGACCAGCTCGAAGCTGGAGGGCTCCGTCGCCATCGGGCTGATCCTCGTCGAGGGGCCGACCGCCGACCTGCAGTTCGCGGCGGCCGAGCGGACCAAGGTCGTGGCCGAGGTGCAGAACGGGCTGTCCTGGTACGCCACCACGAACCCGGCGGCCGACCTCACGTTCTCCTACGACATCCAGCTCGTGCGCCTGTCCGTGCCGGCGGACCCGAAGGCGAACGATCTGGAGGCCCTGTGGCGGGACCCGGCGATGAGCCGGCTCGGTTACGCGGCCACCTTCGACGGCGTCTACGACTACGTCGACGCGCTGCGCGCCCGGCTCGGCACCCGGTGGGCCTACTGCGCGTTCTTCACCAAGTACCCGCTGGGCTACTTCGCCTACTCGTCGGTCGGNGGGCCTCGGATCGTCATGTCCTACGCCAACGACGGTTGGGGTCCCGACAACATCGACCGCGTCTTCACCCACGAGACCGGGCACATCTTCGGTGCCCCGGACGAGTATGGCGGCGCGGGCTGCGACTGCGGCGGCGCGTGGGGGGCGTTCGGCGTCCCGAACGGCAACTGCGACACCTGCGCGCCCGCGCCGGCGGACTGCCTGATGCGCTCCAACAGCTTCGCGCTGTGCCGCTACACCCCCGGCCAGATCGGCTGGGGCCACGGCGTCGGCGGCAACCCGGCGCTGGTCCAGTCGAAGGGGCTGGNCCGCACCGGCAACTTCGACGCCGTCGTGCCGTCGGCGTTCGCGGGGATCACCCACGTGTGGCGGGACAACGACGCCACCGGCTTCCCCTGGCGCGACCCGTGNCAGACCGCGCAGTCCCTCGGCCGCGTCGACGCCCTCACGATGGTCCAGAGCACCCTGGCCAACCCCGGGCCGCTGGAGGTCGCCGTCCGGGTCGGCTCGACGCTGTCCTTCCTGTGGCGCGACAGCACCGGGGCGTTCGCCTGGCACGACCCCAAGCAGCTCACCCAGGGCGTCGGCGGGGTGCCGTCGCTCGTCCAGAGCCGGCTGGGGACGAAGGGCAACTTCGAGCTGCTCATCCCCGCCGCGGACGTCGGCATCCTGCACCTGTGGCGCAACCACGACGTCTACGGCTACCCCTGGAGCGCGCCGAAGCTGTTCGGCGCGAACCTGGGCCGGGTCGACGCGGTCAGCCTCATCCACGGCACCCTCGGCGGCGGTGCGGGCATGCTCGAGGCCGTGGCCCGGGTCGGCAGCCGGCTGGTGCACCTGACTCGGGACAACACCGCGGTGTGGCGGACCGGACCGGTCTTCGGCGAGGGGGTCGCGGGCAACCCGGCGCTGATCCAGAGCTCCTTCGCCGACGGGGCGCGCAACTTCGAGGTGGTCGTCCCCGCCGCCGGCGGCGGGCTCATCCACTACTACCGCAACAACGGCGCGCCCACGCCGTTCTGGAGCGGCCCGCGCCCGTTCGCCGCCACCCTGGGCACCGTCGACGCCGTCTCGATGATCCAGAGCAACTTCGACGGCCACCTGGAGGTCCTCGCCCGCGTCGGCGACGAGCTGCACATGGTGTGGCGTACCTCCGGAGCCGGGGCAACCTGGTCGACCCCGCGCCGCGTGTTCTAGGCCGTACGCCCACCGGTGCGCGGCTTCGCAGAGTCCGAATGACCTGTCACGTCGTCGCGGTGGCAGGTTGCCGGCGGGGACAGGGGCGACCTAGTCGGCCGCGCAGTCGGCTGGTGGTGGGTCGGCAGGTGGTGGGTCGGCCGCCGGTGGTGGATCAGCCACCGGCGGCGGGTCGGGCGGTGAGGCGCCGGGGGCGTCCCAGGGGCGTCCCTCGGCTGGCCGGTCCTTGGCGATGCGGCGGGCCAACCAGCCGTCGACGAACAGGGCCTCGGCGGGGCTGAGGGNCTCGCGCAGCGCCGGGGGCACCCCGTCGACGAAGACACCGCGCACGCCCGCGCGGGCCGCCAGCTCCGCCGCCCGCGACACGGGCACCGCCAGCAGTGCCAGCCGCGGCGGNAGCGCCGAGGTCACCCGTCCGAACTCGGCCAGCGCGCTCAGCGCGCTCAGCGGGCCCTCGGTGCGGCCCGCTCCTTCGAGGACGACCAGCAGCTCCGGTTCGGTTCCCCACACCGGCCCATTCTCGCCCGAATGCGCCACGAAGGAGGACCCCGGGCCCGGTGGCGCCACCCCGCGCGGACCACGGACGGCGCCGACACGCCCCCGTTCGGCGAGAATCACAGGGGTCGGCCGATGGACACCGCGGCCGGCGCGGGACAAGGTTGGGTCGAACGCCCGTCTTCCGGCACAGGGACCCGCCGCGGTGCGTCACCCCGGCGGCCGGTGGGCCGAGCCCGACCGGTGGCGGCTCGGGCGAGGGCACGGCACGCTCGGGCAAGGGCACGGCACGCTCGGGCAAGGGCAGGGTCCCGCACGGGCCGGGGCGGAATCCGGATGGGCCAGAAGGAGAGGGGCACCGGCGATGAGCGCGCGACTCCCGCTGTTCCCGCTCGGAACCGTCCTGCTTCCCGGGCTCGTGCTGCCGCTGGAGATCTTCGAGGAGCGGTACCGGGCGCTGGTCCGGGAGCTGCTCGCCCAGCCCGCCGACGAGGCGCGCAGCTTCGGGGTCGTGGCCATTCGGCGGGGCCGCGAGACGGGGCCGGCGCTGCCGGCGATCCACGAGGTCGGCTGCACGGCCGTGCTGCGGCGGGTGCAGGAGCATCCCGACGGCCGGTTCTCCCTGATCACCGTCGGCGGGCAGCGGTTCCGCATCGGCACGGTGGACCAGCACAGCGCGCCCTATCTGGTGGGGGAGGTCGAGTTCCTGCCCGACGAGGTCGGTGACGCCGAGGGGGCCCGCGAGTCCGTCGCGCCGGTGCAGCGGCTGATGCGCGCCTACGCCGAGCGGCTGGCCGCCACCGGCACGGTGCAGATCTCCCTGCCGGACCTGCCCGACGATCCCGTCGCCCTGTCCTACGTGATCGCCGCGGCGGCCGTCACCGATCTCACCGAGCGCCAGGGCCTGCTTGCGGCGGCCGACGCGGCCACCCGGCTGCGCGTCGAGCGGGCACTGCTGCACCGGGAGGTCGGCCTGCTCCAGAAGATCACCACGATCGGGTCCAGCGAGCTGCGCCGGGTGGACCCGAGCCCCAACTGAGCCGCGGCCGGCGGGCACGGCGCCCATTGCGGCACGGCGCCCGGTGCGGGAGGTCGGTCACCGCTGCCGGCCCGACAACCGTCCTCAGCCTCGGGTGTCAGCCTCCGGTGTCTCCGCGCGCCGGGACCTGGCGGGCGGTGACGTCCCCCGGACTCTGCGGCCCCGAGCTGCCGCCCACAGGTCCGGACTCGGCGCCGCCGGGACCGGGGGCGGCGCCGCCGGGACCGGGGGCGGCGCCGCCGGGACCGGGGGCGGCGCCGCCGGGACCGGGGGCGGGCGGCCGCTCGTCGCGCGGAGCCCGGCGGGGGCGGGAGGTCGCCCACAGGCCGATCGCGAAGACGCCCAGGGCGACCACCGGCATCACCAGGTAGAGCCCGTGCGCGCGGACGCGCAGGTCGACCAGGTCGACCAACACCGGCGAGGCGTTGGCCGGCAGGCTGTGGAGCAGGTCCGGGGAACGGCGGAGATGACCGATCCAGCCGGCGATCAGCGCGCCACCGAGACCCCC
>NZ_LJFZ01000051.1:27323-32818 GCF_001420875.1 Frankia sp. AvcI1 | reverse complement strand
TCAACCACGGCGTCGTCCAAACGGACGGACGGGCACTGACCCAGCCCGGCCTGATCCGCCCCGGCTGGGTTCTCCGCCTGCCCACCCAGCCCGCCACACCCCCGACCGGCCCAGCACCCTCCAGCCCTCCACCATCGGCCCCGCCCTCGACCGCCAGCCCACCCGCGACCAGCCGCCCCGCCACACCGACCCCCGCGGCCAGCTCGCCCACCGCCGCCGGCGGCGCCGCGCCGTCGGCGACCGGTAGTCCGTCTACCGCTCCCGCCTCGCCCACCCCCACCACCGCGCCACCGGCCTCGCCGGCCGTGCCTTCTCCCCACCCGTCCACCCCGGCCCCGTCACGATCGCCGGGCGTCCAGTTCCCCTCCGGCGGCTACCTCGGGATGGGAGCGGTCGCTCTGCTGGTGGTCGCGCTGTTCTCCGTGCGGCTGTGGCGCCGCCGGCACTACGTCCCCGGCAGCGGTGTCCGCGACGACCTCGACGAGGCGCNGGTCATCCGCCAGCTCGCTGTCGCCTACAACACGGCCACCGCCGAACGTGACGCCGACGGCGAGCTGGTCGTCGTGCGCCCGCCGGGCGACCCGCACGTCACCGGCCGCCGCCACGCGGCAGCCACCGCCACCGCCCACACTGCCCCCTCCGGCACCCGGGTCGTCGGCACGACCGGCGACGGCCAGCCGCTGGCGCTCGACCTGGCCGCCACCCGCGGCCTCGGGCTGATCGGACCCGGTGCGGACGCCGCGATCCGCGCCCTGCTCGTCGCGCTGCTCGCCGATCGTCACCAGCCCGACGCCGCCCCCGTCGAGATCCTCGTTCCGGCTGCGGATGTGCGGCGGATGCTGGGCGAGGACACCACCGCCGCGCCGCCGCAGCGGCTGCACGTCGTCGCCGACCTGGCCACGCTGCTGGACCGGCTGGAGGCCGACGTCGTCACCCGGGCCCGGCGGGCCGCGGCCGGGGAGGACCCCCGCCGTGCCACCCTGGTCGTCGTCGCGGCCCCTGACCAGACGTCGGATCGCCGCCTTCAGGCCGTGCTCGACAACGGCTCCCCNCTCGGTGTCGTCGGCATCCTGTACGGGCAGTGGCGGCCTGGAGCGACCGCCCGGGTGCGGCCAGACGGGGTGGTCGGCGCCGCGAGCCCCGACATCGCCGCCGCCCTGACAGGCAGCCGACTGTTCACCCTGCCCGAGACCGACACCGCCCAGCTACTCGACCTGCTCACCGACGCCGACGCGCCAGCCGCCAACCAGGAGGAATTCCGGCGGGCAAACCCTACCCAGGGGCCCCCGCCCCCGCCTCCCACCTCCGCGCCGCCCCCCGATAACCCCTCGCCCGCGGCGCCGCCTCCCAACGGCCGGCCCCAACCAGACACGCCACCGGACCCCGACGAGCCGCAGCCGCCCGGCGGTGAGGGAGCAGGCCCCACCGAGCCCNCTGACGCGGCAGCACCGCCACCAGCCGCCGCGAGCGCGCCACAGGGACTACAACGCCCCCCACAGGCGGCCACGCCGCTGCTGCTCACCCTGTTCGGCCGGCTACAACTGCTCTACCGGGCGGCACCGGACGGCGACCACCAGGCCGTGACCGGTATCGGGGGTCCGGGCAGGGAGATCCTGGCCTACCTCGCCGCCCATCCCGACGGCGCGCGGCGCCGCGTCATCATCGACGCGGTCTGGCCCGAGGACGGCAAGTCCCTGCGGCTGCGGGACAACCGGTTCTACGCCGCGATCAGCCAGCTACGCCGCACCCTTGTCGCCGCCACCGGCGGGGCGATCGACGACGTGTTCGACCACGACGACCGACGCTGGCGGCTGCGCCGCGACCTGTTCACGGTCGACCTCTGGCAGGTTGACGAGGCGCTCGACGCGCGGCGGCGCGCGACGACCACCGCCGACGAGCTCGCCGCGATCCTCCCGCTGGCCGCCACCTACACCGGCCACCTCTCCGACGACATCGCCGGCGCCTGGGCCGAAACCCACCGCGAGAACCTTCGCCGCCAGATCTCCGACGCGCTCGTCAGCATCACCGCCACCGTCGGCGAGGACAACCCGCAGCGCCTGGAGCTCCTGGAAACGCTGCGCCGCCTCGACCCCTACAACGAACAGCTCTACGTCCAGATCGCCGCCACCCAGGCCCGCCTCGGCCAGCACGACGCCATCGCGTCCACCTACCGCCATCTGGTCGCGGCCCTCGCCGAGGTNGGCGAGCGGCCCACATCCAACACCGATCGCGTCTTCCAGGCCGTGATGCGGCCCGGTCCGCCCGGCGCGCGTTCAGCCTGACCGCGGCCGACGGTTTCCGCCGCTGTTCTTGCGGCGTCGCCTTTCGGCCCACGCCCGCCGGTCCTCGTCCAGCAGATCCTCATGCGCCGCCGCCCACTGCGCCATCGGCGCCACCAGATCCGCCAGCTCCTTCGCCGCCGGGGTCAGNCAGTAGACCGTCCCGAACGGGAACGCACGCTCCCGCNCACGCTCGACCAGCCCCCGGCGCTNCATCCACCGCAACGTCCGCGTCAACACGGCCTCCTGGATCAGCGGCTGCGGCCAGCGCCGACCCCGGGGAACCTCGTAGCTGCGCAGCGTGCGCAACAAGCCCGTATACGGCAGCGGACCGCCCGACAGCGCGACCAGGACGTCCGGCAGCCAGCTAGGGCTCAGNGTGCGTCGCAGATCGTGCAACAGAATGCGCCGATCAGGACCAGGCAGGTCCTCAGTCCTTGTCACACCCACTCCCATGGGAAGATCCGCAGACCCACCGGGCCCGGTCGACCGTTCCGCCGTGCAGCGCGACTGCCTCGCCGCTCCCGACGCCCCCGTAGCCTCTCCGCGTGGCAGGCATCTCACCCAAGGCTGCACTATTTGACCGTAAGGCGACAATCCGATATGGCGACCGTCACCAGCGCCGCACGTCGCCGAGACACGAGCCGAAGCACGCCGCCGCAACCCGGCTAGCTGCAACAACGCCGAAGCCCCGCCGGCAAGACCCCCCAACCCGTCCGACCCGAGCGGGCCGACATGATGCCCATCACGTCACGCGATCCTGTAGGCCCGCCCCGCTCACCGGCCACCACCGCCTGCTGCTCTGCGCCGACGACGTCTCCTCGGCCGAGCTCAGCTCCCGCGTTCCGGCCCAGAAGATCCTTCCCGGCGTCACCTGGCGGGGGGACGCGCGCTACGACGTCGACCCGTTCCGGGCGCTTATCGACTCCACCTCCGCGCGCAGATTGCTTGGCTGGGCCCCGCGCCACCGGTGGCGCGGCCCCACTGCCCGCCCGGCCTGACCGCCGCGCCGCACCCGCGCGCGGGCGTTCTCCACGCGGGTCGACGGACCGTCAGCCGCGCCCACCAGGGCCAAACGACCGGGCATTGCACTGGTCTTCGCCCGAGGATTCTCAACCCCAGTCATCGCCCTCTTGGCGCTTTCCGGACTGGCCAACCATCCCGACTGTTGNCCATCTACTGGCCGACCATCACGGCGAGTGGCCACCTGCCCTGTAGGGATCGAGCGGGGGTGGCGAGTTCGTGCTGGCAGTTCGCCGTTATTGGCGAGCGCCGCCGTGCGGTCCACCGAGGCTGTTGGCGAACGCTGNCACCGCCAGCAGGCTGCACAGCGAGCGACCGCAAGGCCCTGACCAGGGACTCGCCAAGTAGGCCGGGTCGCTCGCCATCGACTCGCCAACTACGACTGCGACTCGCCAGGCAATCCGATCCCTACACCCCCTACCTCTAAATGAGCAGCCGGTCCTGGGGATTCGCGTCTATCTGAGCAGCGCTCCAGGGGCTGCTGCCGGGATAGTTGAGCAGTGCAGCGCCGGTTGCGGCGGTGCCCAGCGAGCTGCCAGCGAGGCGTTCGCCCTGGTCAGCCGCCCTGCTCAAGTAGACCTGGCCACAGCTNCTCATGCGGTGCTCATTTCCCGTGGCCGCTGCTCATCTACAAGTGATCCCTACACCCCCTGTAGGGATCGCGCGAAGATGGCCACTCCGAGCTGGCAGGTCACGGTAGTTGGCCAGCGCTGGCGGTGCCAGCGCGATGCACAGCGGGTCCCTGACCAGCGCTTTGGCCAAGTAGATCGCGCTCTGGCCACGCAGTGGCCAAGTGGCCCGGCGAGTGGCCACGTAGATCCGATCCCTACACCCCCGCCGGCCCCCCCACCGGACCCCCCACCGGACCCCCCACCGGCGCGCCAGTAAAGGCGGGTGGGTGGACGGAACGCTGCTGGCGCAGGTCGGACGAGGTGCGCCGCCCACCCAAGCACTCCGCGACTTAATAGCGAGGCAACGAGCTGATAGTCGATGCGGGAGGGGTGTGCCTGCGCCGCCGTGTCCGGGGATTGGCGTTATTTCGGAGTCTCTTGGCACCTTCTCTTTAATCTGTGTTCGTTTGGTCTCTGCTCTTTTCTGTTCTTGTTTTTTGCTTTGCTTTTTTTGTCTTTGTCTTCCGCCCTTACTCTTCTCCTTTTCGGTTCCCCGATTGTTGCCCTAGCGTTCCGGAACATCATTCCCACCATTGCATCGCCACTCAAAAGAATCATGAATTGGCGGACGATTGGGGGTTGTATTCTGGTGCGCGTAGGTGGAGAATTAGATATCGGCACCGGGAGCGGGAAGACACCCCCGGGAGTTCCCCCAAGGTAGAGGAGAGACCTCCGTGACCAATGGCGCTTTTTCTTCGGACACGCCGTCCGCTCTTCCGGGCGCGAGAGTCCAGCCAGAAGACATGGCGAGAGTGACGGCGGACGACTGGCGCGAGATTCAGACCAAAGCGCGCAAGTACTGCCGGACGGTCGACGCGTCGCAGTCGCGTAAGCGGATGGACGGAAACGCGACCTTCACGGGCCGTGGGTACGGCACGGCGGACGTGAGCGATGACATCGCGCAGGATGCCGTATTGCTGTTTGCCCAGCTGCTCGGGAAGATCATCCGAAAGTTTGAGCCTGTGACTTACTCCGTGGCCACGCGCGAACCGGATTCGTGGCTCTACGTCACGAAGCAAGGCGGGACCTTCGTTGCTACCCGTGACAGTATCCAGTACACGGCGATGCGGGACGCTGCCCAGCGCAATGGGTACCACCTGGACAAGAAGCCTGACGAAATCGACGCGACCCCCGGGGCGCAGCAGATGAAGGCCGTTTCCCGTATGCAATTCGTAGCTGTCGCGACGCACCTTGCCGCCAACAGTGAGGCTATCTGGCGTCTCGCGTTCGGTGACGNCAAAGAGTTCCCCGTTCTCGCGGACGTGCTCAATGAAGGAAACAAGGCCGATGACCTCGGACGCACGGGCATCCTTTCCAACGTGGCACAGAAGCGCCACGGGGGCGCCTACGGTTCCCGCCGCGCCGTGATCCGTACCCGTGACGCTGCCCTGGCAGAATTCCGGGAACTGTCGGAACGGGCCGATGCCGTACGGGAAATGATCACTTACCGCGCCACGCGGGACGGTACGGACGACTGACGTTCCATCTGTCCTCACGGAGAGGGCACCGGGAGAACTCTCCC
>NZ_LJFZ01000051.1:0-27013 GCF_001420875.1 Frankia sp. AvcI1 | reverse complement strand
CTCGCGATTGTCCAGCGACGCGGTCTCGATCACATGCTGATGCTGCTGGATCGTCTGGCGTCGATTTACCACGGCTGCGACTGCAAGATCTACAAGTTCAGCCTGGAATGGATGGACAAACCGTGCCTACTCAAGGCGCGCGGAGTTCACGGCGACCTGTGGGTCTGGTGGCGTTAGCCGCCTACTGACCGGACGTCCGAAGCCTGTCGACCGTCATGTGGAGGGAGGGTCTGTGACCTGCGAGGTTCTTTCTGATGAGTTCGTGCGCCGCTTTGAGCGGGGAGTGTGGCGCGAACTGATCGAATCGGCGATGGTCGAATGGTCGCCGGACGAGACTACGAATCTGTACGGCAGTGGTTTCGACGGAACAGAGACCGAGTATCTGTTCGGCGATCCCGCCAATGAGATCCGTGACTTCCTGGAAGGCGCCGCTGCCGATCTGTCGTCGCTGGTCGAGCGTCTGGGCGATCGGACTCCGGTGCCTGAGGAGCTGGGTCGGGATTGGGTCCTTTCGCGGCAGCGGCAGGGCGCGGGCCTGTGGGACCGCGGCTACGGCCCGGAAGGGGACCAGCTACACGAGCAGGCGATCGTCTACGGCGACATCCTCTTGGAGATCTCGGGGGTCGAGGAGGACTGCGACAGCTGGGTGGTGCGGGTCCTGTGACCGGCCGGCATCTGNGCGTCCACCATCGCGACTACTACGACCACGAGGTCCACGACGGGGACATCCACGCNCACGGGGAGCGGTCTGAGGACCTCGACTGCGAACCGGACGAGTACGACCGCGAGGACGGGCTCAGTGCTGTGGACCTTGCCGTTGCCCGCCTGGAGGACTTGGCGGTCACGGAGCCGTCGGGCTGGCCGTTTCCCGGGCCGCACTGCTGGTGGAGCGGCACGGTCACGCTGGACTACTACACCGGTGAGATGCGGGAGACCTCCGCGCATCCCTGTGGGTTCAGCGATGACGAGTGCCGCGACATCTGGGCGCGGCTGATCAGCGCATAGCCAGCGCGCGCCGCACGACCCTTCCTCTCTGCTGATCTTTTCCAAAGGTGGTGCCATGCTCGGCGTGCTCGCGGACCCCACGGTTCGGATCGGGGTCTACATCGACGATGACCACGACTACTACCTGTCCCCGGTCGGCGACCTCGATGTGATCACCGAGGAGCGGGCGCATTTCGCGGACGGCACGTGGGCGGCGTACCGGCTGACGACGGTGGTGGAGTGCCCGCACTGCGACCATCGGTACAGCACGGACGTGCTCGGCGGCGTGGTGGTGGAGACGACCGCGCTGGCCGGGTCGATCGTCTGGGCTGATGACCTGGTCTTGCAGGAGAACCCCACCGGCTACCTGGCGACGCAGATCNGGGACCNGATCACCCAAGAGCGGGAGGACCCGACCCCGGCCACGGCCTGGCTGNCTCTTCCCGGGGACGACGCGCTGTGAGCCGGGTCGAGGCGCTGCCGCTGGCGAACGGCGCACGGGCATGCCGGGGGAACGTCGCGCTGCTGGTGTCTCCGCATCGGGAGCCGCTGACGGGCGGTGGCCCGGACGCCGTCCACGTCGACCTGATCGTGATCCGGTCGGTGACCCGTGACGGGCGGGTACGCGCCTACGAGGAGATGTGGCCGGGCGGGCGGCCCGTCCGTGTCGCGACCACCGCCTGGAAGATCACCGGTCTGGTCGACGCGTCGGTGCTCGACCCTGACCGCGCGGTCGCGATCGCCCGCGCGCACACCTACCCGGGCCACAGCCAGGTCTGCCCCTGGGCGTCGCTCGCCGAGGCCCGCGCGGCGTTGCGCCCCGCCCGCAAACCCGCCCCGTAACCACCCCCACGCATGCCGACGGGCCGCCGAACGCCGCCCGGCGGCCCGTCGGCATGCCCCGACATGACCGCCCACTCCCGCCGTTCGATGGAAGGAACCCGGATGTCGAAGGAAACCCTGGCTTGGCTCAATCAGCACACGCTGATCGGCTTCACCGACAAGCGCGGCCACGCCTGGCACTACCGCGCTGACCACCAGCAGGGCGAGACCAACCACTACCCAGGGTCGATCCCGGTCGACGACGTCGAGCGCCGGCTTTTCGGCTGGCAGGCCCTCGAACGGCCGATCTACGTCGAGTCGCCCATCACCGGGGGAATCGACGTCGTCCCGGACCGCAAGGCCATCATCCGGTCCGACACCGGCAGCGTGATGGGCATCTTCAGCGACGGCTACCAGCCCCACCCCTACCAGGAATGGCTGGTCGACAACGTCGGGCAGCTCCTCGACGACGATCTCGCGATCGGCTCGGCCGGGCTGCTGCGCGGCGGGGCGGTCGCCTGGGTGAGCGTCGAGGTACCCGACACGATCACGACTCCGGAGGGGGTCGCGTTCCGGCCGAACCTGCTGGCGACCACCAGCTTCGACGGGTCGCTGTCCACGACCTACAAGCGGATCGTGACCAACGTCGTCTNTGACAACACGATGGCGGCCGGCCTGCGGGAGAAGGGCCAGCAGACCAAGGTCAAGCACTCCGCCAAGTCACACCTACGNCTCGCCAAGGCCCGGGAGGCTCTCGCGATCGTCCACACGATCGCCGACGACTTCGCCGCCGAGGTCGCCGAGCTGTGCGCGCTCGACGTCTCGGACCGGCAGTGGGCGGCGTTCCTCGACGCCCACGCCCCGATGCCGGAGAAGAAGGGGCGGGCGCGGACCAGCGCGGAGAAGCACCGCGACACCCTGTCCCGGCTCTGGGATCACGACGAGCGGGTCTCTCCGTGGCGGAACACCGGCTGGGGTGTGCTCCAGGCGGTCAACACCTACACCCACCACGAGCAGACCGTCCGCGGCGCGTCCCGCGCCGAACGCAACATGCTGCGCGCGGTGACCGGCGGGGCGGACAGCCTCGACGGCGACACGCTCGCCACGCTGCGCACCCTGCTGCCGGTCTGACCCGACTCCCACGCCTGGCATCGCCCCGCCCGACGGCCCGTCCGTCGGGCGGGGCGATGCGCTGCCCGCACAGCTGACCGGAAAGGACCGGGTATCGATGTTCGCCGGACTGACCGTCGACGGCACGACCGTGAACAGCCTGGACGAGGACAGCACCGTCGAGCTGATCTTCGCTACTGACACCGAGTTCCGCTGTTCCGCCTGCGGGGCGGACCTGGTCGAGACGCCCGGCGGCTTCGACGACGACAACGGCGACCACGAGTGCCCCGCCTACCTTCCGGATGACCCGGACGCGGACGGCACCGGGCCGCACACGCCCGAGCGGGTGGCGCTGTCGTGGTGCAACAGCGCGGGCATCCGCACCGAGGAGACCGACGACGCGATCACTCTGAGCCTGTCGACCGGCGACCCGCGCGGCGCGTTCACGATCACGATCCGGCGGGTGCCCGACGACGCCGACAGTCCGCTCGCGGGCCGGCTGCTGCTGCACCTGCCCCATCCGGGCGAGCCGATGCCGCACGAACAGCTGTACCCGCTGCACCCCGGCACGTTCGTCATCGACCGACCCGCCCCGGTCACCCGAGCCCACCTGACCGCCGCCTGAGCACTCGCCGTACCGGCTGCTCTCGCCCGTGACGGCGGGCGGCCCGCCGTCGTTCGGACACCCGCCGGCCGGGCCCGTCCCGGGCCGGCGGTGCGCCTACCCCTCCCATGACCAGGAAGGCACCACATGCCCACGCCCCCGACGCTCGCCGTCGCCACCGACTTCATCCTGTCGCACGCCACCGAACAGGACCTGACCCACATCACCGAGACGGTCAAGCAGCGGCGGGCCGCGCTCGCCGCGATCAGGACCGCGTCCCTGACCACCGNCACGCTGGTGCGGATCGCCAACATCAAGCCCCGCTACCTCGACGGCCTGACCGGCACCATCGGCCGGATCGACGGCACGCATGCCATGGTCATCCTCGACGCCGGGTCCACCGATCGGCTGCGCTCCACCCCGAGTAACAGGCGTTTCGTCGTCCCCTTCAAGGAGACCACCTACGACCTGGATGGCGTGCCGTTGAGCTGCTGCGTGCCCACCTGACCCCACCCGCACCGCACTGGGCTGGGGCGCGGGAGCCGCACCCCCGNCCCGGCCTGGGATCGGGACCCGTGGCCGTACACGCCCCTTCGAACCAGGGAGACACGACCATGACTGCTGCCCGCACTATGCGCGTCACCATCAGCGGCGTCTACACCGAGTACGAGGTTCCGGCCAACGACGACCGCTGGAACGGCTTCGCCGTTCCCGGCTTCACCCTCGACCAGGTTCGCCAGCTGGCGGCCGAGACCGCCGCGCTGGCCGCGACCGTGCCCGCCGACGAGACGGACACGATCACCATCAGCGATGACGGCACCGTCTCGGTCCACAGCGGTCATTGGGGCTCCACGACCGTCGTCGAGCCCGCCCCGGACGGCCTGTACTACGTCGGCGGCAACGACTGGGGCTGGGAGATCGTCAGCTAGTCCGACGCGCGCCCACCGTCTACAGAGGACGNGCCGTCCGCGANGCCGGACGAGACCGCGCCCGACCGGGCCGTCCTCCGTTCTCCTTGGCCGACTGCGCCCACGGAGCGCCGGCACTCGTGCCCGACGCGGGCCCTCCTGCCGCACCTACCGGCAAAGCGAGTGCGCAGGCACTGCGATCCGCACCACCAAGCCTGGAGGTTCCCGTGCCCTCAGACGTGCAGTACCTGGTTCACACGCGGCTGACCCGCCGTACCCCTCATGGCGACGTGGTCGAAGTGACCAGCACGGACATCGTGGCGTTCGCGGTCACGAGCTGGAAGCTCGAACACCCCGGCATCTCCGTTGGCAAGCTGACGGTCGTCGCAGAGGACCTCGACGCCTTCGCCGAAATGCCGGTCGCGAGCGCCGAGGCCNCCGAACTGCTGGCGCGCTTCCTCCTCTGGTTCACCGAGGCACCGACGCACGCCCACGAGCTTGACGACGCGACGAGCCGGCCCGGCTCTCTCACCATCGAGCAGTTCGCTGCTCTGGTCCCGGGAACCCCGGTCAAGTTCCTGGTCGCGGGCAGCTGGTACCGGGGCGAGGTCCACGACAAGGGGATCACGGGCCCGAGCAGTGACCCAATAGTGACCGTCGTCTACACGGGCGACCACGTCCTGAATCCCAAGATCTCCAAGGGCAGCATCGAGCCCAGGGACGTCTTCCACGTGTACGCGGGCGACGTCTACCCGATCAACGCGATCAGCGGGGATGCCGCCCCGCCTCGGCCGACCATCCACACGGTGCGCGATGCGCGCGTCCGCGTCCANGGCGCCAGACCCGACACCACCGAGGCGAGCGACGTCTACTCGCTGGAAATCAGCGGCGTTCAGATCCACGTTCAGCTGGTCGCAGCGGACGACACCAACGACGAGCCGAACCCCGAGGAACCGATCGTCCACGTCCGCATCGAAAACATCGGCCACCCGAAGGGCACCCACCTCGTGGTCGACGTCAACGGCAACGCCAACGACTACCGCTTCTAACCGTCGACCCGCCCCGTACATCGGAGATCAGCGAAAAAGGAGAAGCATCGATGAGCCTTATCAGCGACCGCGAACCGACGATTCGGGTGAACGACGCCGACCGGCGTCTGGTCTACCGGTGGACCCTCCGCCGGATCGAGGAAGGCTCCGATCCCGGAATGCTGCTCGTCCAGCTGAAGGTCCAGCACGACCGCACCGGGAAGCGCTACTACGCCGAGCTGCGCAACGCNACCCTCACCGACACGGACTTTTTGGTCGAGTCGTTCGGGTGGAACGACCCGGTATGGAGCCGGCACGAGTTCGTGGCCCGCTACGCGAAGACCGGTCTGCGGGCGTTCGCCGACCGTACCTTCGCCGAGCTGCGCCGCGCCGACGCCGCTGGCGAGGACCTGCACGTGGACCTCACCAGCGACGACCGGCCATCCCCGCCCGAGGTCGACACCACGCCCGACGTGACCGGCTGAGCCGGCGAGCGCCGCCCTACCCGCCCGGGAAAGGAGATCATGATGAGGATGCGACGCAGCCGCGACGGCCGCCGCCGCCTTGACCCGCTGCGACATCTTCGGGCGCGCCGGTGCTCCCCTCCGGACACGCGGTTGCCCCGCGAGCGGGCGCGTGAGGCGTTTCTCGACGCCCGCGACGTGTTGCGGATCGTCCTGGAAGACGAGATCGAGGCCGAGACACGGGCCGCCTGCCCTGTGGCGACGGACCTCGATGTCGAGGTCTACAACGACGAACTCGGTGAGCCCCGCGGCCGACTGGTCGCCGTCAACACCGACGCCGGGACCGCCGACGACGAGCGCGACGCGCTCGTCGAGCTGCTCGCTGAGCTGCTCGACGAATGGGCGACGACCGCGAACGTCGACAGCACCGAGATCGTGTTCCGGCTGCTGCCCGAGCAGCGCTGACCCCGGTTCGCCGGGCGGCCCGGTGCACGTCCGCGCCGACGCGCACCGGGCCGCCCGCGTGACCGAACGATCCCGATCCCACGCGGGAGATCATCATGACTGTCACCGCACCGCCCGCCGCCGATGCGGGTGCGACCGCTGTCGTCCCGTTCCGGGACCTGCTCGCGGCGCTGGCCACGGTCGGTTCGGTCGTCGACCGCAAGAGCCGCCCGCCGTGGAACGCCGTCCTGGTCACCGGCGATCCGGCCGGAAACCTCACCATCACCGGCGCCAGCTACACGGCCACCGTCTCGGTCCGTCTGCCTGGCGTCGCCCAGTCTGCCGGCCGGTTCCTGGTGGACGGCTGGGCGCTGACGCAGATGTGCAAGGCACTGGTCCGCGGAGAGCGCCGACGCGACACCGACGACCTGCCCGTCTTTCTCGACGGCTCTTTCCCGGCCGCCCCCACCGTCACGATCGGCGACTACACCATCCCCCTGACCGGCCTGCCGCCGGAGGACCATCCCGGCGACTGCCAGCCCGCGCCGCCGATCGCCACCCTCGACCGCGCCGCCTTCCGCGCCGCGCTGGACCGTGTCCTGCCGGCGGCCGGACGGGACGACACCCTGCCGGTTCTCACCGGCGTGCACCTGTCGTTCGCTCCCGGTCTGGCGACCCTGGCCGCGACCGACCGGTACCGGCTCGCCATCGATTCCCTGCCCGCGACCGNCATCGACCCGGCCGGGCAGGAGCTGATCCTTCCCGGGAAGATCCTCGCCGCGTGCGCCGACACGTGGACCGGCCAGTCCGTGGCGATCGGCCGCCGCCGCGCCGAATCCGTGCGCGACGCCAACCGGGCCACCTTCACCTGCGGGCAAACCACGGTGAGCCTGGTCGAGACCGGCGGCACCTACCCACCCTGGCGCAAGCTGCTCGGCTCGCTCGACGCCCAGCACACCGCCACGTTCGACCGGGCCACGGTGCAGNCCCACGTGGCACGGGTCCTCGCGATCCTCGCCGCCCACCCGACCACCACCGGCCCCATCATGATCATGACGCTGACGCTCACCCCGAACGGTGTCCGGGTGGCGCCGCTGCTTCCCGAGCACGGCGGCCTGGTCAGCGCCCCAACCCTGCCCGCCACGACCTCGCTCACGGACGGGACCGTTCGCTGGGCGTTCAACGCCGCCTACGTCCGGAACGCCCTCACCGCGCTCCCGGGCGACACCGTCACGTTCCGCGGGCAGTCGGAGGTCACCAAAGCCGTCCTGCTCACCTCTTCCGGCGGGCAGACGGCGAGCGTTGCGCCATACCAGCACCTGCTCATGCCCATCCGCATGGACTGAATCGACCGACCGGCATCTTTCCACGGTTTCTCGATCTGCGCCGCTACGTCCCACACACGTTTTCGCGCCTCGAAGGGAGAACCGATGCGNGATTCATCCGTGAACTACGGAACGATCGACATGTACGGCGCGCTGCCACCGCATCTCGCCGCGAGCTGGGAACCGGGAAATATTGGCAGCTTTCCCCTCCGCATCACCACCCTACTCGATGAAACCGGCTGAATCAGCCTCCACATCGACACAGTCGTGACCCTGAAACTCGCCGACAAGAAACCACCGCTCACCGTCCTGGTCGACGATGGAGAGGTTTACAGCAGCCCCACCAAGACAGGCGGCGACCGCGACTGCGACCATCCCGTTTTCCTGGCGCACCGAATCCTGAGCGGGACATCCCACACACCTCTGCCGGGCTTTCCCTCCCGGCCGGATACGGAAAGGAACGTGATTACCGATGGTCTACCTGAGTCGCCGTCGCCGTCGGCGGATGCGGTTCTCGGTGTTCGCGCTGCTGCTGGTGTGGCTCCTGGGGGTCACCGCCGCGCACGACGTCACCATGCTCGTCGCCTACGCGGCGGTCGCCCTCGTCGCGATCACCGTCGACCTGACCGTGAGCCGACGCCGACGCCGACGGCGCCGCCTCCCACCGCGCGGACGCCGGCGCCGCGCCGATGCCACCGCCCGCCCTGGTCCGGGCACCCGCCCGGTTCGGCGGGCGGAGCCGGGGCGCACCAGCGCCCACTGGCCCAGGACGACCACCTGACCCGGTTCACACGTCGGAGACGACGCGGGACGTCGCCGGCACGGCCTACGGATGGATTCAGGCGGCCACCGAGTACGCCGACCACGGCCGCAAGGCGAGCACCGCCGAGGCCAGGGTCATCCGGTCGATGATCAAAAATGATCCGCTGAAGACGGCGGCGTTCCGCATCACGCGGGAACTGCTGACCGTCTGACGTGCCCGGATTCCCGGGGCGCCCGCCCACCCACATTGGGCGGGTGCCTCGGGCACCGTACCACCCCATCCCCCAGCATGCAGCGGCTGTCCGCGCCCTGGTTCGGGAGTCGTGTGCTGGCCTGTGTACGCAACGGAAAGGCGTATTGGTGGGCATTCACTATCTGAAGTTCGGACGCCGTGCGCACGACCCGACCACGGTGGTGTGGCGGGTACACGACGAAATGCGGGCGTCGGAGACCGTCCTGTTCGGCGAGCTGTCCGAGGTATCGACGGCGCTCGCCGGATGGGCGATCGAGGACCTGCTACGGCTGAAACTCATGAAGGAGCATCACAGCCTGTGGGAGAAGATCGGCCTCTACAGCGAGGCGGTCCGGCCGCCGGTGACCCCGCGGTGTGGACGGCTGCACTGCCCCAAGATCAAGCAGCATAGCCACCGGGTGTGGAAGCCCGGCGACGTCCTGGCGCTCACGAGCATGGACCCGGCGGACCGCACCCGCGCCGAGTGGCCGTTCCCNCACTGGGGTGTCGTGGGTGTCCGCGACGAGGACGACGCCTACGAGGACGGCATCTGCGTGGAGATCGGCTCCGAGCGGACACGCGTCTTCCNCAAGCCGACGGACATCCGCCGGCTGGAGCCTGACGAGCTCGTCATCGGCGTGTCCTCGTGGTGACGGCACCGGCCGGCCCGCACGGGTCCCGGGTGCTGACGGTCGAGGCGGGCGCTGTACCAGTCCGTCGGCGCGGCGCTGCCGCACGCGTCCAACGACCCGACGTTGCCGGTCCTGGGCACGGTGCTCCTTGACGTCGTCGACGGCGCGTTTCGAGCCGTCGCGACCAACAAGTACACCCTCGGGGTCGCCGTGGTTGTGCAGCAGGTCCACCCCCGAGACCCCCGCCTGCGGTTTCTGCTGGAGAAGGCGGACGCCGCCCGGCTGATCCGCCAGGTCAAGGCGGACACCCGCCGCAAGCCGCACACCCCGGTCAACCTGGAAGTGATCCCGGGAGCCGGCGAGCTGCACCGTCTGACGGTGCGCACGCCGCGCGGGCCGATCTTCATTGATGAGGCGGAAGGCCGCTTCCCCGAGGTCGACGGGGAACTCGGGTTCTCCGGCGAGCGGGTGGCGCTCGACGAGATCGCCTTCGATCCCGATCTTCTCGACTGCTTCCGGAAGTCGCGGGTGGCCCTGGACGAACAGGACCAGAGCCTCCTGCTGCGGTTCCGCGGCGCGGAGTTTCCTGTGGATGTGCAGATCGGTGCGCGTTTCCGCGGCCTGATCTGCCCGGTCCGCATTCTCTGACAGATACCAGTCCGGATGCGGACGTCGCTGTCCGCATCCGGACTGACCTCTCGTCGCACTCTGCGAAAGGTATAAGCGCATGGACGAATTAGGCGCATTCGTTATCGCCCTGGGCCCCTGCGGTGTCTGCGAGGTGCCGTTCCTCTTCAACCCGTACCTGGTGCCGTCTTTCAAGGACGACACGAGCCCCACCGCTGACACCGACCCGTGGCGGCCGATCTGCCGGACCTGCGTGGACCGGATCAACCNGCGGCGTGTGAAGGCCGGCCGGAAGCCGATTCGCGTGCCGGCGGGCGCCTACCCCGGCGGGGGAACCACCCCATGACCTGGTCAGGGCCGGTCATCCTCTCGGACCTTCCGCCTGGAGGGCCGAAGGAACACCGTGTCGTCGACAGCTACGACCGTGCCTACCGGGCGCGGCCCGAGGTTTTCCTGTGGTACGTGGCCGCTGTCGGCCCGGACCCGGCGCGCAATCAGCGGATCGCGGACGGCCTGCGCTGGACCGGCGGCGGCTTCGTCGTCGACGCGAAAGACGAAGCGCTGAACCGGAACACGATCATCGCAAGTTCCTTTTACCCGGTGGTGCCCGGTGACCGTTCCCGCTGGCGCCCCGCATTCTGAAAGGAGACATCCACCTTGCCATCGGCACACACCCTCCCCGCATGGCGGAGGGGCTACACGATGCGGGTCGTCTGCGACGACACGGCGAACCTGCGCGGGGAGCACGAACTCACGGTCGAAGAGGNCCAGCCCCTGGACTGCGGCTGCATACGGCTGGTCACCACCCGGCCGGGCGAGCCGACCACGGGCCGGTCTCGGGACATGCATGTGATCGACACCGCGGCGTGCGCCGTGCACGAGGAGACCGGGGGGCCGGTGCTGGTGAGCCGAGGGTCGCTGACGATCCGGCACACCCGCCCGGAAGGCACCGTGCTCACGGGCGCGTCCCGCCGCGGCGGCGCCGACATGATCCTCAAACCGGATTTCCGGTTCTCCCGCACNCTCGGAGCCTGGTACATCCAGGGGAGCCGGGACCGCGCCGCCGACCTGTGGAAGATCGGCAAGGCGGTGACGGCGCTGCGGGCCAGTCTGTGGACCGTCGCGATTGAGATAGACGAGACCCCGCGGGCGTTCACCGAGGCGGAGGGCGAGCGCTACGACCGGGCCGAGGAGCGGGCGACCTATCACGACGATGTGGCCGGCCGGGCGGTGGGNCGATCGGACGCCCGGTGGAACGCCGCCCGGCAGATCCGCGACCNTATGCCTCCCGGGCAGCCGNTCCTCGCCGGGCACCACTCGGAGGGCAAGCACCGTCGGGATCTGGCGCGAGCCGACAGTCACGAACGCGCCTTCGTCGAGGAGGCCGGCAGGGCGGACTATCACGCGAATCGAGCGCAGGCCGCCGCCCGGTACGAGACCGGCCGCAAGGACGTGCCGACGACGCTGCGGCGGATCAAAGAGCTGAAGGCGCGGGTCGGCCGGATCGAACGGAACCTGGCCGGTCGGATCATCGGGCCGCTGACGTGGGAGGAGACCGCCTGGCGCGACGCCCGACAGGCCGATCTCGTCCAGCTCGCCGACGAGATCGCCCACTGGGAGAAGCATGTCGCCGAACGGGAGGCCGCCGGCGAGAAGGTGTGGGGCCCGCCCGACTTCCAGGCCGGCGACATCGTGTACCTCGGTGTCATCTCCACGACGGTGGTCCGGGTCAACGCGAAGTCGTTGACCGTGAAGGCCCTCATCGGTGACCACGTGAACTGGAACGACCGAATCCCCTACGACAAGGTGACGCGCCGCGTCCGCCCCGGCGACACCCGACCGGAGGCCGGATGATGATCAGCCCCGCCGGGATCGAGTCGGAGCGGATGCCCGCTGTCGTCGACTGGGNGATCGCGCGATGCACCTGCGGCTGGTACCGGCTGGAAAGCGGCCGGGCAACAGCTCAGGCGACTGCGCGTGCANACCGCAACGACCCGGCCGGCGGCCCGCCGTCCCTGAACATCCCGCTTCCCACCTACACGACCACCACGATCGAGAGGCCCGACCATGCCGACCGCTGACGAAGCGCACGCACACTCCCAGGACGTCGACGCCGTGCTGGCACGCTTCCTGGCTGCCCGTGATGACTACTTCGACCTCCGTCTGACGGAGGTCGCCGCCGCGGTGCGGGCGAAGATCCCGGCCGCCGACACCATCGGTGTTGATCACGCCTTCTACGACTACGACGGCGTCCACGTCCACGTCCGGCGCGCCGTCAGTGCCGGCGGGCAGGTGCTCGCGGACCTCGACAGCGCGGACGATGCGTCCGCTGCGCTCGCCGAGGAGATCGCCGAGGAGATCGACGCCGTTCTCGACGCGCTGGCCGAGTACGGCTTGCGCCCCGAGGGCGATAACCCCGTGATCATCCTGCCCGCGGACGCGACCGTCCCCACCACGACCACTACGGAGGACAACCAGTGAGCAACAGCGACGCCGCGCCGGGGGACTCGACCCTTCAGGCGTGGCAGCGGGAGGTGCAGCGCCGCGAGGACGCGTTGACGACCGCCCGGGACGCCTACTTGTTCGCCCGGCTGGCGCTGGTCGCTCACCAGATCCGGACGTTCCCCACGACCAACGGGGTGGACCTGACTGCCGCGGCCCAGATCGACCTCGAAATCACCTACACCGAGGCCGGTAGTCCGCGCGCCGGGCTCAACCTGGTGATGGCGGCGGACGACACCGTGCTGGCGGACTGGCATCCGCAGGAAGGCGCTGCGGACCTGCTGCCCATCGAGGAGGCCGTCGCCGACGGTCTNCACGCCTGCGTCGCGAACGGACTTCCCTCCAGCGCGGCCCTGTCGCTTCCGCCTGCGGACACGCTGCCGCCGCCCGTTCCGGAGGGGCTGCGGATCGACCCGGCCACCCCGGAGGGACTGGCCATCACCAGCCTCTGGGAGGAGCTGGCCGAGATCGAAAAGCGTGCCGGCGACTGGAACGGCGGCGACGTCGTCGACGTGCTCGGATGCTGGTTCGCGTCGCTGGGGTACAGCACGAACACGTGACGCTGGCGCGGTCCTGAGCGACGCTGACGCGTCCTCGGTACCGCTCAACAGGTCAGTGTGATCGAGCAGGACGGCGAGCAGCCGGCGTCCGTTGCAACAGCTCCCCCTGCTCGCTCTCACATTCGATGATCACACACCCAAGGATTCGGGGAGTCGTCGACCGGGGCGTCCCCCTCATCCGGCAGCGGGTCGTCGAGCCCGTCCACCAGCTCTTCGAGTTGGCTGTCGGTCCATCCCACCAGCTCGCGTAGTTCCGAGTCGNCTTCGTCCAAGCCGGCGAGGACGATGGCGAGCTCGTCTTCCACCCAGCGCCGAGCTCGGACACCCACGCCGACAGAAACGCGCTCCGGTGGGGNCAATCGGATTTCCCTTTCGCCGGGACGTCACGTGCCCGCCTTTCCGTTCTTCATCGCCGCGCGCCGGGCGTCGGTCGCGCCGTGTGCGCGAGGAATCCCACGAACAGGAAACACATCATGACCGACCCGACACCACCCGCGATTCCGCTGTCCATGGCCCACCTACCGACCGCTGGCGGCCTCGCCGTCCCGTGGATCACTCCCCGTACAGGCGACGGGCGCCACCTGTTCGGTGCCGTCGATGCCGACCGCAAGGACCAGGCGCTGCTGAGGCGGCTGTGCGGCGTGTGCGGCCGTCGCCACGACGAGCGTCTGGTGCTGCTGATGCGTCTGTCGGACCTGCCTCGGCAGTGCACCGCCGAGCCCGCGCTCCACCCGACCTGCACGGCCTACACCATCGCCGCCTGCCCGATGGTCGGGGGACGTCTCGACCACTACCGGACCACGCCACAGGCACTTGACCCAACGATGATCCGCCCGGTCGACTCGCCGGCCCGCCGCGGCGCGCCCGCCGAGCCCTGGTTCGCCGTCTGGCTACCCGGCTACACGGTCATCACCGACCACGGCGCCCTCGCCGCCTCCTACGCCGGCAGCACACCGCTACGGATTCGCCCCATCACCTGGCCGGTTTCCTTTCTCCGCATGACCCGGNCCGCGAGCACGCACGGCCCTTCCTGACCGCCGCGGCGCGACCCGCGCCCACCGCATCNCCCCCGTCCCCCGCTCCTATCCCGCGAAGGGAGGTGATCGCGCATGCCCGCGACTTCCCGCAGACCGCCCGGCGCTGGCACCCCTGACGCGACGAGCCTCGCGGAGTCCGTCGCGCGTGCCTGGCACCGCGCGAACCACGCAGCCTCACCGCAGATTCCGCTGTCCACCGTCGCCGCCCTCGCCCTGATCACACCACCGCCGGGCCAGATCTCCGCCACCGCCGATCTCATCGCCGGCCTGGACACCGAGCAGTTCCGCCGGTTTACGCGACTCCAATGGACGATCTTCGTGCGGGCGCGGCCCGACCTCCTGCCCGCCGCCTGGCCCCTGGTCGAGCCCTGGCTCGGCGCCGATCCGCCGGACGACGCCGCCATCGACGCGGCCCGCCGCGTCGCCCACGCCGCGCTCGACGCCGGACAACTGCACCTGACCGGCACGCTACGACGCCGGGACGTCGACCTGTTCGGCCCGCTGCTCGTCGAGCTGCGCGCCGACGGCGCGCGTCTGGCCGCTGGCCAGTACTACACCCCCGGCCACATCGCCGACGCCCTCACCGCCGGCCTGATGACCGCGGTAGAGCCGGGCCAGTCCGTGATCGACCCGGCGGTCGGCACCGGCGGGCTGTTCCGCGCCGCCGCCCAGACGCTACGCGCCCAGCACATCGATCCCGCCACCATGCTGTGGATCGGCGGCGACGTCGACGAAGTCGCGATTGCCTGCGCCGCCGCGAACGCGGTGCTGTGGCAGCTCGGCCCGAACGTCGTGCTCGGCGTCGGCGACACCCTCACCGACACCTGGCAGACCGCCGCGATCACCCAGCGCCGCGAGGTCCTCCACATCGCCGAACGGCTGCGCGCCACCGCGTTCGCCGCCGACGTGCTCGGCACCCTGGCCCGCCTGGTCGACGCGGCCAGCACCGAGCGCGCCGCTCCCAACCCCCGAACCTGACAACCAGCCCCGTTCCACCGGCGAGAACAAGCCGCACCAGGAAGACCACACACGTCGGCCCGCCGCACCTGCCTCCCGCGGCGGGCCGACGTGCGTCACCGTCGGCGCGCCCTGGTCCCGCGCACCCACCGTCCGACCGGTGGGTGCGCCGGCACCCGGCCCCATCGCCTCGCGCACTCCGATCAGCCCGTCCGCCGTGTTGCGCCCGCAAAGGAGCGCCCCGCCATGCCGTCAACCCCGCACCTCATCGGCTTCGCCGAACTACTCGGCCGGCTCCGCCACGTCCTGACCATCAACGGCGAGGACACCGTCGCCCTCCGCTTCGCCGTTCTGCCTATTCACCCGTACTTCGACCGGGACGGCTGGCCGCGCCGGCTACACGCCCACGTCCTGTTCGGACTGGACACCCACCTCGACCCGACGAGCATGCTCAACCTCGAACCTGTCGCCGACGTCCTCGGGGCACTCGGCTACCCGCTGACCGCCAAGGCCGCCGCCCTCGCCAGCGAGGCTGAGCAGCTCACCTTGCAGGGCTGGACCTGGGGCCACGCCGTCACCACCGCGATCCTGCGCACCGTCGAGGACGACGAGCCGGAAGACACCCGCATCGGCGACGCCGCCGTGATGGCCGTGCTCTCTCACGTCGCCGCCTGCCACGCCACCGAGATGACCAGCCCAACCCGGGCCACCGCGCTGTTCCACCGCGGCTACCCGACCGGGCTGCTCGGCCACCTGGCCGCCTACCTGCGCATCGACGCCGTCCACGCCTCCGCCGTCGGAGACCGCAGCGCTCTTGCCCTGTTCGGCCACCTCGGCTGGACGCTGTCCCCCCGNGCGAGCGCGGTCCTCTCCACCGCCGAGCAGGTCGAAGCGGCCGGGGCCACCTGGACCGACGTCGTCATCGAGNCCAGGGCCACGCGCCGGGACCACCTTCGCCGCGACCCCTGGGACCACTGAACCGCGGGCGGTGTCCGCGACCACCTGGGCCACCCGCCCGCCGAGCGCCGCGCTGTTCGACCCACCGCTGCCGCCACGCGAGGGCCGCCGGCGGGCGGCGGCACAACCGCCGCATTTCTCGCTGACAGGGACAGCCGTTTCTCTTCCTGCCGGCCTACACCAACCTCCCACCTCGAACATCTGTACGAGAAGAGAGAACCAGCATGCGTGAATACATTGCGCGCGTGGGAACGGATGANGCCTGGCTGTGCCGATGCGGGAACAGCCCGACGGCCGGCGGATTCGCACCGGTCCACCGGGGCAGGGAAACCGACCCGGGCTCGGCCTGGTGGAGGGGCCACTACTGCTGCCTGACCTGCGGACTACTGATCCACTGGCCCACCCGGGAGATCGTCGGACGCGTCGACCTCGCGGACCTCGTCCTGCGCGCATCGGCGCCNTGCGCGAGCCGCCGGCGGCGACAGCCTTTCCACCGGCGCAGGAGGCGACTCCGCCATGGAGGACGAACGTGACGACCGGGCAAGCAGCAGCTCGGGCGCACGACTCCATCACGGCAGCGCGCTCCGGCGATGTACCGGGACAGACATCGACACGAGTAGGAAGGCTGTGACGGACGGCCCGAGGGCGACGGGTGGTGAGGGCGCTCCCGGTGTGGTGCCCACCGTCCTGGNGCGATCAGACTGGTGGCGAAGGCCGGTCCGCCATGCCCCGCGCGGGCGTCCGGACCGGGCTGCCGCTGCGAGCCCGCGCCACGTAGAGGACACCGCTGATGAACCTCGAATCCCACGTCCTGGTCGACATGACCGTCAAGGAGGTCCAGGAAGCCCTGGCGAAAGGAGACCAACCCGCGATCGCGGTCCTGGAAGGAGAGCCCTCGCGGACGCTGAGCAACTCGGCCTACCTGCGTGACCCCGCCCGCGCGGAAGAGTTCGAGCGGCAGGTCGCCGAGGAGGCGAACCGTATCGATCTCGAACGCCTCATCCTGGCCGTTCCGCAGATCAGCAGGCCCGTCGTCATCGACGGCGACGACGAAGTCCGGCTGCGCTCCCCGTACACCGGTGGCCCGCTGCTGGAGGACGACGGCGAGATGCACGTAATCCTGTGGGTGCTCTGGGACGAGGAGGAGGGCCACGAGTCTGGGATGGTCCCCTACCAGCGCAAGCGCGACGGCACGCCGGTCTTCGACGCGTTCGACGGGTCGGACTACATCTTCTCGATTCCCCTGAACCCCGGGGCCGGACCCGGCCTCGTCCTGCTGCGTGCACTGCTCGACGAGAACCTGCAACGGCGCACCCGCCCCTGACCGCCCCGCCGGCACCGCCCACAGGGGCACGCGGCCGGTGTCAGGCCAGGCTGACCCGGTCCAACCATCGCACCAGCGGACCAGCGCCGTCCCGGGCCAGATCGATCACGGTCGCGGCCTCCCGTAGCGCACGGGCGACCAGCACCCCGGCGACCGCGACCGGCCCGGGATGCCGGCTCGCGAGGTACGCGAAATCGCCGTCGCCCGTCACCAGCAGCAGCGGCTGACTGTCGCTGCGGTAGGCGTCGGCGAGCGCGAGGTCCGCGCGCTGCCAGCCCTCGGCGGCCACCAGCCGGCTGTCCGCCGGCCAGCGCACCGCCGCCAGCCGCCCGGACGCGCCCGCGGCCGTCACCGCGCACCCGTAGCCGCCGACGATCCGCATCGTCACCGTCATCCACCGGGCCGCGAGATTGTCCGCGTCCGCCAGGACCTGCACCACAACAGATGATCATAGGCGGGGTCGTGGCGACACGGGACGTACACCGACGCATACCGTGGACAGGCCCACGAGCCGGCTACNCCCCCCACCGCCGTTCCACCGCCAAGGAAAGCTGGAACGGTATTCCTGGACCCCGCTGGAGGCCGCGATGAACGACGCCACCTGGACCCTGGTGACCGACGTCGTGGACCGCGTGCAGCAGTCCATCCGGATGACCGACTACCCGGCGATCGTCATCCTTGACGGGGACCGTAGGCAGATCCTCTCCGATTACGACTACGTGCACGGCGAGAACGCCCGCGCCGACTTCGAGACCCGCGCCGCCGACCTCGCCCGCACCCTGCACGCCCGCCGGTTCACCTTCGCCGTCCCGCAGATCATCGAGATGCTCCCCGGCGGTCTTCAGGCCCACGCGTTCTCCGTCCGGCCGCTACGCGACGGCGAGCAGGAGAGCGTGGTCTGGACCGCCTACGACGCCGACGACGGCGTCGACTACGGCTGGGCTCCCTACACCCGCCGGCCATCCGGCCAGCCCATCTTCGACGAGCCCAGCACATTCCACCTGCCGGCGCTGCCGACCGACTTCCCTGGCGTCCGCCTGCTCCGCCTCCTCGCTGACGAGTAGACCGGACGCTCGCCCGACAGGTCCCGGGCACGCTCACCGGGCGCTCCCGGCCGCCAGCCCCGGCCCGCGCACCCTGACCGACCGGGCCCGGCACGTCACGGCCCGGTCGTCCATCCGCACGCTCGTCGAGAAGGCCGGCGCGCTCCTGGACGAGCCGAGCCACGCGCAGCGGCCGTGCCCAGGCAGCCAGCCGGTCGTACTGGGAGCGNCCCCCGCGGGGGACCGTGCACCAGCGGGTGACGAGAGAACAGCACCTCCAGCTCGCTGATGGCCTGCCCGCCGGTGGCGAGGACGGCGACAGGGCCGGCTTCCCTCGTCAGGCTCTTCTTTTTGCTGTCCCCTGATTGGCGCCCAGCTTCCCGGCGGACCGGCCGCCGACCGCACCGCAGGGTGAGCCCGATGCGGCGACGCACGGTCCCGATCCGCCCGCGCCTCCCCGTCGAACACCTCACCCGCTCACCTGCGCGAGGACCGCCCGCTCCGGGCAGCCCGAATTCCGTGCCGCCNCACCCCGTCCAGCCTCGCGAGCCATCGACAGCCGACCCGCATGGTCCCGGCCGCAGAACCGTATCGGCGAACTGATCACTGACCCCGAGCGGAGCTCGGCCGCACGCAGCCCGCCTCGGACCTGCCCCCGCTCCCGGCCGCAGGCCGAGCCCCGATATCCGACGTTGACACCGGCTCGGCCCCCCCTTTCCCGCCCCCGCTCCCACCCATCCGCAGGGAGGAAACATGCCCATTACCAGCGAGAATCGTGCCTACGCCCGCGAGGTAGGCATCCGACTGCGCACCATCCGCGCCCAGCAGGGCCGCACTCTTCAGCAGGTCGAGGCCCTCTCGCGCGGCCAGTGGAAGGTCGCGGCGCTCGGCTCCTACGAACGCGGCAACCGCATGCTCAGCATGCAGAGGCTCGCCGCACTCGCCGCGTTCTACGGCGTCCCCGTCCACGACCTGCTGCCCGGCGGACAACCCGGCCCACTCCCGCCGCGGGCGGTCCGCATCGTGCTCAACCTGCCCGCCCTGACCCGCGTACCCACCGACGACGCCGGACCNCTGCGCCGCTGGGCCGTCGAGATCCAGCGGGAACGCGGCGACTACGCCGGCCAGGTCCTCTCGATCCGCGAAGGGGACCTGCGCACCCTCGCGACCCTCTACGCCCTCGACCGCAACCAATTGCTCGACAAGCTCCAGCAGTGGGAGGTGCTCGACCCCATGAGCAGCATCGCGAACACCTCCGATACCGCCTGAACGTAGGCGCCGTGATCCAGTCGACAGCGCTCCCACTACCGCGCCCTCAGCCATCATCGAACCGTGAGGGACAGCCCGTGTTTCCTCGAAACCGAGCGGCTGCTGCTCGTCCCGCTGTCCACGGGCACCGTGGTGTCGGAGGAGGTACCCACGACGTGCACGACGCACTGACCATCGACCCGCGGGTCAAGCGGGCGGCCNGGCNTTACCGGCGTCGCCGGATGCTGATCCCGATCGTCGCCCAGCTGCTGCTCATGCTGCCCGCGGTCGCGTGCCTGATCGTGTGGCCGCCGTTCGCCAGTCCCGGTGGTATCCATGGCCTCGCGGCGGGAGGGCTGGCGGTACTCGGCGGCGTCGCGGGTCTCGGCTGCTACAGCAGCCGGGTCACCTGGGCGCTGGACAGGGCACCGCTTGCGCCGGCCAGCGCGCGCGTCGCCCACCACGCCCTGGCTCTGCGCAGGACGCTGCAAGACCCTGACCTGGCGGGGATAGCACGCCATACCGAGGCCGTCAGGCTCCTCTACCTGCTGGCCGACGCGGCAGACCGCCTCGCGCGCGACCTCGGGGACACCATCCCCGGACTGGCCGCCGCAGATCTCGCCACGACCGTGGCCAGGGACGCGGACACGACCCGAGCCGACCTCCTCACCGGCGTCTGCCGCATCCTGGACACGATCGCGTCCGTCCAGCAGGTGATCCTCGGCCCCCTGAGCAATCACGAGATTCCCGACCCGCCGCTGTCTGGCCCCGATCCACGAGAGAGTTTCGAGCGCACCGCCGCCGGACTGGACCGCGCCGCCCGCGGCGCGCTCGATCTCGTCACCCTCGCCCTGACCCCACCGGCTCCCAGCCACCCGCAGCAATGACGACCGCTACGGCTCGAATCCGGCCATCACGCCGCCTGCTCGGCGACCGTCCGCGCGGCCTATCTCGGTAGACAGAGGCGCTTCGGTCCCAGTAAGTCTTTGTCGGGGCGTCGCATCGAATGCGCATGTTTGCCTGTAGGTTTTCATCTTTCATGTCGCCAGAAGTCCGGAGTACCAGCGCTTTGGCGCACGTTCTCATCGAGCTGGCGTCAGGCTGGTTCTCAACGATCTGCCGTTTCCCTCGGAGCGGTGCCGGTTGCGATCGGCCAGACCGCCTGCATCGCGGTCGCTGCGGCCGGGCGGGGTCCTCATGGCTACACGGAGCGTGCACCCCGCAGGCGCACGCTCCGAGCACCAGCGATGGTCGGTTGCGGATGAGCGCCCGAAGCAGCTGATGAACCAGCCTGGAAACATCCCGAAAACGGCCCCGCTCGCCGCGCACAGCCCCCCGCCGGTCCGCCCCGTCGCTCAGGCGAGGTCAGCTCAGCGCTTGGGGAGCAGGGAGTTGAGTCGCGTAAACAGCAGATCGGCACGCGTGATCGTTTCCGCGTCGATGCGCGGGGCGAGCGCGGCCTGCTCTCGGAGGAGAACCGCCGCCGGCTTGTAGTGGTTGAACCTTGTGGCGATCTTCCGCTTCTTGAACACCGCCTCGATCTGCCGAAGGACACGGGGGTCCTTCGCGTTGAGTTCTGAAGCGCGGATCGGGGTGGTTAGCTGGGGTGTGTAAGCGCGGTTGACGAGTTCGAGGTAGAAGCCCCGGTCGAACAGGTCCTCGATGTCTGCGTCGNCTGTACCAGTGAACTCGCTGATCTGGAGGAGNCCGTTTTTGGCCAGCTGGCCATTGTCCCGAAGACGTTGGACGGCCCCGACGTCCTTGGTGCTGGAGTCGACGAGAACCGCGACGTTCAGCTTGTTNGCGCCCAGGAGGGTCACGAAGGTAGACAGTTTCCCGGAGCCGCCGATGGGGGTCTTCACCCAGNGGGGGTCGAGTCCGATGGACCCCTTCGCCTCGGCGACATCCGTGAGGATGTCCAGGTAGATCAGGTCGCTCGGGCCTTCGAGGAGCAGGGTGTGCTCGCCCACGAACAGCGTCTGGGTCATCTCGATGNCCATCGCGGTCAGGAGCGGGAACNCAGTGTCCTCGTCAGCCTTGAAGATTTCCGAGGAAACCTTCGCTCCGCCGCGCTCCATGTCGATAACCGTCCTGACCCTCTGGATGTTGTCCGGGTCGACCATGAACGGGGAGTGGGTGGTGTAGAGGACCTGGTGCTTGGGCGCCAGTCGCTCGTCGATCAGGCGGAGCAGGTCCCCCTGGGCGCGGCCATGCAGGGACAGGCCCGGCTCATCTAGGAGGAGGATCAGGTCCGTGGTGCCGGCCGCCTCCAGCTCGTTGAAGTAGGCAAGGAAGGAGAAGAACCAGACGAAGCCGCGGGACCGGTCGTCGAAGGGCACCGAGGCGCGGTGCCGGCGGTTGAAGACGCGGACCTGGAGGATCGGCCCCTCGTCGAAGGGCGCGGTGGCCCCGACCTCAGGGGGCAGGACCTTCAGCTGGACTTCCAGCTCTTTGTTCTGCGACCAGTACTCGAAGACTTCGTCCGAGATGACGTTGCCGGAGTTCTCCAGCTCACGGAGAAGCCGTTCGTGCTGGTCGGTGTTCTTGAACTCCTCCGGTGACACGCCCGCCATGTCCAGGAGGCTCAGCAGCGCACGCTCGCCGCGCGTAATGTCTCCTGACTGTCGCCGCCGGATCAGATCGGGCAGTGCGACCTTGCCCGGCATCGTGTCGTAGTCCGCGAAGTAGACGAACTTCGGCATGGACGGATTGGCGTACTGGTCGATGAGGTGACACCCGAGGCTGCCGTTGCGCCAGCCGCGGAGGCGGTCGGCCAACGCGGTCGCGTCGGAAGGGGGCTCCTTCAGCTCGTCAAGGGCATCGAGGAAGTCCGTGACGGTCTTCACGCTCCCGATGGCCTTGGCGCCCGCGGCCGGAAGGTCCAGGGTGGATCGCAGGNGGTCGACGACCGCGGCCTCGTTGTAGGAGAAGCTGAACGACTTGGACTTGTCGCGGTAGCCGATTTCGACGGCGAACTCGGGGCTCCTCATGGNCTTTGGGCCGAGCTCCTCCTCGATGGCCTTCATGATGGTGTCGTCGAGACGGAACGTCGCCGTGAGCACGGGAATCTTCTCGCCGGCAGGGAGCTNCTTGCGTTCGCGGGTCTTGCGGGCAGGGAAGTCGACCACCTCGTCGAAGGCGGCGGGCTCCACCGGGTTGAGCCGGAAAAGCGCTTGGAGGAGGGTCGTCTTGCCCGACTCGTTCTTCCCGACGAGGCAGGTGACATCCTNCTCGATGTCGAAGCTGTCGGAGTCCTCGACGGACCGATAGTCAGTGACGCGAGCCTTGATCAGTTGCACTGTGCCTGAAGGTCCTTCCTCGTGTCCTGCGAGAAGGCCCGGCGCACCAGAGGCGTCAATCACAACGAGTGACACTGAATGTCTCAGCGTCATGTTCGAGGGTATGTTCCAGACGCCAATCAGGAGCGACCCCGACACCCGTCGACCTCGACGCCGCCGGGGTCCTCTCTTGAGCTGATCTGAGGGTAGCGTGCCTCACCGACAACTCCGAACGACCTGCCTCGTTCCCGCGCCGCGCGGGTGGCCTGGCTGGGGGCTGGGAGGACACGAGGCCGTCCTACCACCTGTCCGACCTCGGTGATCGGCGCCGGAGCCGTCACGGCCGACGATGCGCGACCAGTACCAGCCCGAGTAGTACGCGGCTTTGTAGCAGTGGAACTCCGCACCGGCGGGCACGCCGTCAGGTCATCCACGGCGACACGGTCCAACGTCGTGTCCACCTCGGTCCCGGCTTCCGACCGGTACCGGACCCAGACACTTCGCCCAGACCGTGACGAACCGCCACCAACCGATCAGGGTTACTCCGCGCACCGCCGAACCCGGGACGCCACGCCGAGCCACCTTCTCATCGATCTGGCCAGTCGGCGACAGATCGGTGACATCTTTTTTGAGAAACTGTCAGCTGTTTTGAGAACCTACATTGCCCTACTTGCCCGGCCTGGTTGCGCCGAAATAGTCGTCCTTTTGCCACCTATATGGAGCGATTTTGACCACTTTTTTACGCCCTGGAGCTGTGATCATCTGCCCGTCTCCGATATAGATCGCGACATGGTGGATGTTGCTGGCGGTGCCGTAGAAAACGAGGTCGCCGATCTGGAGTGGTTCCCGGGGCGGGACCACGGACCCGGCCTCATACTGGGTCTGTGCGGTGCGGGGCAGGTCAATCCCGGCGGCCAAATAAGCGGCCCGGGTGAGACCGGAGCAGTCGAAGCCGCCTTCGGCCGGTTCTCTGAACTTGCGCATACCGGACAGAACTTGCGGACGCGCCTTATTCGGGTGCCTGGTTCTCGGGTGCAGTGCGAACGATGGTGCGTGCGGCGAGGTGGTGGAGGTCTGGCATGCCGAGGTGGACGGTGGCCTGTCGGNTGGTAAGGCGGTCGAGGTCGGTGAGTTTGGTGTTCGCGGCGGCGAGGCTGATGGTGAGTCCTTCGATGTCTCCGAGCCATCCTTGCTGTTCGGCTTCGGTGATGCGGTCTTGGATGTTGTCGCGGACCTCGACGAGTCGTGGCCGTTGGCGTGGGTCGGGGCGTAGCATCGGGCAGCGTATGCAGGCGTGTTCGTGGATGCAGGGGGTGTTGTAGGCGCGTCCGCAGGTGCCGAGCGATACTTTGCGGCGCTGGAAGTGGCCGAAGAAGTCTTCCCATTCTTGTTCTGTCGGTGCGCGGTATTCTTCGCTGGGTCGCACGGAACGGCGGCGGGAGATCCAGGCGCGATGCGCTTCGATGGTTTCGGCGGGGTAGGTCGCCTTGTATCCCATGGTGGTGTTGATGTCGCGGTGCCCGCAGATGGCCTGGGCGATGTGGGGTGGCAGTCCGCTCATCACCGCGTCTGTGACGAAGATGCGGCGGAAGTCGTGTGGGGTGAAGTCGAGAGGTTTGTTGTCCGGTCCGGTCAGTCCGGAGTGCGCGAGGGCGTTATCGAGTGCTCTTTCGATGGCCCGGCGTGGTAGGGCACGGTTCTCGGCGCCCCAGCGTCGCTGGAACAGCAGCGGCATCGGCGGGAGCCAGAGGCGTTCGTGGATGTCGTAGGAGGGGACGAGAGGCACTGCGCCGGTGGTGTCGCGGACCCGGCAGATCACGGCACTCAGGACGTCGGCGAGTTCCGGGCTGACCAGCAGAAGTCGTTCGGTGTCTGTTTTCGACGGTGCTATCTGCAGGAGAGGGACGAGTTCACCGGTGGTGGGAAGCTGGTATTGGACGAAACTGTGGTGGGTGAGTTCGAGGAGTTCCTCGGCGCGGATACCGGTGTGCCGCAGGATCTCGACGGTGGCCCAAGCCCAGAACGCCTCGTGTTCCTCGAAGGTCAGATTGTAGCGGGCGCCGGTGGTCGGGTCGTCGGCCCAGACCCTCGTGCCGCCGGAGCTCGGCATGGGCGGTCGGAGGAAGGTGCGTCCGGTGGCGGTGAACGAGTCGCCGGGCTGGGTGGCGCATGCGGCGGCAAGGCGTTCGGCGGTGTCACGGCGGCGTTGCTCGACGGCGCGGACGAGGGCCGGCAGTACCGGTAGGCGTTCCCGAGTGCGCTGGTCCATCCGGGCCTTGCGGTGCATCCGGTCCTTCCACCGGTCAACGTCGGCGGGTGTGACGGGGCAAGGCGTGGCCCAGGGGCCCCATCGGGCCGNGTCCTCCAACGCCCACTGCGCGATGTCGAGGTAGAAGGCGCGCACCGAGAACATGCAGCTCTTGGCGTTGACCCGCGGGGTTTCGACGTCGACGGGTTCCCCGTCGCTGCCGACCACCTTCTTGGTCCGGACCTGGATGCGTTGCTTCCAGGCCGCGGCCACTTCGGGGGGCAGGTGCAGGGAGTGGATGCCGGGATGGTGGCGTTCCAGGTCGTGCCAGAACAGGCCGGCGAGCCGGTCGGCGAGTTCCTTGAGACTGACGTAGTCCACGGCGGGCTGCCGGTGGCGCAGGTAGTCGACGATGAGGTCGCGCACCGGCTGGCAGCGCAGTGAGTAGCGGGCGACGAGGGCCTCGACGGTGAGTTGGCCGGTCGCGCCGCGGNACGCCCGGATCGTGGGTGGCGCGTCGGGTGGAAAGACCCCGGCATCGTGGAGGAGCTGGTAGACGTAGGTCTTGCAGGTGCCCCCCTTGGCCTGCACCGAGCTTTGAACGTCGAGTAGCTCGACNCAGTCGCCGGGAGCGATGTCGGCGACCAGCCCGCCCTTGCAGGCCATGATCGTGGCGGCGCGGTAGAGCGCGAGGCGGACCATCAGCGGNGCCGCGGCCGGGTTCTGCTCGGCGCATGCCCGCAGCCGGGCGAAACCCTCGGGGTCACGGGAGCGTTCCATAGCCGCCTGGAAACGTGGGGACTGGCGCGNCATCATCCACCGCACCCCGGGCCGGATAACGTCACCGCAGATGAGCGCGAGCAGGCCGGTCGACAGGAGGCGTTCGTAGGTGTCGTCACCGACGTCCCGCAGNCAGTCCGCCGCCACGTCCCGCCAGAACTTCCCGTCGAGGTCCTCCACGCCCGTGGCAAGCCAGCGCTGCTGCCAGGTCGCGCCCGGATGGCCCTGCAGCCAGCGCAGGACACCGGTGATGCCGCTGCGGCGCTTCCACTNCACGGCCTGGTTGTCCGACCCGTAGGGCGGGGGAACGAGCAGCTCGACGATGCTGTGACGGCCGAGGGTGGTCGCCGGCCAGGACACCGGAACCCTCCGTGGCGGGAACTGCCCCCGCAACCGCGCCGCCGCACCCGCGGTGCCGCGAGGCGTCGCCGGCGTTCTGCCCTCAGCCCGCGACCCGTCTGGGGGCGGCTGNCGGTCCAGGAGTTCGGTCACGGCGTTCGCCCCCCGAACAGAACCTGCAGGCTGTCGGTCCGGTAGCCCGCGGCCGGCAGCGGTGGCGGCGCGGCACGGCCGGCGGCGCGGCGCTCGTGGTGGGCGCGCATCCCGGCGAGGACCTCGTCTTCGAACGGTGTCGTGTAGATCTGGGTCGTGGTCAGGCTCGCGTGCCCGAGCACCCACTGCACGTCGGTCAACGCCACCTCGGGATCCCGTGCCATCCGGTAGGCCGCGGTATGACGAAGATCGTGCAAGGTCCAGTTACTTCCCAGCACAGCCTGCGCACGGATGAAGGCTGNCCTGGCGGCGTGATAGGTCAACGGGCGTAGGGGCTGCCGCAGCGTCCACCACAGCGGGTCGTCCCGCCCGCGNGGCGCCTGGCCGTCGAGCTCCTGCTGGTAGAGGCGGAGCCACACGAACGCGTCCGGNGACGCCGGCAGTCGGAGCCTGTCACGATTTCCGTGTAAGCCAGAGGTGAATAGCTTAGCTTACGCGTTCACGCTATCAGAAAGGTAGGCGTCCGGGGAAGAGGTTGGCGAGCGTGTTGAGCGCGATTTTCCATCCGTGGGTTCCAGTGCCGGACTCGCCGCCCCGCTGACTCGATATGTTGCGAAGCCCGAGGTAGAGTAGCTTCATCGCCGC
>NZ_LJFZ01000050.1:0-33650 GCF_001420875.1 Frankia sp. AvcI1 | reverse complement strand
CCCTGGACCTCCTCGGCCGCGCCCGGAAGATCGTGGTGACGAAGGACGAGACGACGGTCGTCGAGGGCTCCGGTGACCCCGACCAGATCGCCGGCCGGGTCAGCCAGATCCGCAACGAGATCGACAAGTCCGACTCCGACTACGACCGGGAGAAGCTCCAGGAGCGGCTGGCGAAGCTCGCCGGTGGTGTCGCGGTCATCAAGGTCGGCGCGGNCACCGAGGTCGAGCTGAAGGAGAAGAAGCACCGCATCGAGGACGCGGTGTCCAACGCCAAGGCCGCCGTCGAGGAAGGCATCGTCGCCGGCGGTGGCGTCGCGCTGCTCCAGGCCTCGATCACCGCCTTCGAGAAGCTCGACCTCTCCGGCGACGAGGCCACCGGCGCGAGGATCGTGGCACTGGCGCTGGCCGCCCCGCTCCGCCAGATCGCGAGCAACGCCGGCTTCGAGGGTGGTGTCGTCGTAGAGAAGGTTCGGGACCTGCCGGTCGGGCATGGCCTGAACGCGGCCACCGGCGAGTACGTCGACCTCATCGCCACCGGCATCATCGACCCGGTGAAAGTCACCCGCTCGGCGCTGCAGAACGCCGCGTCGATCGCCGGCCTGTTCCTCACCGTCGAGGTCGTCGTGGCGGACCGTCCGTCGGCCGGTGCCGCCGAGGGCGGGGACGGCGCGGGTGCCATGGCGGGTATGGGTTTCTGACGCGCCGGCAGCCGCACCGCGCATCCCCGCCGAGCACAGCGCTCGCGTGCCCGCCGGCCGACTCGGTGTCGGCATCTGACCGGAAGGTGGGCCTTCGTGCCCCTCCGCTACGGCTTTCTCAGCACCTACCCCCCGACGCAGTGCGGCCTCGCCACCTTCACGGCGGCCCTTCTGGACGAGCTGGCCAGCCCGGTGCCCGGCGCCTCCAGCGGGGTGGTCCGGCTGCTCGACGCGCCCGCGGGGCCCGGCCCAGCGCCGGCCGCCGTCGTCGGGGACCTGGTGGCCGGGACCCAGGGCGGCCCGCGCCGCGCGGCGCGGCTCCTGAACGGTTTCGACGTCGTGGTCGTGCAACACGAGTACGGGGTCTACGGCGGCCCGGACGGCGACGAGGTGATCGAGGTGCTCGACAACCTTGAGGTGCCGGTGGTGGTCGTCCTGCACACCGTGCTCGTGCACCCGACCCCGCACCAGCGCGAGGTCCTGGAGGCGCTGGTCGCGTCCGCGGACGCAGTTGTCGTGATGGCCGAGACCGCGCGGGTCCGGCTGGTCGACGGGTACCGGGCCCACCCGCAGCGGGTCTCGGTCATCCCCCACGGCGCAGCCGAGAACCGCCGCGCCGCGCCCGCGCGCTCCGTCCGGCCGACTGTCCTCACCTGGGGCCTGCTCGGCCCGGGTAAGGGCATCGAATGGGGCATCGCGGCGATGGCGGAGCTGGCCGACCTCGACCCGGCTCCGCGCTATCTCGTTGCTGGCCTGACCCATCCCAAGGTGCTCGCCCGGGAGGGCGAGGCCTACCGCGAGGGACTTGCGGCGCTGGCCGGTCGGCTCGGCGTGACCGATGNGATCGCCTTCGACCACCGCTACCTCGACTCGGGATCACTCGCCGAGCTCGTGAGCGGCGCCGACGTCGTCCTGCTCCCCTACGACTCCGTCGACCAGGTCACCTCCGGCATCCTCATCGAGGCGGTCGCGGCGCTGCGGCCCGTCGTCGCCACCCGCTTCCCGCACGCGGTCGAGCTGCTCGGCGACGGCACCGGCCTGCTCGTGCCCCACGGTGACGTGGCGGCGATCGCGGCGGCGGTGCGCAGCATCATCACCGACGACGGCGTCGTGCGCGGGCTGGCGAGCGCCACCGCCGCCCACGCACCCGAGCTGCTGTGGCCCGCGGTGGCACAGCGCTACCACCGGCTGGCTGCCGGGCTGGCCGCCCGCACCGGGAGCAGGCCCCGAGTCGTGCCTGCGTCCCAGCGAGCCCCGGCCACGGCGACAGCGCCCGTGACGGCAACGGCACCCGCCACGGCGGCCCGGTGACGACCACGGTCTCGTTCAACCACCTACTCCGGCTCAGCGACGACATCGGTCTGTTCGAGCACGCCCTCGGCTCAGTTCCACGCCGGGAGTACGGGTACTGCGTGGATGACGTCGCTCGCGGACTCGTCGTCCTCTCCCGCGAGCCGTCGCCACCGCTGGAGCTCGTCCGGCTGCTCGAGCGTTATCTCACCTTCGTGCTGGCGGCGCAGGCGCCGGACGGGACGATCGTCAACCGGCGGGGCACCGACGGTCGCTGGCTGGACAACCCCGAGGTCGGCGACTGCTGGGGCCGCGCCCTGTGGGGGCTGGGTACCGCGGCGGCCCTGGCACCCACCGCGCGGCTGCGGGCGCTGGCCCGCGAGGCGTTTCATGCCAGCGCCGCCCGACGTTCCCCCTGGCCGCGGGCCATGACGTTCGCCGCCCTCGGCGCCGGCGAGATGCTGCTCGCCCACCCGGACGACACCGCGGCCCGTGCCCTGCTCACGGACGCCGTCGCCGCGATCGGCCCGATCGGGGACGATCCCGCGTGGCCGTGGCCCGAGCCCACACTGCGCTACGCCAACGCGGCGGTGCCGGAGGCGCTGATCCTCGCCGGCATCTGCCTGCCCGACCCCGCGGCGCTCGCGAACGGACTGCGGCTGCTGGCCTGGCTGCTCCACGTGGAGACCCGGGGCGGGACGCTGTCCCCGACCCCCGTCGCCGGCCGGAGCCCCCGCGGTGATCGCCGGCCCGGCTTCGACCAGCAGCCCATCGAGGCCGCGGCCATCGCGGACGCCTGCGCGCGGGCCCATGCGGCGACCGGCCGGAATCGGTGGCTCACCGGTCTCGGGCGGGCGCACGGATGGTTCTTCGGCGAGAACGACAANGGCACCCCGCTGATCGACGTCGCGACCGGCGGTTGCCACGACGGCCTCGAACCCGAGGGGTGCAACGCCAACCAGGGCGCGGAGTCCACCCTCGCCCTGCTCTCGACTGCGCAGCACGCGCGTCGCCTGCTCGCGCCGTGGACGCCGTGACCGTCGGGTCGGACGCGGTCGGGTCGGACGCCGGCGAAGCCGACACGGTGACCTTCGAGTCCGAGCTGGTTACCCGGCATCCACTGACGCTGACCGCGGACCCCGGCAGGGTCATCGCGAAGCTCTTCCTGCCCGGTGAGGAGGGCAGCGAGGGGCATTCCCGGGCCGCGGGCATCGTGGCCAGAGTGCTCGCGCTGAGCGACGGCGAGGTCGCCGGACTCGTCGCCGCGCTGCTCGACCGGTTCGGACCCCGGCACCGGGACTACCGAGACCTCCTGACGCGGCACGCCGCGATCGTGGCTCCTCGGGTCCGTACCCCGGCAGAGCTGTCGCCGGCGCGCACGCTGCTGCTCGGCGCGTGCTTCACCGCCGAGTACGCGGTGGAGGGCGCGGCCGTCACCAATCCCTCGGCGGTCCGGCACCCCGACCAGTCGGGGCTGCCGGCCGGCGCGCTGCGGCTGGCGCTCAGCCTGCGCGCCGTCGGCGAGGGGCATCTGTCCTCGATCGGCTTCGCGGTCGCCGTGATCGGCCCGGGCCCGGCGATGCGACTGGAGCCGAGAACCGGCCCGCTCACCACCGGCCTGGCCGTGCCGGTCACCTGGGAGCACGCTCGGCTGCGCGCCCTGCTCACCGACCACGGCCTCGACGACGAGGTGACGCGTTCGGTCCTCGACTCCCTCGACCGGAGCCCGGCGGACGGTGATCTCGAACAGGCCTTCGCCGGCATGCCCGCGGATCTCCTGCGTCGTCCCCAGGCCGCCGGCATCCTGGCCGGGATCCGCTCCGTCGCCGGCACGCTGCGGAAAATCGAGTTCCCGGCGGACAGCGGTCTCGCGGAGCGGGTGCTGTGNCCCACCGTCGCCAGCGAGAGCAAGGGAATGGAGGACGCGCGGTTCGTCCGTTTCACCGCACCGGACGGGACCGTCGACTACCGGGCGACCTACACCGCCTATGACGGCACCGAGATCCGACCGAGGCTGCTCACCAGCCCCGATCTGCGGACGTTCACGACGTCCCCGCTCATCGGCCCGGCCGCGCGGAACAAGGGGATGGCGTTGTTCCCCCGGCTCGTCGGCGGCCGCCATCTCGCGCTCTGCCGATCCGATGGGCAGACCACCGGTCTGACGGCCTCCTCGGACGGGTTGGTCTGGGAGCCGTTCCGTCCGGTCCACGAGCCGAGGGCGACCTTCGAACTCATCCAGGTCGGCAACTGCGGTTCACCCATCGAGACGGCGGCGGGCTGGCTCGTCCTCACCCACGGGGTCGGGCCGATGCGCACCTACTCGGTGGGAGCGATCCTGCTCGATCTGGCGGACCCGGCCACCGTGATCGCGGCATTACCCGAGCCGCTGCTCACCCCGATCGCGACCGAGGCCGAGGGCTACGTCCCCAACGTCGTCTACTCCTGCGGCGGCCTGGTCCACGACGGCCGGCTGTGGCTACCNCACGGGATCGGTGACTCCCGGGTCGGGATGGCGAGNGTGCCCGTCGATGCCCTGCTCGCACGGATGACTCCCCGGACCTGACACTGNGAGCCCGACCCCCGGCCCGCCCTTCGAGCCCGGCCCTTCGAGCCCGACTCCGAACCGGGGAACCTGTCAGCCGAGGATGCGTTCATAGACGGCGAGGTAGTCGGTGACCATCCGAGCCGTCGAGAACCGTCGGCTCGCCATCGCCCGGCAGGCGGCCCGGTCGAGGCCGGCAGCCCGATCCACCGCGGCCGCCGCCGTCGCCGGGCCGTCGACGAGGAATCCGGTCACCGCCTCGTCGACGATCTCCGGCATGGCCCCGCGTGGGTAGGTGACGACCGGCGTACCGCAGGCCATCGACTCCACGACCGCGAGGCCGAACGGTTCGTCGAACGCGATCGGATGGAGCAGCGCAGCGGCGGANCCCAGCNCCTCTGCCCGCCGCGACGGCCCCACCGGCCCGAGGTAGCTCACGGCGTCTCCGTCGACGTGGGGCAGCACCTGCTCGGCGAAATAGCGTTCGTCCTGGACAATCCCGCAGATCGCCAGCCGCCGGCCGGCCATCCGCGCGATCTCGATGGCCGCGGCGGTGCCCTTGTCGGGATGGATCCGGCCGAGTGTCACCAGATCCTCCCCGCCGGCTGCCGAGAACGGCAGGGCCTCCAGATCGATCCCGTGGTACACCGTCGCGACATAGTCCAGTTCCGGGCTGCGATCGGCGTCGGAGATGGAAACGTAGGCGGAGGCCGCCCGGCGGTAGGCGGGGAGGATGCGCGGGTCCGAGAATCCGTGGACCGTCGTGACCATCGGGGCCCGGACATGTGCCGCGAACGCCAACGGCAGCCAGTCGAGATGACTGTGCACGAGGTCGAACTCGCCGGAGCGGGCCAGCGCATGGGCCACGTGCAACGCCTCCCACACCCGCCCGTCGAGCGCCGGGTCCTCGGCGTACCCGTGCGGGCACACGCCATCCAGCTTCCCGGCCGTGCGCGAGTCCAACGTCGCGAACAGGGTGACATCGACGCCGCGCGCCACCAGGCCCTCCGCGAGGTGGCTGGCGATCTGTTCCCACGGGCCGTAGTGCCGCGGCGGGGTGNGCCACGCCACCGGCGCCAGCATCGCGACCTTCATCCCGCGACCCACGTCACCATGTCGATCATCATGCTCAGCCGCCTCGACTCCGGAAGTGCCCGCGGACCGTCCGCGAGCAGTATGGGCCTGGCCCCACGCCCACAGGACCGGTGCGGACGCCGCAGCCGACCACGGTGCCCGCGCATCGCAGGCATTGATCGTCCAGGGTTCCATTATCACATAGAGTAATATGCCGTGCGGTGTGGGTCGCCATGTCGGCGGCGGCCGGGGCGGTCCGGGCGGGGGCGGTGGACGCCCGGTGGCAGACTGATCGATGTGCAGGACGGGGACGCCGGGGCGGTGGCGGGGCCGGGCCGCGACGGGATCGACGGGGGCGACGGGATCGTCGAGNCTGTCGTGGACATCCTGGACGCCGAGCCGCTGTTCGCCGAGCCCGCGAGCCTGAGCATGCTCGCCCGGATGACGGGAAAGCGGCTCGGTTACCCGCTGCAGGTGCCGAGTGTGCCGTTTCGTCGGCAGTGGCTGCTTGCCTTCGTCGCGGAGTGTGCCGCCAACGAGGGCGGCCTTGATGCCCTGGCGACGGTCGTCGGGCGGATGGATGGTCGAGGGCGGGTGTCCCGAGCGGTCGACCGGCTTGTGCGCGGCACCGGCAAGCGGACCGCGGCGGCGGACGGGCGGTTCGCGGCGGCGGACGAGCCGGCCGCGGCCGCGGCCGGGCGGCGGCCGAAGCCCCCGTTCCCCGGGCCTGCGTTCCCCGGGCCCGCCCCCGAGGCGACGGGCCTGACCGTCGACGAGGCGACCGCCCTCGCCGACGTCTACAGCGATCCGGCCGCCGCGCGCCGGCTGTTGACGCGCGCCGGGCTTCCGGACCGGCACCAGCCCAGGCCCCAGCAGAGCAGCCAGGCCTTCTGGTCTGAGGTGAACCGGTTGGTCACCGATGGCGCGTTCCCGGCCGGCCGGGCGTGCATCCTGCGGGAAGCCGCGGCCGACTACCCGGCCAATCCCTGGTTCTCCGCCCGCTGAACCCGGCCGTTCCCCGCGGGCGTCGGCGGCGTGCGGGCGTCGGCGGCGTGGGTGGTTGGGCGGGGCCGGACTCAGCGGGACAGGGCGGCGTGCATCTCCCAGACCAGGACCTCGGCGGGCTCGACGCCGGTGACCCGCTGGCCGCCGGTGCCGGTGAACCGGACCGCGTCACCGGAGTGCAGCGGGCCGGCCCCCTCCAGCGTGACCTCGCCGCGGGCGACGAACAGGTGCAGGTACGGGGCGTCGGGGAGCTGGACGCTCTGCCCGGCGCCGAGCCGGGCGACGTGCAGCGCCGCATACCGGTTGCGGATCCGGATCGCGCTGGCGCCGTCGTGGCGGGCCATCCCGGAGGCGACCGGGACGAGGCCGCCGCCGAGCAACTCGCCGTCGATCTCGAGCTGCTCGTACCCCGGGGTGATGCCCTGCTCGTCGGGCACGACCCACATCTGGACGAAGTGCACCGGCTCGTCGTGCGGCTCGCCGCCGCCGGCGAGGCGCCAGGCGTCGTTCTTCTCCGAGTGCAGGATGCCCCGCCCGGCGCTCATCCGCTGCGCGAGCCCCGGGTAGATCACCCCGGAGTTCCCGGTCGAGTCCTGGTGGACCAGCGAGCCACGCAGCACCCAGGTGACGATCTCCATGTCCCGGTGCGGGTGGGTCTCGAAGCCGGCGCCCGCGCGCACCGTGTCGTCGTTGCTGACCAGCAGCAGGCCGTGGTGGGTGTTGGCCGGGTCGTAGTGGTGGCCGAAGGAGAAGGAGTGCTTCGAGTCGAGCCAGTCGATCGTCGTCGTCGGGCGCTCGGCGGCGCGACGGATGTCGAGGNCTCGCTGCGGTGTCACGCTGGCCATGATGGACCCTTCCCATCTTCATGACGTGTCATCTAAGCTGGCGGACATGTCAAGCGGATCTGGGGGCGGCACATTCCCGGCGAAGCCCGTGCGGTGGCTCGACGAGCGCGAGCAGCGGGTCTGGCGTCGGTACCTGCTCCTGTCCAGCCAGCTCACCGCGCGGATGAACCGTCAGCTCGCCGCCGACGCCGGGCTCTCGCTGGCCGACTACGAGGTCCTCGTCCGCCTCACCGACGTCCCGGCGGGGCGTCTGCGGGTGACCAGGCTCGCCCGCGAACTGTCCTGGGAGCAGAGCCGGCTGTCCCACCACGTCTCCCGGATGGCGCGCCGCGGCCTGGTCGCGCGGGAGGAGTGCGCCGACGACGGCCGCGGCGCCCTGGTGGCGCTGACCGAGCAGGGGCGGGCCGCGATCGAGCGCGCCGCCCCGGCGCACGTCGCCTTCGTCCGCGCCAGCGTCTTCGACGCCCTCACCGACGCCCAGCTGGACGCCCTCGACACCATCTTCGGGTCGATCCTGACGGGTCTCGCCCAGTAACGGATCGGAAATCCTCGCAGTTCGTGGTCGTGGTCGTGGTCGTGCTCGTGCCGTCGCGTGCCGGCAGGGGTTCGGGGTAGTGCCCGGGTGAAGGTCCCGAGGCGAGGGGGGAATCATGACGGAGTTCACCAAGGGCGAGCGGGTGCGCTGGTCGAGCCATGGCGGCACCGCGACAGGTGAGGTCGTCCGCCGGATCACCGGCGACACCGAGGCGGGCGGCCGGACCGTCCGGGCCAGCGGGGACGAACCGCAGTATCTCGTCCGTAGTGACAACGGCGGCGAAGCCGTGCACAAGCCCGACGCGCTGACGAAGATCTGACCCGCGGAGCCCCTGGCCCCCGCCCCTGGCCCCCGCTGCCTGGCTAGCGACCCACATCCCGGCGGCCGCGCAGCCGGACGGCCGCCGGGACGATCGCCCAGAGGATCACCAGCAGAGTGAAGGTCGCAGTACCGGCGGTGACTCCGGCCACGCGCCCTTCGACGACATCGAAGATCAACGCTATGGCGCCGGCGACGGCCAGCGCGAGCAGCGCGAGTCCTGCCTGGGCGACCCGGCTGGCTACGCGGACCAGTGCCTCCTTCTCCCGGTGACGGAAGACGGCCCGGTGGATGCTGACCGGCATCACCAGCACGCCGGTGGCACCCACCGACAGCGCGACGACGGCCAGGTACAGCCAACGCTGCTCGTGTTCCAGTGCTGCGAAGCGCTGCTGGAACGGCAGCGAGAGCAGAAAGGCGGTCAGCAGCTGGACCCCTGTCTGGGCGACACGCAACTCCTGGAGCAGCTCGCTCCAGTTACGGTCGGCCCGTTCGGCCGCGGTCTCGTTCCTGGCCTGCGCGGCGCCGCCGTCGTCCTCGCCGGCCCGGTCTTCCGTCACCGCCGCACGGTAACCGCCGGACCCGGGACCTCCGGCCCCGACAGGGACCCGGCCGCGTCACGGGCACCTCGCGGCACCGGCGCAGACCTCGACCGGGCAGAACCTCGACCGGACAGAGCAGAGTCTGTCCCGCGCCGCGGGGGAGGGCGAACGACAACGGCGGCCCAGAACCGTTTACCCGGGTAAGGCGATCGGTCCGGGGTAGGAGCGGACGGTGACCGAATCCGCTCNCGCCGTCCTGTTCGACCTCGACGGCACCCTGGTCGACACCAACTACGCCCACGTGCTGGCCTGGTTCCGGGCGTTCCGCCAGGAGCGACACCCGGTCACCATGGTCGCCGTCCACCGCCATGTCGGGATGGGCTCCGACAGGCTCCTGGACGCGCTGGCGCCGGACCGGGACCGCCGCCGCGACGACATCCTGACCGCCGCCCACACCGAGCACTACGCCGGCTTCCTCGGCCTCGTCCAGCCGCTGCCCGGCGCCCGGGAGCTGGTGCGGGAGGTGGCCCGCCGCGGCGGCCAGGTCGTGCTGGCCACCTCGGCGCCGGCCGACGAGCTGCGGGCGCTGCGCGAGGCCCTCGACGTCGACGACTGCCTGAGCGCGGTGACCTCCTCCGCCGACGCCGAGACGTCGAAGCCGGCGCCGGACATCGTCCAGATCGCGCTGGAACGTTCCGGCGTCGACCCGGCCGACGCCGTGATGGTCGGCGACACCCGCTGGGACGTCCTGGCGGCGGCCCGCGCCGGAATACCCTGCGTGACGGTCCTGTCCGGCGGCATCGGCCGCGACGAGCTGCGCGAGGCCGGCGCCGTCGCCCTCTACACCGGACCGGACGACCTGCTGGCCCACCTCGACGACTCCCCGATCGGCCGACTCCTGCGCGGCGGTGCTGTCAGCGCCGGCGGTCGGCGAGGAACGTTCCGCTCATCGTGACGGTCACCCGGTCACCCGCCGGTTCACGGGAGTTACGCCGTCNGCCTGATCGAGCCGTCCCGGACGGTAATCGCCATCTCGACCCCGGCCAGAGGGCAGCCACGGGCCTCGGCGGCCGGCAAATCATGTATTACACGCCCCGCAGAATGTGTACTGGCAGGCCCGCAGAATATGTACTGTCGGCTTCGCGGTTCGTGTAGCGTCGCCGTATGGCGACGTCAGGGTATGTGTCTCGGATCGCCGACGGGCCGCTGGCCAGCCTGCTCGCCGAGCTGCCCGCGGTCATGGTCACGGGCCCGCGCGCGGCGGGGAAGACGACCTCGGCTCGGCGGATCGCCGGCGACATCCTGCGGCTCGATGACCCCGCGGTGGCCGCGGCGGTGGCCGCGAGTCCGGACGCCGCCCTGCGCCGTGCGCGGGAACCCGTCCTTCTCGACGAGTGGCAGGAGGTACCGGCGATCCTGGGTGCGGTCAAGCGCGCGGTCGACGACGATCCCCGCCCCGGTCGCTTTCTCCTCACCGGCAGCGTCGAAGCCGACTTCACCACCCGCCAGTGGCCCGGAACAGGTCGCGTCGTCCGATTGGTACTGCATGGGCTCACCGAGCGGGAGATCTCCGGTTCCGCCGACCAGCCGAGCCTGCTCGACCTGCTCCTGCACTCGGACCTCTCCCGACTGCGTGTCTCCGGCCCGCCTCCGAGCCTGGACGACTACGTCGACCTGGCGCTGCGCAGCGGTTTCCCCGAGGCCGCGCTGAACCTGAGCACACCCGGACGGCTCGCCTGGCTGGACGCGTACATCGATCATGTCGTCACCCGGGACGTGATGGCCGCGGGGGAGCAGCGGGATCCCGTCCGGCTGCGCCGCTACCTGGAGGTTCTCGGGCTCTCGACGGCCGGGCNCCCCGCCGACGGCACGGTCTACCAGGCCGCCGGCATCAACCAGNGGACCGCNGATGCCTACGACCGGATTCTGGCTGCCCTTTATCTGATCGATCTCGTCCCGGCGTGGTCGACGAACCGGCTGAGCAGACTGACCAAGCGAGCGAAGCGATACCTGACCGATCCCGCGCTCGCGCTGGNCGCCGCCCGGGTGGACGAGCGCAGCGTCCTGCGGGACGGGGATCTGCTCGGCCGGATGCTTGACACCTTCGTCGTCGCCCAGCTGCGGCCGGAGGNGACGCTTCTGCATCCGCGGGCTCGGCTGCATCACCTCCGTTCCCGCGACCAGCAGGAGGTCGATGTCATCATCGATCTCGGCGGAGGGCAGGTGATCGCCATGGAAATCAAGGCCTCGTCGGCGCCGTCCGCTCGGGACGCCCGCCACCTCGTGTGGCTGCGTGATCAACTCGGCGAGGATTTCCGCGTCGGAGTCGTGTTCCACACCGGCCCGATGCCCTTCGACCTCGACGACCGCATCTGGGCGCTGCCCATCAGCGCCCTGTGGGCAGCCCGGATCGATTAGCGCCGAAGCGGACCCGCGTCCCGGTCGACGTCGCCGTGCCCTGCAACGGCTGTCTGGAATGGGCCTAGGCTGAACGGGTGACCGTTGTGAAGATCAATGCCATCGAGGTTCCCGAGGGCGCCGGCCCCGAGCTGGAGAAGCGGTTCGCCAACCGCCTGCANGCGGTGGACGGCCAGCCCGGCTTCGTCTCGTTCGAGCTGCTCCGCCCGGTGAAGGGCGACGACCGGTACTTCGTCGTGACCCACTGGGACAGCGAGGATTCCTTCCAGNCCTGGCTCACCGGCCCGGCCATGGAGGCGCACTCCGGCGAGCGCGCCCGTCCCGTGGCCTCCGGCTCCTCCCTACTGGAGTTCGAAGTCGTCCAGCGCTCGATAGCGGGCGGCTCTGCGCAGAGCTGACCAGNGCACAGCCCCGGGTTAGNCCGACCAAAGATCGGCTTCGAGAGGCCCCGCGTCCCGGTGAGGGTGGCCTACACCGCCGAACTGTCCTGCCGAGACCAGACAACCCGCGGATTGAAGGCAACAGAGTCATGTACGCCACCAAACGCGCCGGTCCGGGCCGCCGCCTGGCCTACGACACCTTGATGCGCACCCCGATCGCCGGGGCCACGTCCGCGACGACGCCGCTCGNCCGCCGGACCACCGTCCGTGCCCTCGGCCCGACGGCGAGCCTGCGGTAGGCGTCCCGCCCGACGACCGTCCGCGGCGATGACTCGCCGCACGTGGGGCCGCCCCGACTCGTCACGGNGAGCGCGGCGGCCGTCACACTCGCGAATACGCAAATCGGTGCGCGGCTCATCGCACTGCGATACCGTCGCCCCCGAATATCCGATATATCCGGCGCATGATGGGATCCCGGTCTCGCCGCGGTGGCACCCCCTCCTCCGAGGAGTCCTCCACATGCCGAATCGACGTTCATTCCTGCTCGGCACGTCCGCCACGATGGTCGGCGGCGCCGCCGCGCTCGTTGCCGGCGGCGGTAGTGGCCCCACCGCGCTGGCGGCCACCCGCGCGGCCGCGCAGACCTCTCCGGCCGCCAGCGGCGCCCTGCCGCTGACCATCGTCAACCACACCTACCGCTACGCCAACGACCAGATCTGGATCTACCTCGTAGGTACCGACCTGAACACCGGCCAACAGATCTTCGTCCGCCCGGACGGCACCGTCGCCCGGCTCTCGCTGGCCGCTAACGGGCCGGACGGCTTCGCCGACCTGTCCATCCCGCTTGTGGCGGACGGCGACACGCCCTTCGCCATTCCCGCCGACATGTCCGGACGGGTCTACGTCTCGACCGGTTCCAAGCTGAGGTTCCGGGTCGTCACCGACGCCGCCGGCAACGCGGCCCTGCAACACCCGGCCGGCTGGGTGCGCGACGATCCGAGCTACGCCGTGATACACGACTTCATGGAGTTCACCCACAACGCGACCGGCATGTTCTGCAACACCACCATGGTCGACATGTTCAGTGTCCCGCTGTCGATCCGGCTGCGCGNCACGGCCGACCAGAGCACCGGCCAGCTCACCGCCGGCGGGCGGGCCGCGATCCTCGCCGCGCTCCGGGCCGACGCCACGTTCGCCCCGCTGGTGGTTGACGACGTCCGGGTGATCGCGCCCGGGCACGGCATCGACGCCGGAATCTTTCCAGCGACCTACTACGACTCCTACATCGACGCGGTGTGGAATGCCTACGCCTCGCGTCCGCTCACCGTCGCCGCCGGCCCGCGCACCGTCACCGGGTCGGTGACCGGCGACCTGCTGCGCTTCGACGGCGGGGTGGCGCCGTTCGCCCGGCCGAGCACCCGCGACGTTCTGTACTGTGCCGGTGCGCTCGCGGCCCCGAACGACGGGGGCACCGGGCNGGTCGCCGCCGTGCTCGGCGCGGCCTTCAACCGTTCGACGCTGCTGACGCAGCCGTCCCAGCCGGCAACCGATCCGGCCACATTCTACCGTGATCCGGTTACCAATCACTACGCGCGGGTCATGCACGAGAACACCGCGGACGGGAAGGCGTACGGATTCCCCTTCGACGATGTCGCAGGCCTGGCGTCCTATGTCCAGGACACCGCGCCGACCTCGGTCACGCTGTCCCTCACTCCGTTCTGAACCGACACCGTCGCCCGCGGCCGGGCCAGGGTGGCCGGCGGGAACGTGCTGTGGCCGCCGAAGGTGGGCACCTGGTCCAGCCACTCGTCCCGGGTGTAGGACTGCTCCCGGTCGAACCGCCACTGCTCCGGCTCGCCGAACGCGCCCGACCGGCGGATCCCGCCGGCGCCCCTGGCGAGCAACGTCGAGTGCCCGTCCAGGCCGGGCATCGCCCGGTGGTAGAGCGACGCGTCGGGCAGCACCCGGCGGTAGACCGCGGAGAAGGCTTCCGCCAGGCCGGGCGGCGGCTGGCCCGCNTTCCAGAACACGGCCAGCCGGCCACCGGGCCGCAGCACCTGCGCAGCCATCCCGCGGGGCCAACATCGTCGTATCGTGGCGCGCCGAATTATGGGTGCAAAATTTCCGGCTTCGGGCACCCCACGGTTTGCGCGAAGCTGAAGAGCGACCGTGCCATTCAAATGACCGTCGCACCCACGGGCTTCGCGGTAGCGGCCGCCGTAGTAGGCGATGAAGCTTTGGGTTCCGCGGATCCAGGCGGCGAGGTCGCCGTGTCCGGCAGCCTTGGCCAGGCTCATGGCCTCGTTGCAGTAGGCGCGGGCCACCAGCTCGTTGCCCAGATCGAACGCGAGATAGCCGAGTAGGCCGGACAGTTTTCCGCCGACGAGGTAGAGGTGTCGGCGTTGGGCGGGGTGCTGGTGTCCGGCCATGAGTTCGGCAACCCACCGGCGCTGCTTCAACGCGATCGGGTAGACCGTGGCGGCGTTGCTGGTCTCGTACCGGCGGCCGACGACCTCGATGCTTGCTTCCAACTGCTCAAGGGAAGCGTCATCGACGTTGGACGCGGCGAAGAGCTGCATCCGCCGGGTGACCTCGTCCAGCTCCTCGTCGATCGCCCACGCGGCGACCCCGACCGCGGCGAGGCCGAGGCGCTCGCGGGGGATGTCGAGTCCTTCGGCGAACTTCTCGTAGGTCTCGATGCTGGAGACCTGGCGCTTGCCGTTGAGGATGAGACTGATCGTCGGCTGTGGCACCCCAGTCATGGTCGCGATCTGGGGTTGAGACGCGCGGTCCACCGCTTGTAGATCGTCAGCACGGCCCGCATGTCGCGGTCGGCGAGGGCGGCGACCATGGCGGGCCGGTGCCGCAGTCCGTTGGCGCAGTGGACAGCGGGAAGCGACGCCGGATGTTGAAAGCAGCAGTAACCAGCCGGAAGGCGCCGAGGATGAATGATGCTTGCCCGCGGCTGCCGGTCTGGCTGCTTGGGCCACAGCGGCGGACCGGCCGGAATGGCTGAAATGCCTGATGGGAGCGGGTGCGCCGTCAGGGACTTGAACCCCGAACCCGCGGATTAAGAGTCCGCTGCTCTGCCAATTGAGCTAACGGCGCGTTGCCTTCGCGTTCCCTGGCGGTTCCCGCGTCGACATGGAGAACTCTACCAGGCATCGCGGGCGTGTGGATGAGGGGGGTGGGTCGGACCTGCGGGGCGAGGCGCTGGGGCGGCGGGCGTCGACGTGCCTGTGGGACCGGCGTGGACGGGTGGATCCGGGGCAGGGTGTGGTCCGGGTCCGGAGCGGTCCGGGCATCAACCGGGTTCCGGGGATGTTTCGCTGATAGACATAGCTGACCGCGATCGGATGCCGTGCGACGTACGGTCGAGGTGGGGCTGCCGATCGGCGTCGCGGCCTGATGTGGCGTCTTCGCCGTCGCCCGCGGCCCGCGCGTCCGGGACCGGTGCCCGCGCCCCGCCCGTGCATGGCCGGATCCATCGGAACCTGCTGACCTGGAGGTCCACCGCGAGCCCCGAAGCATCCTCAGCCGAGACGCCCCGCTTCGCCGGCGAGCCGTCTCGCTCCGCGCATCCCGTTGCCGATCCGGCCCAACCAGGGGGATCGGAGCTTCCGCACCAGGACCGCCGACGCGGCGCAACGACGGACCCGCCGCCGAGCGAGATCGCGCCGCCGAACAAGGGCCCTGCGACGGGTGGGAGCGGGGCTCGGGCGGACGGCCCGCAGCGTGACGAGGCGGATCGGTGGTTGCGGCGGCTGGGGCGGCAGGTCCTGGTCTACCGCCGCAACGTCATCCTCGCGTTCGGCGCGGCGCTGCTCGGCACGCTCGTCACCGCCGCCGTCCCGCTGGTCGAGCGGCAGGTCATCGACAACGTCGTCGTCACCCACCGGCACTCGCTGACCCCGTACCTGGTCGTCCTGCTCGCCGCGGGTGTGGCCATCTTCGCCACCGCGTTCGTGCGGCGGTATGTGGGCGGACGGCTGTCGCTGGACGTCCAGTACGACCTGCGTGACGAGGTCTTCAGCACCATCGAGCGGCTCGACGGGGCCCGGCAGGACCAGGTCCAGACCGGGCAGGTGGTCAGCCGGGCGATCTCGGACGTCGGCGCCATTCAGGGACTGCTGTCGTACCTGCCGATGGTCGTCGGCAACCTGGTGCTGTTCATCGCCTCCCTGGTGGCGATGGCGTGGCTGTCGCCGCTGTTGACCCTCATCGCCCTCGCCATGGGGCCGGCGCTGTTCCTGCTCGGCCTGCGGGCTCGCAAGACCGTGTTTCCCGCCACCTGGGCGGCCCAGCAGCAGGCCGGGGAGGTCGCGGGGGCCGTCGAGGAGGCGGTCGCCGGGGTTCGGGTGGTGAAGGGCTTCGGGCAGGAGGACCGGGAGCTCGGGCGGNTCGCCGGGCACGCCCGGACGCTGTTCGCGCTGCGGATGCGGGCCGTGAGGATCACCAGCCGGTTCGGCGCGGCGATGCAGGCGGTGCCGGCACTCGGGCAGGTCGCGGTGCTGGCGCTCGGCGGCTGGCTGGCGCTGACCGACCGGATCACCCTCGGCACCTTCCTCGCGTTCAGCACCTACCTCGGGGCGCTCATCGGCCCGACCCGTACCCTCGCCGGGTTGCTCACCGTCGGCCAGCAGGCCAAGGCCAGCACGGTGCGCATCTTCGAGATCATCGACTCCCATCCGGCGATCACCGACGCGCCGGACGCCACCGTCCTCGACACCGCCCGCGGGCTGATCGAGCTGGACGGGGTGACCTTCGGCTACCTGCCGTCGCGGCCGGTGCTGCGCGACATCAGCCTGCGCATCTCCCCGGGCGAGACGGTGGCCCTCGTCGGCACCTCCGGCTCCGGCAAGTCGACGATCTCCCAGCTCCTGCCCCGCTTCTACGACCCGCAGGGCGGCACGGTCCGCCTCGACGGCCACGACGTCCGCACGCTGACGCTGGCCTCGCTGCGTGACCAGATCGGGGTGGTGTTCGAGGACAGCTTCCTGTTCTCCGACACGGTCCGGGCGAACATCTCCTACGGCCGACCCGACGCCACCGACGACCAGATCGTCGCCGCGGCCCGGGCCGCGCAGGCCGACGGCTTCATCCGCGACCTGCCGAACGGCTACGACACCGTCGTCGGCGAGCAGGGCCTGACCCTCTCCGGGGGCCAGCGCCAGCGGGTCGCGCTCGCCCGCGCGCTGCTGACCGACCCGCGGGTGCTGCTCCTCGACGACGCCACCTCCGCGATCGACGCGCGGATCGAGGCCGAGATCCACGCCACGCTGCGTGAGGTCATGCGGGGACGCACCACGCTGCTCATCGCGCACCGCCGCTCCACCCTGCACCTCGCCGACCGGATCGCCGTGCTCGACGCCGGCCGGATCGTCGACATCGGCACCGAGGACGAGCTGGCCGTCCGCAGCCCCCTGTTCCGCCGCCTGCTCGCCGGCCCCGGCGACACCCTCGCCGAGGACATCGAGGACATCGAGGACATCGAGGACGCCGAGGACATCGAGGACATCGAGTCCGGCCAGAAGGAGCAGCTCGTCCCGCCGCCCGGCTCGGTGGTGACAGGAGCGGGGGGCAGGCCACCGTCCGGCGGGGCGTTCGGCGCGGCGCGGTCGGGGCCTCCGTCCGGCGCCGTGCCGTCCGGCGCCGTGCCGTCGGGCTCGGGGCTCGGGGGGGTGCCGTCGGGGCGTGGGTTCGGTTCCGTTCCGGGGGGACGGGGGTTCGGCGGGGGACGATCGGGACGGGTGCTCAGCGGCGGCGGGGCGTTCGGGGACGTGCCGGCGACGCCGGAGCTGCTCGCCCGGGTCGACGCCCTGCCGCCGGCCCGCGACGACCCGCAGGTCGACCAGGCCGCCGCCGCGGCGCCCGACCCGGATTTCACGCTGCGCCGGCTGCTGTCCTGGGTACGCGTCCCGCTCGTGGTGGGACTGCTGCTGGTCGCCCTCGACGCCGTCGCCGGCCTCGCCGTGCCGGCGCTGGTGCGCCACGCGGTCGACGCGGGCGTGAGCGCGCAGGCGCGTGGCGTGCTGTTCGCCACCGCGGGCGTCGCGCTCGCCGTCACCCTCGCCGACTGGCTCGTCCAGATCTGGCAGACCCGGGTCACCGGACGGATGGGNGAGCGGCTGCTCTACGTGCTGCGGGTCAAGACGTTCGCCCAGTTGCAGCGGCTCGGGCTCGACTACTACGAGCGCGAACTCGCCGGGCGGATCATGACCCGGATGACGACCGACGTCGACGCCCTGTCGACGTTCCTTCAGACCGGCCTGGTCACCGCGATCGTCAGCCTGCTGTCCTTCTTCGGCGTGCTGATCGCGCTGCTGCTGCTCGACGCCCAGCTCGCCCTCGTGGTCGTCGCCGTGCTGCCGGTGCTGATCGGGGTGACGGTGGTGTTCCGGCGCCGCTCGTCGGTCGCCTACACCGAGTCCCGGGAGCGGGTCAGCGCGGTCAACGCCTCCCTGCAGGAGAACCTGACGGGGCTGCGCGTCGCGCAGGCGTTCGGGCGGGAGCAGGTCAACCAGGAGCGGTTCCGCGGGCTCGCCGACTCCTATCGGCGTTCCCGGATGCGGGCACAACGGATGATCGCGCTCTACTTCCCCTTCGTGGAGTTCCTCTCCCGTATCGCGGGTGCCCTCGTGCTGGGCATCGGCGCGCATCTCGCCGTGCACGGATCGCTCTCGGCGGGTGCATTGCTCGCCTTCCTGCTGTACGTCAACCTGTTCTTCTCGCCGGTGCAGCAGCTTTCCCAGGTGTTCGACGGTTACCAGCAGGCGATGGTCGGCCTGCGCCGGCTGTCCGACCTGCTGCGCACCCCGACGTCGACGCCGCCGGCCGAGNACCCCCGCCCGGTCGGCCGCCTGTCCGGCGAGGTGGTGCTGGACGACGTGCACTTCGCCTACACCATCGCCGACGGCAGGGCGGCCAACGCCGTCGACGGGGTGAGCCTGCGCATCGCCCCCGGTGAGACGGTCGCGTTCGTCGGCGAGACGGGCGCGGGCAAGTCCACGGTGGTCAAGCTCATCGCCCGGTACTACGACGTCACCGGCGGGGCGATCCGGATCGACGGCGTCGACGTGCGCGAGTTCGACCTGTCGGCGTATCGCCGCCGGCTCGGCGTCGTCCCGCAGGAGCCGTTCGTGTTCTCCGGCTCGATCCGCGACGCCATCGCCTACGCCCGGCCCGACGCCGCCGACGACGAGGTGCGCGCCGCGGCCCGCGCGGTCGGCGCCGACACGTTCATCGACGCCCTGCCCGACGGCTACGACCATGCCGTCGGCGAGCGGGGCCGCGGCCTGTCCGCCGGGCAGCGCCAGCTGCTGGCGCTCGCCCGAGCCGAGCTCGCCGACCCCGACATCCTGCTGTTCGACGAGGCGACCGCCGCCCTGGACCTCGCCACCGAGGCCGCGGTCACCGCCGCCGCCGAGGCGGTCACCACCCGGCGGACCACGATCGTCATCGCCCACCGGCTCACCACCGCCGCCCGCGCCGACCGGGTGGTGGTGATGGCCGACGGCCGCGTCGCCGAGCAGGGGACGCATGCCGATCTCGTCCACGCCGGCGGCCCGTACTCCCGCCTGTGGGCGGCCTTCACGGCCGACACCGAACCCGCCGACCCTGAGCCACCCGCCGACCCTGAGCCACCCGCCGACCCTGAGCCACCCGCCGACCCTGAGCCACCCGCCGACCCTGAGCCACCGGGCAAGGCTGAGGCGCCAGGCGGCGCTGGGCCCTCCGGGGGCGACCACCAGGTCGGCGAAGCGCCGGAGGAGTCCGGGCTGGCGGACCATTCCGTGATGTCATGATTCGACGCTCCGCCGGTGGGGGAGGCCCTTGGCAGGGCGGACGGAAGTCCGCCGGTGCCGGTCCCGCCGCTGCGGCCGGGACGGCGGCGTCCATCGGAGGAGGGGACTCATGACCACGAACGGTCTGGTGGTTGACGTCGCATGGCCGGAGCTGCCCCGCGGCATCGCGGGCCCGGACGAGCTCGCCGATCAGCTCGATGCCAGCCTGCGCGACCGGGCCGGGATCACCTCCGTCGACCAGCACGGTCTCGCCGTGCGCGTCTACCACCCGCAGGAGGTCGAGGCGCTCGCCGCGGACCTGGCCGACAGGCTGTCGGTCATCGGCATGTCCGACCGCACCTACCTGTCCTGGCGCGATGACCTGGGCGTGCACCGCCGCTCGGTGACCGGGCGGCGGATGGCGACGACCGGCCGCCGAGTGGCCTGAGCCGCTGGACGCGACGAGTCCTAGGTCCGTGGTGAGCGGCCGCCTGGCGGGCCGGCCACTCGCTGCCCGTCGCCGGAGCCGGTGCCGGGGCTCACGGTGCCGCCTCGGTCGGGACTGTCGCCGGGGTCGGAGTCACCGCCGTCACCGGTGTCGTCGGGCTGGCTGAGGGCCTCCCGGGCGATCGCGGTGCCGTAGCGGACCGCGCCGGGGGAGGGCACCGGGCAGGCGGTCATCGGCGGTTGGACCAGCGGGCAGAAGTGGGTGCCGTCCGGGCTGCGCACCGTGACCATCCCACCGGGGCCGCAGGTTTCCCCGACGGCGCAGGGCAGCGTCGCGGCATAGCGCCCGTCAGCGGTGATCGCCCGGCCGGCGGGGGCGACGCGGGTGCGCTGGTGGGTCGCGGCGATCTGCCGCCACACCCGGTCCAGCGGGGTGAGCCCGGCGGCGTCGACCGGCTGGTCACGCCGGGGCGGGGCGTCGACGAGGACGACCTCGGTGNCCCGGCCGGTCAACACCTCGACCGCCTGCGTGACGTCCTCCCGGTAGGNGGTCACCAGGTCCCGTCCCCGCATGCACGCCGTGCCCTGGTTACCGGAGAAGGCCAGNGCGGCCACGGTCGGCCGCCATCGTCGGGACTGGTCGCGGATGTCGGTCAGCCAGTCGCAGGGCGCGGTGCCGCCCCAGGTGCGCACCAGGACCTGGCTGTGCCCATCGGCGCGCACCGTCCGGCTGAACGACGCACCCGCCTCCCAGGCCAACGAGTCACCCCACATCGCCACCCGCGGGTGGTCGTGGGACGTGCGGTTGACGGCCACCGTTCCCGCCACGAGCACGACCGCGACGACGAACAACCAGCCGATCGGGCCCAGCCGTCCGATCCGCACCCTCCGCCCTTCCTCGACGCGCCCCACCCACGGCGCCCTCTCGACAGCGGCCTTCCGACGACGCCCTCCCGACGGCGCCCTCTCGACAGCGCCCTCTCGACAGCGGCCTCTCGGCGGCGCCCGCCCCTGTGCGCCCGGCCGGGCGGCAGGCGCACAACCCATGCCCATGCCGGGCGGGCATCGACCGGTATCCCTCCATGGTGCCTACGGGTCGGTGCGATCGAGGCACTACCCGCCTATCTCCCCACCCGTTGGGTGTGCTCTGGGTGGCACGTGGGTGGTGTGGGCCGTGGCCGGACCCCCGTGGGCGCGGGTGACGCGGGTCTCCGTCACCACTCGCCGGCGGCGCGCAGCCGGTGCGGCCGACCGTCGGGATCGTAGATCGAGCGGTAAACCGGTGCCGACCAGGCCCGACGCAACCGGCTCAGCCGGGCCGGGCGGTGCGGGCGGACGCGCCCCGGCGGCCGGTCCCCGACCCGTCCGCCGTCGTGCCAGGCGGCCAGGTCCTCGGCGCGGGCGCGGAACGCCGCGAAGCCCGTCGCCGGGTCGAGCAGCTCGTCGTCCGGGCCCTCCCAGTCGAGATGCTCGCGCCACAGCCCCAGCCGCAGGTCGCGGGCAAACACCCGGGCGCCGTCGCCCAGCCCGGCCGGATCACGCGGCTCGCGTGGATCCAGCGTGTCGTCGATCGTCGCGACGGCCAGTTCGCTGTCGTGCGTCCACGATCGGCGGTTGAGGTTGTCCGACCCCACCGACGCCCACACGTCGTCGACCGTCACCGCCTTGGCATGCACGTACACGGGGGTTCCGGCGTGGTTCTCGACGTCGTAGACGCCGACCCGGTCGCCGCCGGCCGCCCGGCACAGCTCCAGCGCCTGCTCGCGGCCGACCAGGTTCGGNGGCAGCGAGAACCGCCCGCCCTGGGTCGGATGGCGCGGCACCACGATGATCAGGTGCAGCTCCGGGGAGCGGCGCAGCGCGTCGGCGAACAGGCGGGCCACCTCGGCGGACCACATGTACTGGTCCTCCAGATAGATCAACCGACGGGCGCGGCGGAGCACCTTCTGGTAGGCGCGGGCGATCGAGCGTTCGCCCGCGCGGGCGAACGGGTACGCCGGGTGCAGCTTGCGGGGGTAGGTCCGCAGGACCTGGACGTTGTGCGGGCCGGCCGCCGGCGGATCGGGCTGCTGGGCGGGCAGCTCGTCGGTCCGGGTCGCCACCGGGCGGATCCGGTAGAACAGCCGCCGCAACGGGTTCGGGTTGTCCAGGCTCGACGGGTCGTCCCATCGCTCGCGGAAGGTGTGCTCCAGATCGCCGACGGCCGGGCCGCGCACCTCCACCTGGATGTCGTGCCAGGGCGGGGCGTCACCGTAGGGAGCGGCCATCGGCTGGCTCTGCGGGTCGCCCGCGTGGGCCGCGTCGTCGCGCCGGTTGTAGCACAGGTCGATCCCACCGGCGAAGGCCACGCCGGCCGCCGGATCGCCCGCGGGGCGCGCGACCACCAGCTTCTGGTGGTGGGAGCCGCCGCGGCGCACCCGCTGATCCAGCACGACCCGTGCCCCGGAGCTCGTGAGCTTCTCGGCGAGCAGCCGGTTCGGTTTCGAGCTGAACGACAGCAGCTCCAGATGGGACCGCCACATCAGGCCGCGGACCGCCACGCCGCGCCGGGCCGCCCGGCCCAGCACCTCGCCGACCTCGGAGCCGGCGCCGTCCAGGCGCTGGTCGAGATCCCCGCGCCAGTCGGTGAACAGCAGCAGGTCGCCGTCACCGAGTCCCTCGACGACCGCCAGCAGGCGGGTGAAGTAGTCCCGGCCGTGCACGAGCGGCACGACGAGGTTGCCGGCGGTCCACGGTCGGCCGTCGGGATGGCGCCGGTCGAGGTCGGTGCTCGGGTTTCCACGCTCGGCGGCCGTCAGGAACCAGACGGCGAGCACCGCCGCGCCGTCCGGACCGGCGGCGGCCGTCCCACCGTCCGGCTCGCGGGCGGGTGGGGCAGCCGGCGTCGGCTGCGACGGCGGGGTCCGCGGTACCGGCGGGGCGGCTGGAACCGGTAACACGTCCGCAGCCGTGGCCCTCCCGTCGCCCGGCACCGTCACCTCACTCGCCACCGGGTCACCCGTCGTCACCTCGCCCGTCGTCACCTCGCCGGTCGTCACCACGCCGGTAGTCATCTCGCCCGTCACCGCGTCACCCGTCACCGCGTCACTCGCCCCCACCGCCGACGCATCTCCCGCCTGTGCCATGGACCAGATCACCGATCCCTTCCCCGGGGATGCAACCACCATTCCCTGCTGGTCACCCGATTCCTCGTCGCTCGTCACCCTTTGTCCGTCACGCGNTGACCGACAGTGGTTGTCCGACAGTCGGGAGCCGGGCGGCTGTTCGCGGCGTTCCGCCGCCGTCCGCCGGGTCCTGCACGCCACCGCCCGCGGTCAGATCCGGGCACCCTTGGAGCGGTTGCACCGCCGGCACAGCAGCTGCAGGTTGTTGACGCTGGACGCGCCGCCGCGGCTGAACGGGATCACGTGGTCGAACTCCAGGTGCTCGCCGCCCCCGCACTCGACGCACNCCCCGCCGTCGCGCCGCCACACCTCCGCCTTCACCGCCTGCGGGATCGCCCGGCTGGCCCGGCTGCCCGGCGCGATGACCTGCCGCCGGGCGACCCGCAGGATCCCGGCCAGCACCGCGGCGACGTACTGCGGGTCGTCCACGAGGTAGCTGCCCGAGCCACGGGTGGTGGTGGCGGCGATGTCGACGCATCCGCCCCGTGCCTCCACCTCGACGATCTTCGGCAGGCCGAGCTCGGCGCCCCGCCCGGTCTCGCCGAGGAAGCGCAGCTTGCGGTTGGTGGCGAGCAGCCGACCCGGGGCGTGGCGGGGACCGGCCGCGGCCTGCTGGACCAGGGTGGCCGACACGTCGAGGTGCACGATCTCGTCGAGGTCGAGGTGCAGGGAACCCGCGGGCAGCCGGGGCAGCTCACCGGCGCCGATCCGGGCCAACTCCAGGCCACGGGCGAGGCGCTGGCGCAGCGCGTCGAGATCCGGGCCGGCCAGGTGCAGCCGCGCGGCCGCCGCCTCGATGCGGTCGACCTCGGCCGGCTCGATCACCCCGTCGGCGAACGCGAACGCCGCCAGCCGCTCCAGGTGCGCCGGCCCGACCGCCTGGACGATCTCCCAGCCCGCCGACTCCGGGATCCGCTGGTAGCGCAGGTCGGCCCACAGCGGTTCGAGGTCGGCCCCGGTCGGGTCGTCGCGCGTCAGCGACGACACCACGCGGGCCCGCCAGTCCCACAGGTACGCCCGGATCGCCTGCGCGCACTCCTCGCAGGCCGGCGGCCCGCCGAGTAACCGCCACCGTTTGCGAGCGCCGCACCGACCGCAGCTCGCGTCCGACTCCGTGAGGATCGGCGTGGGCGGACCCTGCCAACGCTCCCCGTCCCACCAGCGCATGAGGTCCGGGCGCACCGGATCGGGGTACCAGCCCGCCCGAATCCGCTCCTCCCCGCCACCGCCTTCTTCCTCGGTCCCGCCTGCTGCCTCTGCGCCGCCGTCCTCGGCGCCGCCGCCGTCCTCCGCGCCGGCCTCGGACTCGTCGGCTGCGAGGGCGTCCGCGACCTCGGGAAGCACCCGCGTGGGCTCCGCGCCGGTCGACTCTTCACCGATCGGCTCGTCGCCGGTGACATCGTCGCTGGTGACGTCCTCGCTGGTCGGGTAGGTGCTCGTCGGGTAGGTGGCGGTCGGGGCGTCGCCGTCGGGGTCGTCGACGGGGTCATCGGCGCGGTCGTCGGCGGCGCGGTCGTCGGCGGCGCGGTCGTCGGCGCGGACGGCGATGCCGAAACCGCGAGCCAGGCCGGCGAGGCCGCTGTTCCAGCCCTGGGCGACGGCGCGGAACCGCCAGCCGCCCGCCCGGCGGTAGAGCTCCCCGAGCACCAGCGCGTTGACCGGCTCGTCGGGTTCCGCGACGAACCGGCCCACCGGCCGGCCCGCCCGGTCGGTCAGCTCGACGGTGAGGTCGGCCAGCTCGGCGAAGGTTCCCACGTCGACGGACCCGGCGATCACGATCCGGCTCACCGCCGGCTCCACCCGGGGCAGCGTCACCACGAGGCCGGCCGTCCCGGGGCTCGCGGCCGTCAGGGCGACCGCACCCGAGGAGTGGCTCGGCGCGTTGAAGAACACGAAGTCGCCGTCGGAACGAACCCGCTCCTCCTCGGTGACGAGGACGGCGCTGACGTCCACCACCCGGCCTGGCGTCCAGCCGACCGCGACGCGCAGAACCCCGGCGGGAACGGGGATGTTGGCGCCCTTCTGCAGGGCCGGGGCCAGGGTCATGCGGCCTTCCGCGGGTCGGGGCGGGCGACGGCTCACCGCCACCGGCGGCTGCGGCGTCGACACGTCTACGTGGAAGGAATGTATGCCGATCGGCCCGGACGGCGGTCGGTCCTGACATATCGGGCCGGCCGCCGGGTCGCGCTGGGGGCGCGGCGGCACGTGTGGCAGAGTTTGGCGCCATGACGCGGTCCGTCACGACGCGCGGGTCCACCGTGGGACGCCGCGCCGCCCNCACGGCGGTGGCGCTGAGTGCCACGGCAGGTCTCACCTATGGCCTGCCCTCGCTGGCGACGCTGCGCCGGCTGAGGCTGCGGGTCACCCCGGCGCTCGCCGGGGTCGGCGCCGGCGACCACGTCGCGCTCACCTTCGACGACGGGCCCGACCCCGCCTCGACCCCGCAGTTCCTCGACGTGCTCGCCGAGCTCGACGTCCGCTCGACGTTCTTCGTCCTCGGCAGCCTGCTGGAGCGCTCGCCGAGCCTGGCCCGGGAGATGGTCGCCGCCGGTCACGAGCTCGCCNTGCACGGCTGGGACCACCGCCCGATGCTGCTGCGCGGCCCGCGGTCGACCCGCGACCAGCTCGTGCGCACCCGCGACCTGGTCGCCGAGGTCACCGGGCGCACCCCGCGCTTCGTCCGGCCGCCGCACGGCATCCTCTCCGCCGGACTGCTCGTCGCCGCCCGTGACCTGGAACTGACGCCGGTGCTGTGGTCGGCGTGGGGCCGGGACTGGACGGCGGAGGCGACCCCGCGCAGCGTCCTGGACACCCTCGCGCCCGACCTGCGCGGCGGGGCCACCGTGCTGCTGCACGACTGCGACTGCACCTCGGCGCCCGGCGCCTGGCGCAGCGCGCTCGGCGCCCTGCCGGAGCTCGCCGCCCGCTGCGACGACGCCGGCCTGCGCCTGGGCCCCCTCGCCGAGCACGGCCTGCGCGGCCGCTGACCGGCCCCGCCCGCTACCGGCCGGCCCGCTACCGGCCGGCCCGCTACCGGGCTCCCGCTGCCGGGCTCCCGTTACCGGTCTCCTGTTACCAGGCGCGGACGATGTCGCGCCCGGCCCCGGCGTCCGGCCAGAACGACGGGGCCGCCCCGTCGAGCANCTCCCGGACCGACCGGCCGAGCGCGCCCAACGCGGCGAAGGCGAGCGCGCCACCGGTCGAGATCCGCGCGACGCCGAGCTCGGCCAGCTCCGCCACGCCCGGTCCGCCCGGCACCAGCAGGACGTTGACCGGGCGCTCCAGCTCCGCCAGCAGGCTGCGGACGTCCGCCGCGCGGCGCAGCCCCGGGGCGTAGAGGACGTCCGCGCCGGCCTGCTGGTAGCGCTGCAACCGGTCGATCGTGTCGGCGAGGTCGTCCCGGCCGTGGAGGTGGTTCTCGGCGCGGGCGGTGAGGACGAGCCGCCCGGCCGCCGCCTCGACCGCGGCGGTGATCCGCGCGGTGGCCAGGCCGACGTCGTGGATCGGGGCCTGCGGGTCGCCGGTGAAGTCCTCGATCGAGCACCCGGCGAGCCCCGTGGCCACCGCGGCCCGCACCGTCGCCGCGACCTCGGCCGGCTCGGCGCCGTAGCCGCTCTCCAGGTCGGCGGAGACCGGCACCTCCACGGCGGCGACGAGCGCGGCGGCATGCCCGAGCGCCTCCTCGCGGGTCACCGACCGGTCGGGCCGGCCGAGCGTGCCAGCGAACCCGCTGCTCGTCGTCCCCACCGCCAGGCAGCCGACCGCGGCGAGCACCCGCGCCGTCCCCGCGTCCCACGCGTTCGGCATGACCAGCGGCACCCCGGGCCGGTGCAGCTCCCGAAACCGCTCGGTCCGTCCAGCTGCGGCCGTGGCCGTCACGGCGCGGCCACCCGCCGTCCACCGGCCCNCCCCCGGGCCGACCGGACGGTGGGGACCGGCTGCCAGGAATAGATCATCACAGTACGAAGCCTAGACGGAAGCGGCGGTNCTGCCCTGCCTTCCGATCGGCCATCGGGCCGCGAAGCCGCACCGACACCCGCCGGGGCGGTGCGTGGGACGGCAGGCGCGGTACGTGAGATGGCAGGTGCGGTGCGCTGTGCACGGTCTGCCGGCTCGGACCATACACAGCGTGCCGCACTCGCCTGCCCGGATCGNCTTGGGACGGCCCGGGACATCGAGAGCCGTCTCGTGGAAGAAGGAAGGCGGTCAGACCTCGGGGTACAGGGAGTAGNTGGGGAAGTTGCCGACCAGGCGTTCGTTCGGGTCGGGGCCGACGGTGACGGCCCGGGCGAGGTGGGCGCCGCCGACGAACGCGCCCTTCCAGGACGCGCCGCGCCCGCCGAACGGCTCGTCGCGGTCGCCGCGCGAACGCGGCTTGTTGACGCCGACCTTGAACGCCTGCAGCTCCCCGGCGAGGCGGCGGGCGTACGACTCGTCGTCGCAGGCCAGGGAGGCGACCAGCGCGCCGTTGGAGGCGTTCATCGCTGCCAGCAGCTCGGCCTCGGAGTCGACGACGATGATCGTGTCGACCGGCCCGAACGGCTCGGCGTGGTGCAGCGCGCTGGAGGCGGGCGGGTGCAGGATCGCCACCGGTGGGACGTAGGCGGAGGTGTCCTGCCCGGGGATGAACCGGCCGTCGGCGATGTCACCGCGGTAGAGCGGCACACCGCCCTTCGTGATCGCCTCGTCGACCTTCGCGGCGAGTTCGGTGGCCTTGTCGGCGGTGATGACCGGGCCGTAGTCCAGCTCGGGCAGCGGGTCGTCGTCGGCGGCGACGGCCAGCGGATGGCCGAACCGGACCCCGGCGACCACCGGCAGGTACATCGCGAGGAAGCGGTCGAACAACTGGCGCTGGACGACGTAGCGCGGGTAGGCGGTGCAGCGCTGCTTGCCGTACTCGAAGCCCTTCTTCAGGTGGGCGGCGAGGGTGTCCCACTGGGAGAAGTCCCAGATGCCCCAGGCGTTGAGCCCCTCCTGCTCGAGGAAGTGGCGCTTGCCGGTGTCGACGAGGGCGGCGGCGACCTGCCCGCCGGCGGAGCGGCCGCCGACGAACGCCAGGCAGCCGATCTCCGGGGCGCGCACCAGCGCCGAGGACAGCCGCGAACCCGACCCGCTCACCAGCGAGACCGGCAGACCCTCCCGGCGGGCCAGGGCGCTGGCCAGGGTCAGGCAGGCGGCGCCGCCGTCGGTGGGGGTCTTCGCGATCGTGCCGTTGCCGGCCAGCATCTGGACCAGCATGGCGTGCATGAGCACGCTCATCGGGTAGTTCCAGCTCGCGATGTTGCTGACGGGGCCCGGCAGCGGGCCGCGGCCGGCGATCATGCCGTCGATCTCGTCGAGGTACCAGCGGACGCCGTCGAGGGCGCGGTCGACGTCGGTGAGGGCGAGGCGCCAGGGCTTGCCGATCTCCCAGACGAGCAGCAGCGCGAGCAGCTCGCGGTGGGCGTCCATCGCGTCGACCGCGGCGCGGACGCGGGCCTTGCGCTCGGCCAGCGCCACGTCGCGCCACTGCTTGTGGTCGTCGAGGGCGGCCCTGATCGCCTCGTGCGCCTCGTCCTGGCCCAGCATGGGCGGCCCGGCGATCGGCGAACCGTCGACGGGGGAGTGGCTGTGCAGGGGACTGCCGGTGCGGCGCCACTGGCCGCCCCACAGGTTGCGCAGGCGGTCGGCGTCGAACGCCTCCGGGACGATCTCGTGGCATCGGGCGAACGCGTCGGACCAGGTCGTGCCCGGCTTGATGTGGAGTCGCGGCTGGGGGGTGCTGGTGGTCGCGGCCATACACATGAGATTGACGGTCAACCGCCAGATGCGCCACCAGTCGAGTGCCATATATCGCACATCCGATAATTCGATCGCGCGCAGAGATCGGGGCCGACTGATTGAGGGACGGTTAATTGACGCGACAACCCCTCATTAGACGATCGGACGCGGATCGTCCGATTTTGGCGAGGCCCGGGCCCCGGGTCGGCCGTGGCGCCCCGATCGGGGGCCGACGCCCCTGACCGGCCGAAACCGCTGCCGTTCCGGTGCCGAAGCCGGCGATCCGGGTGGGCGGAGACCGTCCACCGCGTACTATTTCCGGCATGTCGGATGCGTTAATGGGGGAAGACGCGGGCGTCACTCGGACGCTGTCACGACCTCTGGTGTGTACTTCATCACGTAGAGTGGAAGGGTGTCCGAACCATCTTTCGTTCGCGTCCGCGTCGTCGCCCGGACGATTCGATCCTGATTCCCGGATGTGTGATGACGGCCAGTGTCATGCCGCCNTCGGCTGCTGAAGCCGACTCCATCGAGGGCTCCGCACCGATCCGGGTCCTCGTGGTAGACGATCATGAGCTTTTTCTGCAGGGCCTCCAGACGGTCCTGGAGATCGAGGAGGACATCAGCGTCGTCGGCCGTGCCGGTGACGGCCAGGAGGCGCTGACCCTGGCCTCCGGCACATCGCCGGACATCGTTCTGATGGACGTCCGCATGCCCGGCCGGGACGGGATCGCCGCGGCCGGGGCGATCAAGCGGGCGGTCCCGCGCACCCGGATCGTGATGCTCACCGTGTCGGACGAGGAGTCCGATCTGTTCGAGGCGATCAAGGCGGGTGCCGTCGGGTACCTGCTCAAGTCGATCCCGCCGCACGAGGTGGCGGACGCCGTGCGGGCCGTGCACAACGGGCAGAGCCTGATCAGCCCGTCGATGGCGTCGAAGCTGATGGTCGAGTTCGCCACGATGGCCCGCGGCACCGAGGACCGCCCCCGCGTCAACGCCCCGCACCTGACCGCCCGCGAGCTCGAGGTGCTCAAGCTCGTCGCGGAGGGCCGCGCGAACCGCGAGATCGCCCGCAAGCTGTTCATCAGCGAGAACACGGTCAAGAACCACGTGCGCAACATCCTGGACAAGCTGCAGCTGCACTCGCGGATGGAGGCCGTGATGTACGCCGTGCGCCAGGGCCTGTTCGACATCGAGTGATCGTCCTGGCGGCTCGACGCGCGGCCCCGACCGGGGCACCTTGATCCCGGGCTGTGGGGACGGCCAGGATCGATGCCGTGGACACGGCATCGGCCAGGAGCTGATGACCGATGTCGTCCGCGCCGCGCGATCTGCCAACTGCTACAAGGTCCAGCTCCTGTCCCGCAACGACCGCAGCGAGGCGCACCTCTTCTACGAGGCGACCGGCTTTGCCCCCTCGGCAGCCGGCGTCCGGATGTACCTGGACTGACTCAGGCTTCGGNGTCCGCAACGGGCGCGGGCCGAGGTTCCGACGCGCGCGGGTTGACGGGTTCTGGCCGTGCGGCGGCACGACGCGCGTCCCGAAGGAGTGCCTTGAAACTGTGTAGAAGGCATGCGAAAAACCTTGGATGGGCCTGTTCGTCCTGGTCGGAGATCTGCCGTGTCGGTGACGCTTTGGAGNTGTTCGGACGGCAACCGGGGGCAGTTCAGCTCAGCCGCCACAAGTGGACCGTCCCGTCGCCGCTGCCGGTGGCGAGAGTTCGGCTGTCTGGCGCGAACACCACCGAGAGCACGGCGTCGCTGTGACTGGTGAGGGGGGCCCCGATCGGCCGGGGGTGGTGCGGATCTGCTACGTCCCACAACTGCATGATCCCATCGTTGAACCCCGCGGCGATGGTGCGGCCGTTCGGCGCAAACGTGAACGATTCCGGCATATGGCCGTCGGTGAACGGCTCGCCAAGCGGCTGGAGGTGATGCGGGTCGGCTATGTCCCACACCCACAGTGTCTGACTGCCGTTACCGACAGCGAGGGTACGGCCGTCTGATGCGAACGCCAGCGATCCCGCCGTGTAGCGGCCGATGAGGGGATCACCCAGTGGGTGGGGGGCGTGTGGGTCGGCGACGTCCCACAGCCGGACTGTTCCGTCGCTGCCGCCGACGGCGAGGGTGCGGCCGTCTGGTGCGAACACCATTGAATCCACCTCATGGCTGCCTGTGAGGACGCCAATGGGGTCGGGGTGGTGTGGGTCGGCCAGGTTCCATAGTCGGACTGTTCCGTCGCTGCCGCCGATGGCGAGGGTGCGGCCGTCTGGTGCCAGCATCAGTGAATCCATCGCGCGGCTGTCGGGGAGGGGGCCGCCAATGGGGTGGGGGTGGTGTGGGTCGGCCAGGTTCCATAGTCGGACTGTTCCATCGCTGCCGCCGATGGCGAGGGTGCGGCGGTCTGGAACGAACGTCACTGACCACACCACGTCGTCGTCTGCAGCGAGGGGGCCGCTGAGCCGTTGGGGGCGGAGTGGGTCGGTCACGTCCCACAGCCAGACTGTCCCATCGTCAAGGCCGACGGCCAGGGTGCGGCTGTCTGGAGTGAAGGCCATTGACCACACCGCGTCCCGGTGACCAAAGAAGGAAACGCCGAGTGGCCTGGGTCGGAACGACCCTGGACTAGGGGCGAGGGCGGCCTCGGGAAACGCGGGCGGTGGGATAGCCATCGCCTGGCGTGNCCGGACGGGGAATGCTGGCTCCACTTCGGGCTTCACCCGGCCCGCCAACGCCCCCCGCACCTGCGTGAGCAGGCGATCGCGAGCATCATCGACAGGGAGATCGAACAGGTCGATCGACACCACCGCGCCCAGCAAACCCGGCCTGGCGCAGTCTTCGATGCGAACGGGTAGCAGCTTGCGTTCGAGACCATGGGGGTCGCTGGCCTGCACAGCTCCCCACTCCTCCTGCCCATACACAGAAGTCAGATATGCGGTAGACAAGACGGCAACCATGCGTGTCGAGTGCATTACTCCTTGTTGCATTTTGAAGCGCCAGTTCGACCCGGGCACGAAATCCCACGCCTGGATCAACACTCGGTAATCTGCACTCTCCAGCTGCCAAGCCAGCCACTCCGCCCAAGGACTGTCCACTGCCGTGTAGGAGATGAAGAAGTCCCATCCCGCCACACTGTTACCGAGCGCCCCCATAGCGCAACATCTTCTACCCTCGTTGTAGTAGCTAGAGCATCGCCTCCGGCAAGTGCGCGGCGCCCTACTGGCTCAAGGGGTTTGACGCTCCAGCGGGGCCCGATGAGGCGACGCCTCCACGAGTTGCTGGCCGGAGATGGGCGGGCCATTCGGGTCGTTGCCGCGCGACGCGGCTGCCATGTCTCTCGGTTGGGCCGGAAGGGCGGCTTTACGGCAGCGCAGAACTCTCGTCGCCGATCTTGGTTGGCTGCTGCCGTTACGAGTGCAGGACGGCGCCGTGACCTGCTCTTCAAGCAGGTGAACGGGTCCGATGCCTGCGCAGCATGGCTCCGACCTGAGTACCTGGTCGGAGATGATGACCTGGGGTGGGTGACGGGACTTGAACCCGATCGGGACACTCCTCCGACCTGCACCTTTCACATATGGCCTGGTCAGAGGGTCAGGTTCGGTGAGTCCCGGTGAGCTTCCGTCGGGTTGCACCGGTGCGTGTTACCGCTGGTGCAACCTTCCGATCATGGTTGTGGGGCCGGCTGCTCCGTGCTGCTCTCGGGTGTACAGTAGAACTACTGNCACAGTAGCCCGCCCGCGCGCACCCGAGCCGAACCACCGGGACGGCTTCGTTGTCCGGTCGCATCCGGACCTTCGGGGGCGCGCTGCGGCTGGTTCTCTCTGTCTGTGTCCCTGCTCCGGTGCGCGTGGGGTGCACGGGTTGGCGGGCGCTGCCTTGCCTGGCCGGTGGGTCGTTGCCGGCGGCGGGGGCCTGGCGGTCGTCGCTGCGGGGAGCTGCATGCCTCGGCCGGCGAGTGGGTCCGCTGTCGGCCTTGTCCGGGGTCGTCGGAAGTAGTGCGCTCGGGCGGTCTGGGGCTGCCGGTAGGGCCTGGAGGCGCCGGAGGTGTGGCGCCCACTACTCCGAATCGCCACTTCCGTTTCGTCGCATGACAAACGATACGTTGCGACGAAACGATAGAGCGTGAGTGTTCCGGTGAGGCTGCGGTCGTCTGACCAGGAAGAATACCTGTGCGCCTGGTTCCCAGGGCTCTTGGTCGGCGGGGCGCGGGGGTTCCGGTGCCTCGGCGGGGGNGGCGTGGTCGGTCGGGTCGGCGGCGGCCAGCGCAGGCCGAGAACAGCGCGGTCTGTCGGCCCCTCCATTTTTTCGCCCTTGCCCGACGGTGCCTCGCCTTAGCGGAGCGGTGGGCACGTCAAGGGTCATCCGAAGGATGATCGCTTGCGACGCGTAGCGTCCTTGACGTGTCCGCCGGTCCGTTAAACGATCCGGCGCCAGCGGAAAAGGGGGAAACCTGCCGCCGGCGACCGTTCGGTCTCAGCCGTAGGACTGCCGGTGTCCACCCGGCTGGTAGTAGGACATCCCCCGGGAACAGGAGACCCTGCGGGTTCAGTCAGCCCACACGTCCCAGAGCCGGACCGTCTGATCGGTGCTGGNGGTGGCCAGGGTCTGCCCGTCCGGCGCGAANACCACCGNCCACACCCCCTTGGTGTGGCCGGTGAGGGGGTTGCCGATCGGTCGGGCGTGGGACGGGTCGGCGACGTCCCAGAGCCGGACCGTCTGATCGNNGCTGGCGGTGGCCAGGGTCTGCCCGTCCGGCGCGAATACCACCGACACCACCCAACTGGTGTGGCCGGTGAGGGGGTTGCCGATCGGTCGGGCGTGGGACGGGTCGGCGACGTCCCAGAGCCG